>DATJXW010000300.1:0-36860 GCA_035499895.1 Polyangiaceae bacterium | reverse complement strand
CCCATGTTGAAGGTGCCGTACGCTTCGTTCCGGTCGATGCCCGCGACCTCGACCAAGTAGGCGAGCACGGGCGGCACTTCGGGGATCGCTTCGAGCACGTACGAGAGCTCGAGGTTCGCGCGCATCAGCTTGCGCCAGCCGTGGCCCGTCACGTGCGCCGCGTAGTGAAGCTCGACGCCGTCGTCGAGCAGCGCCTCGATCAAGCGTCCGTAGAGCGGCGTCGGATCGAGCAAGGCCTCGCCGAACGAGCGCGACCGCGGATCGCCGGGCAAGGGCGTGGCGTAGCCGTCCGGCAGAAATTCAGCGACTTTGCGCGCCAGGGTGAGGCCGTTCGTGTGGATGCCGACCGCGGGCGCGAGCAGGATGCGATCGCCCGCCGTGACGCGCGAGCCGAGCAAGAGCTCGCTCTTGTTCGCGATGACGCCGATCGCGTTGCCTCCGAGCACGACGGTGCCGGGCTCGATCATCGATTTGAGCACCTGCGTTTCACCGCCGCCCCAGGCGCAGTGCGCTTCGTTGCACGCGGCGCCCCAGCCGAGCGTGAGGTCGGCCATGCGCTCTTCGTTCGCGAACCAATCGGAGCTCCCCGCTCCCCAATACGCCGTCAAGCAGAGCGGTCGCGCGCCCACCGTGACCAGATCGTTCAAGATGGTCGCGACGGTGTCGTGGGCGATCGCGTCGTAAAAGCTCCGTCCGAGGGCGGGCCCGATCGCGTCCGCGACGAGATTCTTCGTGCCGAGCGCTTCGGTGACCGTCGCGAGGTAGCGGTCGCCGAGGTCGATCACGTAGGCGCTCTCGCCGCGGCTCGCGCCGACCTCGGTCGCGCCGCGCATGAGGAGCTCGTTGGCCGTCGCCGCGGCCGTGCGCTGAGCGAGGAGCTTCCCCGGATCGATGACGCCGTAGTCGACGCCGGCTTTCGCGTAACCGTCGCGGGTGGAGTGAGGCAGCACGACTACTTGGCCGGTGGCAGCGCGGCCCAGCGCAAGGACTCGCCGATCTTGGAGGTGAGGAGCTGCGTCGTGAAACGCTTGAGCGACATCATGTAGATGCCGGGCTGGCTCTTGCGCGTCGAGAAAAACGCGAGCAAACGGCCGTCGGGACTGCACGCCGGGTAGGTGTTCGAACCCTGACCTTGCGTGAGGCGCGACATGCCGCGGCCCTGGTCGTCCGACATGACGAGATCGCGCTGATCGCCGCCGACCGCCACGGAGTAAATCAGCTTCACGCCGTCTTCGGTGTCGCAGAAGGTCGGGCCCGACGCGCCGAAACCCGCGGGCGAGACGGCCTTGCCGTCCACGTAAACGCGCTGCGAGCCGTGCGTCGGATCACCGCCGATCCACGCGAGCTTGCCGGACGGACTGAACACGGGGTGCGTCGCGAGCTCGGTCGACGTCGACGCTTTCGTCATCCCGCTGCCGTCGGCGAGGCCCACGTAAATCGAGCTCTTCCCGCCTTCGGCGACGGCGACGGCCATCCGCGAATAGTCCTTGCTGAACGCCACCGCGTAAATCGACGTCGTGAACGGCAGCTTCACCTGGGTGATCGTCTTGCCCGCGAGCTGAAACAGCTGGAACGGCTGGTAGTCGTGGCTGCTCTCGAAAAAGAGCGTCCCGTTCGGTCCCCACATCGGCGCGACGGCGAAGTCGGCCGGGTCCGTCAGCGGTTCGAGCCCTTGGCCGTCGGCGTCGAGGCGGAAGATGCGCTGATTTTTCGTCCAGCGCGCGGCGAAGGCGAGCTGGCTCGCGAAACCGCCGGGTCGCCCCGTGAGCGCGCCGAGCAGCGCGTCCGTGATCCGATGCGCCGTGACGCGCACGTCGGCCTTATCGACGGTGATTTTCTTTTGATAGACCGGGTCTTTCCCGACGTTCAAAAAGTACGCGAGACCGAACACCTCCGCCTTGTTGCCCTGCGGCCGAGCGGCGACCTTCACGATGGCTTCGGCGCCGAGGTTCTGCCAAGCGGGCACGTCGACCGGGTCGTCGAAGGAGTAGAGCCCCATCGGCGCCTTGTTGTCCGGAATGAGCTCGAACATCCCGGTGAGCTCGATGTCGCGCCGCACCACCGAGCGCACGATCACGTCCTCGAGATCCGCCGAGAGCGAGGGAAGAATCGCGATGCGCGGGAGCTTCTCTTCCTTGTGACCGGTGACGATGAGCTCGCCGAGCGCCGTTTCGTTCGCGGGCGGGTTGCCGGCGGGCGCCGCCGCGGGGTCCGGCGGCGGCGCGGGTTGCGCGCCTGCGTGGCGCGGCCACGCGAGTCCGAGCACGAGAGTGGCGGCCGCGAGCCACCGCAAGCAACGACCGTTCATTTGCATTCGTTGTCTCTCCCCGAGAAGGTGATGGGCAGGCTCGACCCCAAAATATCGGGGTAAAGGGGCGGCGGCGGCGGCAGCTCGGCGCCCACCGCGCCTTGCATCGTGCCTTCGGCGCGCTGGTCGAAGATGGCGTTGCCGCTCTGTTTGCGCGCGGCAAAGCCCGACACCGTGCGATCGCCGCCGATGTTGGCCGTGAACGACGAACGGAGCTTCGTGAGCTCCTCGCACGGGATCTCGTCCTTGGTCGGCGACTTGAAGCGCGCGTTGAACCACGCGACGAGCTTCGCCTGATATTGCGAGACGGCGCGCGCCTTCAGCGGATCCGTCTCGGTGCCTTCCTTCACGCCGTCGGGTGAGCCTTCACCCTGAACGGTGGGCGCCGCGGCGTCCGGCGTCTCTTTCAGCACTTGATCGACCTGTTTCGCGACCTCGGCGTCGGGCGGCGGCGGCGGTCCGGCGTCGGGCTTCGCGAGCGGGCTCGTCGGGATCGCCTCGGGCGTCTTCGCGGCCTTCGGCGAAGGCGCGCTCTTTTCCTCGACGCGCCGCACCGGCGGCTCTTTGCGCCACATATCGGGGAGCTTCGGCTTCACCTTCTTCCCGCCGAGCTTCAGGAGCGGCACGTCGTCGAGCACGGGCGTCACCGAGATCGGAATCGGCTCGGGCGGCGGCGCTTCACGCGGCGTGATGTGCGCCTTGCTCGCCCCGGCCGCGACCGCGAGCGCGAAGAGACCGGCTTCGATGACGGCGGTGCCGGCGCCCGCGAACATCACGTCCCGCGGCGTGAACGCGCTCAAACCCCCGGGCGAGGCGCCGCGCGTCATGGCGTCACGGCTTTTCTTCCTCGACCTCGGGTTCGACGAGGAGATTCAGCGACTCGACGCCGCTGTTGCGCGCCGCCGCCACGACCGTCGCCACGATGCCGTAGCGCGCGTTCTTGTCCGCGCGAATGTAGAGCTCGCGCTCCTTCTGCACGCGCGGGTTGTCCTTGAGCGCCTGATCGATGTGGCCCGTCACGTCCTCCTCGCCGAAGAGGACTTTTTCGTCCTTCGTGATCGAGACGAGCAGGCGCGCGTCCTTCACCGGCGTCTGCGCGGCTTTGACTTCGGGCAAATCGATGCGGAGCCCCGTCGTGAGGAGCGGCGCCGTCACCATGAACACGATCAACAAGACGAGCATCACGTCCACGAGCGGCGTGACGTTGATGTCGCGAAAGCCCCGGCGCCGGCCTCCGCCGGCCGAGAGCGCCACGGCTCACTCCCCTCCGCGAACCGCCGGAAACGCCGCGTGGCGCGCGAGCGGAACCGGTTTGTCCCTGCCGTCGTCGCTGAGGAGCGCGACCCAGCCTTCGGACGAGGCGCCGAGCTCCTCGAGGAAATCGGCGACGCGCTTGTCGATGTAGTTGTAGCCGATGGTGGCGGGAATCGCGGCGACGAGGCCGAACGCGGTGGCGATGAGCGCCTCGCCGATGGCCGGCGCGACGACCGGCAACGACGCGCTCTTCTCGACGCCGATGCGCAAGAAGGCGTCCATGATGCCCCACACCGTACCGAACAGGCCGATGAACGGGGACGCGGACGCGATGCTCGAGAGCGTGGGCATGAGCACGCTCGCGCGTTGTTGCTCGGAGGCGATGGCGCGCTTGGCGACCGCGAGCAAAAACTCGCCGGTGAGCGCCTGGCCTTGCCGGCGCCCGAGCTCGATCACCACGCGCCCGCCGGGTGAATCCGCGTGACGGCGCGCGAGGCCCACGAGGTCGCTCGCTTGATGCACCGTGGCGGCTTCTTGCTCGAAGGCGCGATTCTTCGACCGCAGCCGCGAGAGCTGGCCGACCTTCAAAAACCAGATGAACCAGACCGCGACGGACGCGGACAGGAGGATCAACAGCACCCCGAGCACCACGCCCGACGACCCGAAGGCGAGAGCGATCGGATCGAGGGGCTTCGGGGTGCTCGGAGTGGGATCAACCATCGTGGTGCTTGGTGCGGGAGCCTACGTGAATCAGCTCCCGAGCATCACGTCGACGCGGCGGTCCTTTTCCCAGCCTGCTTCGTCGGTGCCGGTCGCATCCATCTCGCCGCGCGACGTGGTCGCGATTTTGCTCGAGGCGAGCCCTGCGTTGACGATCGCGCCCTTCACGTTGTCGGCGCGGCGGCCGCCGAGCACCATGTTGTACTCCTCGTCGCCGCGCGGATCGGCGTGCCCGACGAGGCGCATCGTGCGGCCCTTGAGCGGCCCGGTCGAGAAACAGCTCGCGAGCTTCTGCAGAATCGCCTGATCCTGCGGCCGTACGTTCGCCGAGTCGAACGCGAAGTACGCGTCCGCGTCGTTGATGCCGCACGCCTTGCGGATGTCGTCCGAGATGTTGATGTTCGAGCGCGTCGGCACGTCACCGACCTTCTCGGGGGGAGGCGGCGTCGTTACGGCGGGCGGCGGAGCCGTGGGCGCTTGCGCGACCGGCTTCGGGTCGGAGCCGCACGCGGCGAGGACGATCAATGAACCGAGGGGAAAGAGTAGAGTTCGCATGAGGACCTCCTCGTAGTGGATCCGGGAGATTTGTCGCTCGGGCTCTATAGCCCGGTGTCGGGTCCGTTGCGAAGCGCTATGGACCCGAGAGCTTCACAAAACGCTCAACCCGCTTCTTCTAGCGGTCATTCCTCGACATTTCGGTCACGCTCGGCGTCGCCGCTCGTCAGCGTCCTGGTCCGAGGTAGGCCAGAAGGCCGATCGTCGCTGCGACGAAAAACACGATGAGAACGTAGCTCGAGACGCGGCCCTGCTTGCGGCGTTCGGGGCTCCGCGCGCTCTCGAGATTCGCGAGGGCGAGCGCGGTGATGGCGGCGAGCTTCTTCTCGGCGAGCTCACCGCGCGCGTGGTCGCCCTTCATGCCGCGGTAGCGCACGGCCGCTTCGACGAGCTGACCGTGGTGCCGGCAATGTTCGAGAAAGGCCCGGTGCGCGGCCTCGTCGTCCCAGTGATCGAGCGCGTGCTTCCACAACGTGTCGAGCGCGCCGTCCGCCATGTTGCTCTCCGCTCCCTGGACGTTACGCGAGTCGCAGCTCCTGCGTGAGGCGCTTGGTGATCGCGAAGTAATCGCGGCGACCGTACGGTTCGTTCAGGATGTGGAAATCACGCTGGCTCAAGCCGACGCAGCCGAAGCAATAGCTGCAGCCGGTGAGCGACACGCAGCGCACGAGGTACGAGCTCGAAGAGCACCCCTCGCTCTCGATGCAGTGCTGGCAGCTGATGAGACTCTTCGAACCACGGCAGTGCGAGCTGTCGGTGCAGAGCGCGCAACGCACGCAGAAATGGCAACGCACGAGCCGCTCGGAGTCACGGCAAAACGTCGAGTGCGAGCAGGCCGTGCAGCGCTCGCACTCGACGCAGGAATCGTTGCCTCGCTCGCGGCCGAAACCCGCGACGAGCTCCCGCAATCTGGACTCGAAGCTCTTCGCCGTGAGCTCGGTCATCGGGAATCAGGCGCGCAGCGAGCGCCGTAGCTCGGCCGCGGCGCTGCGCGTCGCCTCCTCGTCGGCCGTGTCTTCCAAGCGGCGCAGGCGCTGTTCGAGGATCGGGCGCTTGGTCGGCGTCTCGGCGCTGAAGATGCGCCCGAGCGCGTCGATGGCCGCGCGCGCGAACGCCTCGTCCACGTGTTCGAGGAGCTGGAGCTGCACGGCTTGCTCGAGCGGAAACTCGATGCCGGCGCGGTGGCACTCGTTCGCGGCGCGCGTGATCATCGCGCGTCCTTCGCTCGCGACGAGCCGGCCGAGGAGACGCTCGCGTTCCACACGCGCGGCGTCGGCCGTGGGCGACGCCGTCGCGACGATGCGCGCCGAGCGCCGAGCGGCGCGCGGCGGTTCGCTCGGTTCGACGACGCTCGCGGGGGGCGGCGACGGTTCGGGAGCGGTGCTCGCGACTTCGCTCTCGGTTTCGGGCACGACGAGCGCGGCCGGCTGCGCGTCGGGTCGCGGCCTTCGCGCGGCGAACACCATCGGCTGCACGACGACACGACCTCCGCGTCTCGCGCTCCGCCGCTCGTCACGCTGAGCGCGCTTCTGCCGTTCTCGCTGCATGCTTTTCTCGACGAGCTCGGACGCCGCACCCGAACGCGAGCTCGTGTTACCTAGGTGCGTTCACTCATAACATGCCCTCGCTCACGCTGACCATGGGGAAGCTCTCCCGCGCGCGCTCGGCGGGGCCGAGTTCCGGCGCCAAAAGCGTGTTCGCCCTGGCCGCCCTGGTCGCTCTCGGCTGCGGCGCGGAGGCGCGACCCGCGCGCGTGGCGGCGCCCGTCGCCCCGACCCCGCCGCCCGCGGCGCGCGACGACTTCGACCACGATTGGGGCGAGCGTGACCTCGCGCGCGTGCCGCTGCTCGTCGCCTTGCCGGATGCTCCCGCGTGGCACGCGACGCCGAGCGGAACCTTCACGCTGCTCGCACATCGCGCGACGCACTCGACGCTCGTGGTGCGCATCACGCTCGCGTCACGGCTCGTCAAACCGGAACAGTGCGAAGCCGACGCACGACTCGCGCGACCGTCGCTGCCGGCGATCGATCCGAGCTCCGTCGTCGAGCGGCGCACGCTGGCGGCTCCCGCCGGTTTCGACGTGCGCTTGGTCGTCGGCGTGACGCCTTCGCCGCGCGGCGTGCACGGCTATGCACTCGCCGTCGGCGCGAGCACGAGTCGTTGCTACGTCGCGGCGTTCGAAACGGAGAGCGAAGGAGTCGGCGCCGCCGAGCGGGTCGCCGATCGACTCGCCGTCGTCGTCTCGGGCACGCTCGACACCGTGCGCGTCCCCGGCGCAGAGCTGCGCGTTCCACCACCCGCAGGGGTTAAGTAAGTCGACAGTTTTTCGTCCGGCCCTGCGTTTGAGCGCGCGAGCCTGAAATCCAGGCTCGTTCGGTGCTCTCACAAATCATTCGACCGGGTGGCCGATTGCTGGCATGACGTCCTCCGTGCAAGTCCAGGCGCAGAGGTCTGATGACTTCGGGAGCGAAGATCGTAACTTACGCGCCGATCACCGGGCGGGAGTCTGTGAAACCGCAAATTGTCCGACGTACCGACTCGATTGGCCGATCACATCAGACAGCTTCGCCTTGAGACCGGACTCACTCAGGCAGAGCTAGCAGCACGCGCAGGCGTCACCGTCGAAACGGTCGCGCGCCTCGAACGAGTCCTTCGCGGTCGTTCTTCCGCGAACTCGAACCCGTCACTCGAGACGCTGGTACGTCTCGCGGGCGCGCTCGGCGTGGAAGTCGCCGAGTTGCTCTCCGAGCCGTCGCGTCCGAGGCCGAAGGAGGATCGCATCAGCATGATCCTCCGCACGGCGAACCCCGCGACACGCAGGCGCGTGCTGCGCGTTGCCGAAGCGCTGGTCCGCGAGGACCACGCCGAGGAGCGCCCGGTCGTGCGCAAGCGGCGTTAGCGGGCGCGGCGAGACCGGGCCGGCGGCGCCGCAAAACGCGGCGTTTTCGGCCTATTCACGCGAGCGAGGCGACGGCGCGTCGCAGCCGCTTCGTCTCGCTCGCCGTGAGCGACCCGACCGTCAGGAGCGCGAGCCGATCGGCGCGAAAGAGTCGCGCGGCGGCGGCGCGCACGGCGCGCGTGGTCACCGACTCGAACTCGGCGAGCCGGGCTTCGGGCGTGCGCGCGAGACCGAAGAGCTCGGCGAAGCCGTGGAACGCGGCGAGCTCGCCCGGCGAATCGCGCATGGCGTCGAGCTGAAAGCCGAGTCGCGCGCGCGCCTTGTCGAGCTCGTCCTCGCGCGGGCCTTCGTCGCGGAGCTCGCGGCAGAGCGCGACGAGCTCTTCGGCGACCTCGAGCGTGTGCTCGTGCGAGCAATCCGCCGCGAGCTCGAGCAGTCCCACGTCGGCGTGCGCTTCGTAGAGCGCGGACACGTCGTAACAAAGACCGCGTTCGTCACAGAGCCGGTGATAGAGCCGGGTCGACGTGCCGTCGTCGATCACGCGCAGGAGGAGCTCGGTCGCGGGCTCGGCCGCGTGCTTGATGCCGGGCGCGCGAAAGCCGAGGCGGAGCGCGGTTTGGCTCGAGGCGTCGCGCACGTGGCGGAGCGCGGGCCCCGGCAGCGGACGCGGCGCGCGCGCGCGCGGGGCGTGGCCGTTCGGCATGCGGAAGTGGCGCGCGACGCTCGTCCGCACGGCGCGCGGCGAAAACCGGCCGGCGACGGTGACCACGAGATCCGACGTGTAATAGCGGCGGTGGCAGCGACGGAGCGCGTCGCGATCGAAACGCGCGAGCGTGTCGAGTCCGCCCGTGATGGGAAAGCCGAGCGGATGGCGGGGGAACGCGACCTCGCGCAGGAGATCGTCCGGCTCGGTGCGGCGGCCGTGCGCGTCGAGACTCTCGAGGATCTCCTCGCGCACGATGCCGCGCTCGACGTCGATCGCGTCGAAGATCGGCGCGCGACACACTTCGCCGAGGAGCTCGAGCACCCCTTCGACGTTCGCGGGCGGCACGCCGACCGACAGCACCCCGTGATCGGCGTAGGTCGCGGCGGCGAGCGTCGCGCCGAGCCGTTCGAAGGCGAGCGCTTGCGCGTGCGCGGAAGGATGCGCCACGGTGCCGCGGTGCAACATGTGCTCGAGGAAGTGGCAGATGCCGTTGTCCCGCGCGCTTTCGTAACGAGAACCGACGTGCAGGTGGACGGCGACCGCGGCCGTGCGCGCGCTCGGCACCGGCACGAGCACGAGACGCGGCCCGCCCGGAAGCGTTCGGCGGATCGCACGAGGAGGACGTTGTTTCGGCATGTCCGGAGCGGACGACGCGGGCGCCGAGCGCCTAGTCCTCCGCGGACTCCGCCTTGCTTTCCTGCGCGAAGCGTTCGTCGATCTTGAGCTTCGAGCCGGCTGCCTTGCGGAGGTCCGCCACGTAGCGAGTGAGCGCCGCGTCCGCCTTGCGCTGCTCGAGGTGGCGCACGATCGGCCACTTCTCCTTCTCGAACTGCTCACGCGAAACGGGCGTCTTTTCCTTCAGCTGCATGACGACGAGTCCCGTCCGCGTCGTCACCGGTTGCTCGTCGACCGCGTCGGGCGCCGAGAGCGCGAAGGCTCGCGCGGCGAGCGACTCGCTCGGTTCGACGTCGGGGACCGGATTGCCCGACATGTTGAACGACGTCGAGACCTCGAACCGCGGCCGATCCGCGGCGAGCAGGCCCGCCGGAGTGGCCGGCTCCTTCGCGTTCGGCGCGGCGCCGGGCTTGGCGGGCGCGGCCGGTACGCCTCTGCGCGCGAGCTCGTCCGTGAGCGCGCGCGTGACCTCTTCGAGCTTCGCGCCGCCCTTCGCCTTTTGCACGAGGTCGGCGGCGAAGGCGCGCATCGATTGCTCGGCGGCGAAGTGGACGTAGAGGTTTCTCGCGACTTGCTCGCGTGCCGCGTGCTCGAGCGTCGCGGCGTCGAGCTTGCCGTCGAGGCGGAGCAGGTAGAGCTCCTGCGGCGTTTCGATCACGTCGGAGAGCGCGCCCGGCGCGAGCTTGCCCGCCGCTTCGACGAGCGGCTCGGAGCCGAGGCCGTGGCTCGCGTTCAGGCAGCCGACCTTGCCGCCGAGGGCCGCACTCGGCGCGCTCGACGCTTCGCGGGCGACCGCCTCGAAGCTTTCACCCTTCTTGATGCGATCGCGCAACGCCTCGAGCTTCGCGCGGGCGTCCGCCTTTTCACTGTCGCTCGCGTTGTCGGGCAGCGAAACCGCGATCTCGCTCACGACCGGGCAGCCCGCCGTGAATTGGTCCTTGTCCGCCTTGTAAGCCTCGTCGACTTGCGACGCGTTCGCGGCGGCCCACTTGTCGACGGCGGCGTCGCTCGTGTCGATGGCGAACTTCGCGAACCAGTCGCGCGTCAAGACGACGGTGCGCACGATCGCGCTCGAGCGCTCCCGATCGTAGACGGCGTAGGCCTCGTTGTCGGACACGCGCACCCGCTCCCGGACGAGCTGCCGCAGTGATTCGGCGAGAAGCTCCCGGTCCTGCGCCGCGCGAAATTCCTTGGGGCCGCGGTTCGCGATGATGCGAATCGATTTTTCGTAGACCTTGTAGTCGAAGGGATCGCCCGGCGTGTTCGCCACTTGGATCTGACGGACGCCGAGCGGTGTGTCGGGTTCGCAGCCGTAGCCCATCGGATCGCGCCGGCAGAGGCGCAGGTTCACCGAGAGCATCTCGGCGCTCTCGGCCGGCAGGGGCACGCGGGCGTGGCCGGCGGCGAGTTCGCGCTCGAGCCGGTCGTCCGAGACCGCCAACCCGAGACGCTCCGCTTCCGTCGCCAAGAGCTCGCGCTCGGCGAGCCCGTCGAGGATCCGCTGCCTCATACCGAGTTGGCGCGCCGCTTTCGGCTCGAGACCCTGGGCGGCAAGTCCGTAAGCCGCGAAGAAATCCTTCTGGTCCAGACAATTGCCCGCGTACTCGACCGCGCAGTCGGTCTTGAGCCTGGCCGTGGGGCTACCGCGGCCGGCGCGAAACTCGAGCGCAAACACCAAAATGACGACGGACCCGACGATGACGTAGGTCGTCTGCGACCGAAACAGGTTCAGCATGCGAGCGCGGCGGGGATAGCACGCTGCCCCCGGGGGCGCGAGCTACGAGCGCTCGGCGTTTTTCGGCAAACCGAGGGCGAAACGGAGCTCGACGTAGAGCTCGGCTTCGCTCTGGACCGGCAGGACGTAGCTCACCTCATGCCAGGTATCGAGCGTTCGGCTGCGGTCGCTCGGGTCCTGGACCGGCACGCTGTCGGCCGCGACCTCCTGATAACCCCGGCCGGTGAGCTCACCGCTCAGCGCGCGGGCGCGTGCAAAGAGCCCGTCCGGTCCTTCGCCCGGGAAATTCGACGCCTGCGCCCGGAGCACCACGCGAACCGCGAGACTCTCGCCATGAATCACGGCGACGCCGCTATCCATGAGCAGGTTGTCGCGCACCCGGTCCGCGAGGGTGACCTGAGTGGCTGAGGCGCGATAAATCTCGAAACCCTCGGTGACGAGGGCTTTCTTCAGGGCAGTGGGGGGACCGGGCATCTCTTGCACCCCCTCATAAGGCGCTAGTCGAAACGATCCACTTTGAAATACGGACGAGATTCGCGAAACCGTAAGGTAGGCATTCGCCCCACCCGAGGTCAAGGCGAAAACCCCTTTGCTCTCGAGCAATTGTGCACAGTTTTGCTCGCGCCTTACGGACCTCCGGCATAGTTTTGCTCGCTCCTTGCCGAGCTTGTGCGACTGGTTTGCCGTTGCCCCTAGAAGGAGGTTCGCGTCGTCTTTGACGTCGAGGTGGCATTAGGCCGGGGAGCTGGTTCAGCGGTGCGCGTGCGTGGGGAACAGGGCAAATTGGGGCAGTTTGGAGATGCGTCGCAAGTGCGTTGAAGGATTCTCGGGCTCGTTGCGCAACATGATAAGGTCTGGACTTCGAGCGCTTCTGACGTGTCTTCGACCAACCGGCCCCCGAGCTCTGGTACGCCGCACAGTCAGCGCCGGCAGAGCGGCGGGGCGCGAGTGGAGCTTTCTGAACGCGTCGTGCTTCGGCGTGCGGAGCTCGAAACCTCGGGCTGGACGCTGAACGTGAGTCGGGGCGGTTTGCGCGCGGTGCTCGAGCAGCCGGTCGATCCCACGCTCGAGTACGAGGTCACCGTCGGCGACGGCCCCGCGCGGCGCGCCTGCGTGGCGTGGTCGAAGGCCGAAGCGGACGGACAAATCGTGGGACTGCGCTTTCTGGACATCGACGGGTCGATTCCGCCGGAGGAAGAATAACGGGACCGTCGGCGCGGGACCTGCTCGGGCCGCTCGGCCCGCTCGCGAGCGGCCTCGAACGCTACGAAGAGCGACCGGGGCAGCTCCGCATGGCGGACGCGGTGGAGCGGGCGCTCGTCGAGGAACGCATCGTCATTTGCGAGGCCGGGACGGGCACGGGGAAGACGCTCGCCTATCTCGTTCCTGCCCTGCTCAGCGGGAAGAAGGTCGTCATCTCGACGGCGACACGCGCGCTTCAGGAGCAGATCTTTTTCAAGGACCTGCCGCTCGCCGAGCGGCTGCTTGGCCTGCCGGTTCAGGCGACCTTGATGAAAGGGCTCGGCAACTACCTCTGCCGCCGGAGGTTCCAGGAATTCTTGAAGAGCGACGAGGCGACGCGCCCCGGACGAGCGCGCGCGATCGAGACCGTTCGAGCCTGGATCGAAGAGACGGAAACGGGCGACCTCGGCGAGCTCGCGGGGCTCCGCGAAGACGACCCGACGCGGCTCGCCGTCGCGTCGTCGAGTGAGACGCGCCTCGGTCAACCTTGTCAGTACTTCGACTCCTGTTTCGTCACGCGCATGCGGCGTGAAGCCGAAGCCGCGCGGCTCGTCGTGGTGAACCATCACCTCTTCTTCGCCGACCTCGCGTTGCGCGGGCCGCACCCGGGGCACGTCTTGCCCGACTACGACGCGGTCATCTTCGACGAAGCGCACCAGCTCGAGGACATCGCGACGGAGTTTTTCGGTGTGCGCGTGAGCGAGGCGCGCGTCGGCCGAGCTCTCGAGGACGCGGAGCGCGCTCTGCGTCACGCGGGCTCGCTCGACGCGCTTTTTCAGCGCGGCGCGGGCAGCGGCGTGGATGCCGCTCGGCGCGCGTCGGGCGCGCTCTTCGCTGAGCTCGCGCGCGGGGCTCCGCGCGGCGACGCGCGCATCACGCTCGAGCGCGACGTGTGGAGCGGGCCGGCTCAGAGCCGCTGGATCGAGCTCGACCAAGCGCTCGAGCACGTCGAAGAGCAGGCGCGAGCCGCGCGCGAGCGGGGCGCACGTTCGCGCTCCGAGTCGTCGCCGAGCCGAGCCACGACGCCGTTTCTCGGAGACGCGCTCGACGCGACGGAGCGGCGCATGGCGTCGTTGCGCGAGCAGCTGTCGATCATCGTCGACGGCGGCTCGGGACGCGTGACGTGGCTCGAGCTCGGACCACGCGGGAGCGCGTTGAGCTCGTCGCCCGTGGACCTTTCGTTTCTCCTGCGCCAGCGCATCTTCGAGACGGTGCCGGCCGTCGTGCTCACGAGCGCGACGCTCGCGACGCGCGCGTCCGAGCCGCCCGCCGCCGACCGCGATGCGCCCAGCGAAAAGAGCCCGTTCGGCTACGTCCGCTCGCGGCTCGGCTTGAGCGGCGACGCCGTGCGCGTGGACGAGCTCGTCGTCGAGTCACCCTTCGATTTCGCCGAGCAGGCGCTGCTCTACACGCCGCGCGATTTGCCGCCGCCCGCCAGCGCCGATTTCGTGGAGCGCGCCGCCGAGCGCGTCGCGGAGCTCGTGCGCCTCGTCGGCGGCGGTTGCTTCGTGCTCACGACGTCCTTGCGCTCGATGCACGCGTTTCACGCGCGGCTCCGCGCGCACGTTCCCGACTTCAAGCTCTTGCTTCAGGGTGACGCGCCGAAGGCGACGCTGCTCGGAGCGTTCCGCGCGGCTCACGACGCCGTGCTCGTCGCCACCATGAGTTTCTGGGAGGGCGTCGACGTTCCCGGGCGCGCGCTCAGGCTCGTCGTGCTCGAAAAGGTGCCGTTCGCGGTGCCGACCGATCCGGTGGTGCGCGCGCGCGCCGAGGTGCTCGAAGCCGAAGGCAAAAACCCGTTCATGGAGTTTCACGTGCCGGCGGCCGCCATCGCCCTCAAACAGGGCTTCGGACGCTTGATCCGCACCCGGCGCGACGCCGGGATCGTCGCGCTCCTCGACGAGCGCGTGCACAAGAAGGGCTACGGCAAGCTCCTGCTCGAAGCACTGCCGCCCGCCACGCGCACGGACGCGTTCGAGCACGTGGCGAGCTTCTGGTCTCGCCACGCGGACGCCGACGCGCGCTGAGCTCAGCCGCGCGGACGCCGACGCGCGCCGAGCTCAGCCGCGCGGACGCTTCGCCGGTTTGGCAGGAGCGGCGGCGACCTTCTTGCCGGCCGCCTTCTTCGGCGCGGCCTTCGGCGCGATCATCGCCTTCGCGATGGGCGTCGCCTTCACCGTCGGTGCGCCGCCCTTGGCGACGGCGACGCGCTTCGCCGGAGCCGCGGGCTTCGCCTTTGCGCTCTTGGTCGTCGCCTGAGGCTTCGCTTTCGGCGCCGGCTTCGCTTTCGCGAGCGGCTTGGTCTTCGCGACGGGCTTTGCCTTGGCGACCGGCTTGGTCTTCGCGACGGGCTTTGCCTTGGCGACCGGCTTGGTTTTCGCGACGGGCTTCGTCTTGGCGACGGGCTTGGCCTTCACGACGGGCTTCGTCTTGGCGACCGGCTTGGCTTTCACGACGGGCTTCGTCTTGGCGACCGGCTTGGTCTTCGCAGGCGGCTTCGCTGCCGGCTTCGGAGCGGCGGGTGCCTTGGCCACCGGCTTGGGCGCGGCCTTCACTGCCGGCTTGGGCGCGACCTTGAGCTTGGGCGCGGCGGGCGCCTTGGCCTTCGCGGGAGGAGCGACCTTCGCCGGCGCCGGCTTCGGCAGTGTCTTCGGTTTTGCTTTCGGCGCGGGCTTGGGGGCGGGCGCTGCCTTCGCCGGCTTCGGTGTGCCGACCGTGCGCGGGAGCGGAAGCTTTGCCGGACGCTCGTCGTCGTCTTCTTCTTCGTCCTCGTCGTCCAGATCGTCGTCGTCGTCGTCAACGTCCTCGAGGTCGTCGTCGTCGTCGTCCTCGGCCGCTTCGGCCTCGTGCGGAGGCTCTTCTTCCGCCTCTTCCGAGCCCTCATCGGGTCCCCGCACTTCGAGACGGATTTCGTCGGTGGCAGCGGCGTCAGGGCGGCCGAGCGCGCCGGCCTGCCGCCGTTCGAGCGTCTCTTCGATCTTGCGATCGAGCTCCGCGAACTCGAACGGCTTGTCCACGTGCGCGTCCGCTCCGTAGAGCGGCGACGTCATTTCGTTCAGCGCCTCACCGATGCCGGTGAGCATGATCACGCCGGTGTGCGCGAGCGACACCGCCTCGCGGATCTTCCGACACACCTCCCAGCCGCTCATCCCCGGCATCATCACGTCGAGGATCACGAGGTGCGGCAGGTGCTCGTGCGCGAGCTCCCAAGCTTGATCGCCGTCACTCGCTTCGAGCACCGTGTAGCCACGCGCTCGCAAGTGGCGAGCAAGGAGCGCTACCGTGCTCGGTTCGTCATCCGCGACCAGAACCACGTACTTGTTGTCGTTGGACATGGGAAGAAACTCCGGCTACGGAGGGAGCCTATCCGAGACCACGGCCGCTCATGGGTCAAGCCGGCTGACGAGGCCGCAGCGGGGGAGCCAGCCAGCCTCTTCGCGGTGCTGCTCGTCACGGCGCTCGGCTCGGTGAGCGGTGGGGTTTTTTGGACCGGCGTCTTCTTCTTGACCCGCGAGCATTACGGCTTCTCGCCTGCGGAGAACCTGGCGCTCGCGCTCGTGATGGGCACGGGCTACGCGCTCGTGGCGCGCTCGGCCGGGACGATCGGCGCCGCGTTCGCGCGCCTCGGCGTCCGCCGGCTCGTCACGCTCGGGTTCGTCGCTTGGGCCGTCGCGTCGGCGCTGCCCGCGTTCGTCCACGCGCGTTTCGGGATCTGGCTCGGCGCCGTGCTCGGCGCTTCGATCCCGGGCGTCATCTGGCCCGTGGTCGAGAGCTTCCTCGGCGGCGGGCGGCACGGCTCCGAACTCCGCCGCGCGCTCGGCCCCTTCAACCTGACGTGGACGCTCTTCACCGCGCTGCCGCTCCTCGTCTTCCCGTGGCTCACGCGCGTGCATGCGCTCGGCCCGCTGCTCCTCTGCTCCGTCACGAACGTCGCCGCCGCGCTGGCGCTCGCTCTGCTCCCGCGACGGCCGGCTCCGCCGCGCCCGGAGCACGCCGAAGCCGCCGTGGGGCGTGAATATCCGGCGTTGCTCGTCGCTTCGCGCTGGCTCCTGCCTCTGAGCTACCTCCTGCTCTCGACGCTTTCGCCCATCCTGCCGCACCGTCTGTCCGAGCTCGGCCTCAGCGCGGACGCCGCGCTCGTCGCCGCAAGCTGGATGGTCGCGCGGTTCCTCACGCTCGGCGCGATGACGATCCTTCCGTTCTGGCACGGGCGCTGGGGCACGCTCGTCGCGGCCGCGGTGGCGCTCATGGCCGGCGTCGCGCTCACGTTGCTCGCGGGGTCGCTCGTGCTCGTCGTGCTCGGGCTCACCCTCTTCGGCGCCGGGCTCGCCGCGACCTACTTTTGCTCCATCTACTACTCGCTCGCGATCGGTCACGCGGCGGTCGAGGCCGGCGGCGGCTTCGAGGCGCTCATCGGCGTCGGCTACATGCTCGGTCCGATCGTCGGGCTGTGCGGTCGAGCGTTACCGGGCGGCCCCGAAGGCACCGGCACCGTGGCGCTCGCCTGGGGCGTGGCGCTGCTCGGGGGCGCGCTCGCGGCGCGGCCGTATTTCGCCGCTCGCCGGGCGCGGCGGCGCGACTGACCGGTTTCTTTTCCCGATCTGGCCGATCCTGCTACGCGTCGCGGGGTGTTGCGCACGCTTCCGGTCGCCTTGTTCGCGGTCTTCGCCTGGGCCGGCTGCATGGGCCCGCAGACGCCGTCGGCGAAAGCCAACGACGCGGCGCGCGAGCTCAACGTCGATTCGCGCTTCGGCGACATCGCGAGCGTCGTCTCGATGACGTCACCGGCCGTGCGCGAACAATTCTTGAGCCGCCGCGCCGAGTGGGGTCACCTGATTCGCGTCGTCGACGTGGAGCTCGCCAGCTTCGAGATGACCGACATCGATCACGCGAAGGTCATGGTCGATTTTTCTTGGACGCGCGTCGACGAGGGCACCCTGCACACGACGCGCGTGCACCAGGATTGGAGCGACACCGACGGCTCCTGGCAGCTCGTCCGCGAACGGCGCGCGTCGGGCGACGTGGGCCTCTTCGGCGAGCGCACGACGCCGCTCGACGTGGCGCCGCGCCCCGACGTGCAGTTCGCGACGCGCGTCATTCCCTGACGCTGGGCGACGTCGCGGGGCGAATCGCGCGGTTCAGCTGCTCGCCGCGGCGGCGCGCTTCTTACCGGCCGGCTTCTTCTGCGAGCGGCTCGCGCGGGCGGCTTCGGCTCTGCGCTTGAGTCGCGCCTTCTTCTTCGCCTGGCCTTTGCGGCGAGACATCTTCTGCGAATTCCGTGAGTCGAACTTTCCCATGGCGTGTCGGCGGCGGACGCTAGTGCTTTGTCACGGAAGTAGCAATCCAAACGCTCGAGGCGCTCGGTCGCAACGTGCCCGCGGTGGTGGGCTCAGCCGCTCGAAACGTCTTCGAGTGCGCGCTCACGGTCGCGCACCTCGAGGCGGTAACGGCTGTTGACGGTCTCGATGTAGAAAACGTCGCGCGAGGCGAGACGAAGGACGCGCTTGACCGGCGTCGTCACGTATTCGTGCATCCCGTCCGAAAACTCGATCACAACGACCGACCCCCGCCGAGGGGCCCGCACCAGGCGACCCGCAACGGCTCGTGATCCGCGCCCGAGCTTTCTAAGCACGACCTGCACGTTCATCAGTCTAGCAAGGTCCTTTCGGGAGTCCACCGGTGAGCTCTTCATACGATTTCCAACGGGACTCGCTCTGGTACGGCCCGGCGCGGCGCGGTCTGTAGCCCCGCTTGAATAAATTCGGCCGAACGTCGTACCCTCGCTACCTACATCGGCAACCGGGGTGGGTGAGCGTTCAGTAGGTGAGCGTTGCCGTGAAGCGAAGGAAAGCGCCGCGGACCGCGAGTTCGCCGAAGCTCAGGGGTTCGAGGCGCGCGGGCGTCGATGAATCGGCCCCCGTGGCCTTGAAGTCGAGCTTCGCCGACTCGGCCCACGAGTAGCCGGCGTCCGCGCCGATCCACGCGCGCGGGCGAGTCGAGGCTCCGCGCGCGTCGCCCGCGAACTCGAAGGCGCTCCCCGCCGAGAAGTCACTCGTGAAGACCCACGCGTTCGACTCGCGATCGACGCCCACGACCTGGTCGTGCAGGGTCGCGGCCGAGTGGAGGGCGCCGGGAGCCACGCGACCGAACACGTACCAGCGCCGAAACAGGTGGTAGCGCGCCTCGGCGGCGGCCGTGAGCCGATGCACCGCGAGCGACGCGTCCGCGCCGCGCGCCGTCGCCTTGGTCGAGCCGTAATCCCAGACGAAAAGCCCCGCGAAGGACAGCGGTCCGCTCGCGTAAAACGCGCGGCCGAGATTCAGGGAAACCTGCGGCAACACGTTGTCGGTGCTGAACGGGTCGTAGGCCTTCTCCGTCACGAACATCTCGCGCACGCCGATGCCGAGGAGCCAGTGCTCTTGATGCGTCCCGAGCGTGCCGTCGTCGACCGAGTTGAGATCAGGCTCGGCCACCGCGCGCGCCGTGGACGGCGGCGCGGGCATGGGCGTGTCGGGCGACGCGATCGGCGCCGGCGCGGCGGGGCTCGCGTCCGACGTCGGCGCGGGTGCGTTCGGGGCGGCGGGCTGGTCAGCGTCGTCGTCGGTCGCGGGCTTCGGCTGTGGGGGCACGGGGAGCGCCGGAGCGGGGGCGGGCGTCGAGCTCGCCGGGGCCGGGGCGGGCGTCTGGGTCGTCGGCGCGTTCGGCGTTTCGGCGGCAACGGCCGCGGACGCCGCCGTGAGCGACGCGGCGAGCGCGGCGAGCGTGCCGAACACGCCCCGAGCGCGGCGACGCGCGCGTTCCCGAGCGATGCGGTCAGTCATGCTTCAACCCTCCGAGAGCGAGTGCGCTGTAGAAGCGGGTGTTCGCGGTATCCGGCGCGAGCGCGTCGAACAACGTCGCGCCGAAGTCGGTGTCCACCTGATGCAAGACGACCGCGGTGCGGCCCACGCCTCCGTCGCTCTGCGCGATGTCGAAGACGTCCCAGATGGGACGATCGGTGTGGAGCTCGTTCGGGTTCAGGTCGCCGAGATCGATGCTCGAGAAGTCCGCGCCGCTCGGCGTGAACGCCCAGAGCCGGCGGCTTTGTCCGTCGGGGGCGAACGTCAGCTGGAAGGTGCGGCCGTTCGTCAGCATCGGCGAGCTCCTGCGCGCCACGAGGTCGAGGACGTAAAAATCCCCCGAAAGCCCTTCGAGGATTTTCGAGGTCGCGAAGGCGTCCCCCGGCACGTCGAGCACGTCGCGGATGCTCGCGCCGACCTCGAGCGTGTCGAGTCCGTGCGTCGCCGCGGTCGTGGCCGCGCCGAGATCCCAGAGGCCGATCGTCGGGGTGGTGTTGCTCCAGAGGAGCGCCATGTCCGTGCCTTGCGTCGCGCTGCCGATCGCCGTGGTGACGAGCGCGATGCCGGTGAACGGCTTCGACAACGTCACGTCGAGCACGTTGCTCGTCGCCGGATCGACCAGCGCGGCGTTCGTGCCGACGAGCGCCGCGAGCCGCGTGCCGGCGTCCGTGTTCACGAAGTCGATCGTGGTCGGTTCGCCGCCCACGTCGACCAGGTTCGGCTCGATGTAAAACGGCAAATCGGAGCCGTCCGGCGGCTTGGCGAGCGGCAAGAGCAGCACGTTCGTGTCGTTCTGGAGCCGCACGGCGAGCTCGGCGGGGAGCGTATCGTCCGCGTCGTGAGACACCACTTCGGCGGGTGCGCCCGTGGCGCCCTGCTGATTCTCGGGCATCGGGATCGTCACCTGCCGGCTCGCCCGCACGTCGTCGGTGATCGAGCTGGAGAGGTCCACGAGCGTGACTTCGTTCTGCGTCTCGATCACGAGCAGCCGGCGCGGATAGCCGTTCGGCACCGTGAGCTCGCTCGTGAACGAGAAACTCTGGGGCGAGCCGCTCGAGCTCTGCACCGTCATCGCGATCGGGTCGCTCGAGAGATCGGTCAGGTTCACGAGCAGGATCTCGTTCGGGTTCGACACGGGCCTGCTGTCGGTGCTCGTCACGTAGAGAACGGCCCATTCCCCCTGCGGATCGATGACCAGGCCGCTCAGCGGGTCGTCGAACTCGTAGGTGCGCACGACCGTGGGCGTCGGATCCGTTTCGATCAGCGTGAGCCGCGGTCGCTCGTCGCCCGGATTGCGGCGCGGCGACACGCCGCGCGACAGCACGAAGAGGCGCTTGCCGTCCGGCGACGCCTGGGCCTTCACGACGTTCTGCCCGATGGGCACGCTGTCTTCCTTGAGCTCGAGCGGTCCGGGCGAGGTGAGCACGAGCGCGCGGTCGAGCGTCGGGTCGAGCACCGCCACGGCGTTGTCGAGGCCGACCGGATCCGTCGGCGTGAACGTCGTGTCCCAGCTGCTCGGGCGGCCGCCGCACCCGAGCAACAAACAAGCACAGATCAAAGGCTTCTTCGTCATTGCGTCACCTTCGCCGCCAGCTCGAAGCCGGTGAGCGTTCGTTCGGAAGCGTCCGCGAGGTCGATGAACGTGATGCGCCCTTCGGGATGCGCCTGCGCGACGAACCCGTAATGGCCCACGATGCCCGCCGAGAGCGGCGGGCTCGAAAGCGAGATGAACGTCTGCTCCAAGCTCGCGAGCTCGACGAGGTACACGCCGTAGAGCTGCTTCGTGAGATCGCGCGTCGTGATGACGGCTTGCGCGCCGTCCGGCGAAAACGCGAGCGCGTTCGGCGGTGCGTCCGTCCCCACGATTTTCGGCGCCCGGTCGACTTGCGCCGACACGACGCTGAACGCGCCCTCCTTGCTGCTGCCCGTGGCGGTCGTCTGGAGCGCGATGCCGTGCTGGGCGTCGGGGGCCGCGAACACGGCCTGGACGGGGGCTTTCAGATCGACCGCGTGTCCCTCGTAGGTCGTCCAATCGCCGCCGCCCGTCAGGATGCCGACGTACTGATCCGGCGTCGCGTTGCTGTAGAGGAGAGCGAGCGACGCGTCGGGCGACAGCGTGACGCTGCGTCCGACCTCGCCCGCCGCCGACGCGGTCGCGAACGTGCTCGGGTCGGCGTCGCCCGGCGGCACCGGCACGACCACGAGCGCCCCGCCCGCCACGGCGAAGGCTTGCTTGCCGTCGGCGGAGAGGTCCATGTCGGTCACGTAGTCCGGGAGCGTCACCGCCTGCCGCACGCCCGAGCCGAGATCGACGATGCCGAGCGTCTTCTGGCCGTCGAGGCGCACCACCGCGTAGGCGCCGTCCGGCGTGACGCTCACGTCGCGCGCCGTCTGGTCCGCCACCGGGTCGTCGGTGAGCTGCACGTCCCGGTCCGGTTGGGGTGCGTCGCCGAGATCGACGACCGTGAGGCCCGGCGCCGTCACGAAAAACGCGTGCTCTTCCTTGTCGTCGAACGAAACCGCGGACGGCCGATAGCCGACCGTGAGAATCGTGGTGGTCGGCGGTTGATCGTCGAGCTTCACGACCGTCACGTCTTGCAGGCCGTCGGTCGGGTCGAGCGTGCTCGCGTCCTCGAGCGCCGCGTTGCTCCAGATGAGCGCCCACTTGCCGCTCGGCGAGACCACGACCGCGTTCGCGCCGCTGTGCGTGGTCAGCGTCTGCGAGTTGATGACACCGTCCGAGCCGAGCTTGAGGATGGTCGCGTCGTTGCTGCCGGCGTTGAGCACGATCGCGTCGTCCTCGTCGTGGCCCGGGAGCGCGGCGACGGTCGTCGGCGCATCGCCCGCTTGTGCCAGACGCACGCTGAAGTCGTCGGCGGAGATCAGGGCGACGTTGCCGGTCGTCGGGTTCGCGGTCCAGACGTAGTGGTCCGTCGCGACGGGGGTTTCGTACGCGCTTTCGAGCTCTTTTTCCGGCGGCGGCGGGGGCGCCGCGCCCGTGCTGCCCGCGGTGGACGAACCGGACGAGCCGCCCGTGCCGTTCTCGAACGAGCCGCCGCTCGCGAGCGCCGTCGTTCCGCCGACGCCGGTTTGGCCGGTGCCGCTCGCGCCGCCGCTCGCCGATTTTTCGCCGCCCGCGGGCACCGCGCTGTCGTCGTCCCCGGCGCCGCAGGCGGCGAGGTTCGTCGCGAAGAACGCGAGTACGGCGACGCCCGCTAGGACCCGCAGTCGCTCGAGCGCCCGCGGCGCTCCCTCGTTCGGTTGCGTCTCAATCACCTTGCACCACCCTTGCCGAAAGCTCGAAGCCGGTGAGCGTTCGCGGTTGCCCCGTGACGAGGTCGAGGAACGTGATGCGACCCTCGGGGTGCGACTGCGCGACGAAGCCGAGGTTCACGCCGGCGGCGTCGTCGATGACGAGCCCGGCCGAAACCGGCGGGCTCGCGAGCGTGACCGACGTCGTCCCGAACCCCGGGAGCTCTGCCAGATACACCGCCTGCACGGCGACTTTCTTCACCGGGTCCTGGCCGTTGACGGTGATGAGCGCCTGGCTCTCGCCGATCGCGACGGTCTGCGGCGGCGCGTCCGTACCGACGATCTTGGGCGCGAGCGACGTCGTGAGCGGGATCAAGCTGAAGCCGCCGGGCTTCTGGCTGCTCGAGCCCTGACCGAGCAGCGCCACCGCGTGGAGCCCGTCGGGCGAGGTCAGCACGGCTTTGACGGGCGAGATCACGCTCACCGTGCGCACGACCGAGAGCGACTTCGTGTCGACGATGACGACGTGGTCGCTCGGCGTCGCGTTCGTGTAGAGGAGCGCGACGTCGCCCGCGGCCGCGACCGAGATGCTGCCGACCGTATCGTCGATCTCGAGCTCGTCGAACGACTTTGGATTTTTGAGCACCGTCGAGAGCTCGAGCGCCGCGAGGTACGACGGCGTCGTGACCGAGCCCGCGCCGGCGCCGCCCGTCGCCCCGGAGCCCGCGCTTCCGCCGGTCGTCGCCGGTGCGCCCGCAGTACCGAGGTCGATACCGGCGGCCCCGGGCGTGCCCGCTTCACCCGGCGCGCCGCCCGCGTTCGGAGCGCCGGCATCGACGGACGCGTTGCCGCCCGCCTCATCCACGGCGCCGCCGATACCCCCGTCGGGCGCTCCCGCTTGATCGCCCGCGCCCCCGGCGTTCACGTCGCCGCTCGAGCCGCCCGTCGAAGTTCCACCCGAGCCGCCCGTCGAAGTCCCACCCGAGCCGCCGCCGCTCGTTCCGGCGCCGTTCACCCCCGCGCTCCCTGCGCCGCCGCTCCCCGTCGTGATCGTCGTCGACCGCACGACCGCGAATGCGACCTTGCCGTCGGGCGCGAGATCGAGATCGGTCACCGGCCCCGGCAGCGTCACCGCGACGTCCTTGCCGGTGTCGAGCGAGATCACGTTCACCGTGGGACTGCCGTCGTGCCGCACTACCGCGGCGCTGCCGTCGGGCGTCACGGTCACGTCGCGAGCGCTCGCGGCTTCTTCCGGCGTCTCCGCGACGGCCACGTCGTGCGAGACGCTCGGCGGGTCGGTGGCGGGCAAATCGACGACGCTGATGCCGGGCTCGGTCACGAAATAGGCGTGCGCTTCACCCGCTCCGAGACTCACCCGCGACGGCCGGTACCCCACGGTCAGCGGGTACGACACGGCCGGCGTGACGCCGAGGTCGAGCACCGTCACGTCTTGCAAGCCTTCCGTCGGGTCCGGGTTCGTGAGGAGCGACGCGTCCGACCACACGATCGCCCAGCGACCGCTGTCGCTCACGGTCATGCGGTTCGCGCCGTCGTGCACCTTCACGGACTGCACGTCGATGGCGCCGTCCACGGCGTGAAGGACGCTCGCCGTGTCGTTGCCGACGTTGAGGACGATGGCCGAGCTCGTCGTGTCGTCGCTTTCCCCGAGCGCGGCGACGTACGTCGGCGCGAGCCCCGCGTCCGCCGTGGTGACGCGCATCTTCGAGGCGTCGATGAGCGCGACTTTGCCGCTCAGCGGGTTCGCCGTCCAAATCCAGTGCCCGCTCACGACGGGCGCGGTGTACGAGTCCTCGGTCTCCATTTCGGGCGGCGTCGGCGTTTGCCCGACCGACGCACTCGTCCCGCCCGTTCCCGACGCGGCGCCGCTGCCCTGCGGACCCGGGCCGAAGTCCGCGAGGCCGCTGTTGGACGCGGCGTTCGTCGAGCAGGCGCCGATGGCGCCCAAGCCCAAAAATCCCAGGATCGTCAGCCGCCGGTGTGCCACCAAGATGCCCTACCTCGTGCCGCGAAGGAACGCGCCGAGGTGTGCAAACGCTGGGCCACGACGTGCGAGGTTCACCCGCGCACGGCGTGCGGACGAGCACGATCCCGCATTGTCGCCGCTCGAGCGAGCGACGTCACTCCGTCACGCGGCGACGTCGCTCTTGGCTCGTTGCGTCAACGTGGCCGCGACAATCGTGTCGCGGTTCGACGAGTGAACGGGTGTGCCGATTCAGTCGCCGTAGATCGACGTCCTGAATGCGCGCGCGGCGTACGCGAGCAGCTCCAAGCGCCCCGACACCCCGAGCTTACGGAAGACGGCGGAAACTTGGTTGGCAACCGTGCGTGTCGACGCGTTGCGGAGCGCGGCAATTTCCGAGCGACTGTGCCCGTCGGCGAGCAGGCGCGTCACCGCGTATTCCGTCGAGGTGAGGAGCGGCGCGAGGCACAAATCGGGCCGCGGAATGCTCGCGATGCCGAACGCCGTCGACCCCTCACCCCACCCACGAAAGCGCGCCTCGGTGAGGTCGGTGGCTCCGTGATGCGCGTGAATGGCCGCGACGAGAAAGCTCGGCACCCGCGACGCTTGGCAGCTGAACCCCATCGTCTTGAGGGACTGAGCGAGCGACCAGGCGACGGTCGACGCCGTGCGACCGAGCTCGATGGCGACCACCTTCTGGCACGGTGCCGACAGCGTGCGCTCGAGGATCTCGAGCTGGCGGTCGGTGAGCGGCGGCCGACCCCCGGGAACCGCACGCAGATCGAAAGCGAGATAGCTTCGGTCACCCACCGAAAAGCTATCGACGACGGCCCAGCGACCGGAGACCAGATGATCCCAGATCGCCCCCAGCGCAATGGGCGTGTAACCGCCGCGCTCACTGGAGGAGGCTGGCGGCAAATCCGACCGAGAGTATTGAGCGTATACCTGTTGGGTCATGGCGCTGTTACCCCTTCAGCAAGGGGTGTTCCAGCGTCGTACACGCGGTTTATGCGGTGTTTTTGGGGTGCCGCCTGCTCACTCCGCTAGACACCGTCAAATCCATTGGACGGCCGGTGCCCCGGGCGGCACGGCGGGTCAGCGCTTCAGGCCGAACGCGTTGATGAGGTTATAGAGGTGGGCGCGCGTGAGGTCGAGCTCACGCGCCGCGGCGCTCACGTTCCACGAGTTGGCCTCGAGCACGCGCTTGACGAGGTCCGCCTGGAAGCGCCGCGTCTCCTCTTGGAACGTGCGCGTGGGGCCCGCCGCCGGCGCGTCGCCGCCCTTCAAGAAGAGATGGTGCACCTCGATTTGCGCCGCTCGCTGCGAGGCCGCGCGAATCGTCGCCGACTCGACCGCGTTCGCCAGCTGTCGCACGTTGCCGGGCCACTCCGCGCTCTCGATCGCGCGGATCGCCGCGGGCGAAAACCCGAGCCGCGGCAGCTTGTGCGACTTGCACGCGCGCTCGCAGAAGTAGGCGGCGAGCAGGCCCTTGTCCTCGGCGCGCTCCGCGAGCGACGGGACGCGCACCGTCATCACTTCGAGCCGGTAGCGCAAATCCTCGCGGAAGCGGCGCTCGGCCACGGCGCTCTGCAAATCGACGTGCGTCGCCGCGATCACGCGCACGTCGGCTTTCGAAGGACGCGACGCGCCGAGCGGGTAGTACTCCTTCGCCTGCAGGAGCTGCAAAAGCTTCGCCTGCGCGGGCAGGGACAGGTCGCCGATCTCGTCGAGCAAGAGCGTGCCGCCCTGCGCGGCCGCGACCTTGCCCTCGCTGCGCCGTGCCGCGGTCGAGTGCGCGCCCGCCATCGAGCCGAAGAGCTCGTTTTCGATCAACGTGTCGGGCAGCGCCGCGCAGTTGACCTCGACGAAGGGTCCGGTGCCGCGCGGGCTGTTCGCGTGGATCAGCCGCGCGAGCTCGGTCTTGCCGGTGCCCGTTTCGCCGGTGAGCAGCACGCCGACTTCGAGCGGCGCGAGGTGCTCGACCTCTTGCAGGAGGCTCGCGAGCGCCGGGCTCCGGCCATGGAACGCGACCGCGCCGAGCCGCTTGCGGAGCGCGTTGAGCTCCGCGCTGCCCTGACTCTGGCGCTTGAGCAAGAGCGACTGCCGCAGCGGCGCGAGGTGCTCGGCGAACTGCGTGAGCCACCCGTTCGCTTCGTTCGCCGCGAGCCCGGCGCCGCCCTGCAGGTAAACGACGCCGCACGGCGGGTCGCGCCCGATCGGCGCGCAGAGCACCACGTCGATGAGCGAGCGCCGCACGCTGTCGCGGTGGCGGAAGCGCGGGTCGAGCAGGGCCGACGGCGTGAACACGACGCGTTCCGTCGCGACGGCTTCGGAAATGATGCCGCGCGACACGAGCTCGCGCACTTCGTCCGTTTGACGCTCGGAGAAGCCGAACGAGTAGCGCCACGGCACGTCCGCGTCGTCCGGCGCGAAGAGCTCGAGGTAGCCCTGCGCCGCGCCCATCACGCCGACGATGAGCTCGAGCGCGTCGCGCAAGAACGCGTGCGGGTCGCCTTCGAGGTTCAGCCGCAGGAGCCCGCGATAGAGATCGCGTTCCTTGCGGACGTGATCGTACTCGCCGGTGGTCGGCGGGCGCCGGCTCGAGGGACGCGGTTCGCTGCGTGCGCCCTCGTCGCCGGCGTCGGCTTCGTCGGGATCCTCAGCTCGGCTGCCCAAATTGACCTCGGACGCTCAGCGAAAGAGACGTATCCGGTTCGCCCCGGTCCGTCCAACCGCGCCTGGTTTCGCCCCGAAATCCGGGCGCGCTTACGGGGCGGTGACGCCCTTTTTCCCCTGTCGCGCAAAATAAGCGCGCAGCGCGTCGCGGGCGAGCTGCGGCGCCTTGATCTGCCAGCTCGGGTTGTTCACGACGAGCGCGCTGACGGCGACCTCGGGCGACTCGACCGGCGCGAACCCGATGAACCACGTGTAGAGCTTCGAAGCGTCTGCCGCGTCGCCGAGCGTGCCCGTCTTGCCCGCCACCGTGACCTCGCCGAGAAACGACGTGCCGGCGGCGTCGTGAAAGCTCTTGAACGCGGAGCCGTTCGCCACCGTTTGCACCATCATGCGCGTGAGGTCGGCGGCCGTTTCGGGCTTGATCGCGCGACGGAGCGCGCGCGGCGGGCGGTCGTCCTTCCAGAGCACGTCGCGATCTTTGGTCACCGCCGCCACGATGCGCGGCTCGAGCGTGACGCCGCCGTTGGCCACGGTTTGCGCGAGCTCGACCGCGGCGAGCGGCGAGAGCGTGCTGTGATAAAAGCCCGCCGCCGAGCGCGCGAACTCGACCGGATCGGCCGGCAGCTTGAGCTCCGGCGCCTGGTTCGGCACCGCGAACGGAATCGGCGCGCCGAAGCCGAACGCGCCGCCGACCGCCGTCAAATCCTCGGGCGTGATGTGCTTTTGGGCGAGCCGCGCGAACACGACGTTGATGCTGCGACCGAGGGCGATGCCGAGCGTCGCGCACCATTTGTCGCGCCGCGGGTTGTCGTCGAGCTCGTCGGCGGCGATGCGACTCTTGCCGCCGTGATAGCACTGCTCGGTATCGGGATTGAGCCCCGCTTTCTCGATCAGCGCGGCGCCGGTGACGACCTTGAAGACGCTCGCCGCGGGCGCGTCGGCGCGCACGTTCACGTCGACCTTGTCGCCCTCGGCCACGTAGCTCGAGTACGCGAGGATCTTCCCCGTCTTCACTTCCATCAGCACCACGCCGGAGCGCGGGATGCGGTACCCCTCCATCTCGGCGTGGATCGTCCGCTGCACGACGGGGTCGAGGGTGAGCTCGGCCTGGCGGCCCTGCGGGAGCGGAGCCGTGACTTTCGTCGGCCGCACGTCGAGGCGCAAGAGATCGAGACCGTCGAGTGACGGCGGCGCGACGGGCTCGGCCGCGGCTGGGCGGAGCTTCCGGAGCGGCTCACTCACGTCGATGTTGCCGCGCACCACCGGAACGAGCGCGAGGACGAGCCCGAGGGCCGTCCCGAAACCGATGAGGCCGCTGGTGCGACGCATGCTGCCCCGGGGAGTTATCGGGGCCGGGGGCGTGGGGCCAAGAAAGGAGCCGACTTCGGCTTAGCGGTAGCGGGTGGCGCCCCGCGGGACTATCGTTGTCCGGTGGGGTTCGTCCCCGCGAGGTCGCTTTTCCCATTACCCGCGCTGCTAGAGACGCCGCTTCCACAGCCAGCCTCGAGGTCGAGAGCACGGCGGTGCTCATGGCCCTGTCGGGGCCGCAGTCGAGCCTGCTCGAGGAGCTGTCGTTCCGGAGCGGCGCCGAGGTCGGGCTCCGGGGCAACGTCATCCACCTCACGGGTGACGAACACGACGTGCGCCTCGCGTACCGGTTCTTGACCGGCGCGGCCGAGCTCGCCGGGCGCGGTCACGAAGTCGGCAAGGACGACGTGGCGCGCGCCCTCCGCGGCCTGCGCGACGACCCCGACGCGAACCTCGCCGACCTGCTCGAAGAGGCGATTCTGATCACGCCGCGCAAGCGCGCGGTGGTGCCGAAGACGCGCGCGCAGAGCGCGTACATCGAGGCCATTCGCAATCACGACCTGACGTTCGGCATCGGACCCGCCGGCACAGGCAAGACGTACCTGGCGATGGCGATGGCCGCGGCCGCGCTGATGCAGAAGCGCGTGAAGCGCGTCATCCTCGCGCGGCCGGCGGTCGAAGCCGGTGAAAAGCTCGGGTTTCTGCCGGGGGATCTCGCCGAGAAGGTGAATCCGTATCTGCGGCCGCTCTACGACGCGCTCCACGACATGCTCGACTTCGATCGCGTCGAGCAACTGCGCGAGCGCGGGCAAATCGAGGTCGCGCCGCTCGCGTTCATGCGCGGCCGCACGCTGAACGACTCGTTCGTCATCCTCGACGAGGCGCAGAACGCGACGAGCGAGCAGATGCGCATGTTCCTCACGCGGCTCGGCTTCGGTTCGAAAGCCGTCGTCACGGGCGACATCACGCAGACCGATCTGCCGCACGGCGCGCGGAGCGGCTTGAAGGAAGCGCGCGACCTGTTCACGGGCGTCGAGGGCATCGCCTTTTGCGGCTTCACCGACGCCGACGTGGTGCGCCATCACCTCGTGCAAAAGATCATCGTCGCGTACGAGGAGCGCGACCGGCAGCGCGCCGCCGAGCGCGAAGCGCGGCGCGAGGCCGCGAAACAGCAGGAAAAGCCGGAGGACGCGGAGTGACCGCGACCGCCGAGCCCGGGGCGCTGCGCGAGCTCAGCCCGCGGGCGAAGGCGGAGCTCCACGTCCTCGATCGAGTGCTCGAGCTCTTGCAGACGCGGCCGCTCCAGTCGGGCGACGTCGTGCTGCGGCCGCATCCGTTGCTGCTCTTCGTGCGGCGGCAGGAGTTCGGCGTCCTGATCGCCCCCGCCGCGGTGTGGGACGGCGCACGCGACCTCTTCGGTCCCTGGCTCGAGAAGCTCGCGGCCATGGAAGCGCGGCTCGTGCTGCTCGGCCGTCCGCGCGATCCGGATCTCGAGCGCGCCCTGAACCTCGGCGTGTGCGCGCTGCTCGCCAAGGAACCCGGCCCCGACGAGCTCACGGTGGCGCTGCATCAAGCCTTCGAGCTCATGGATTTGAAGGCGAGGAGCGAGAGCCGCGGCAAGTGGCTCAATCGCTACCGCTACGAGCTCGGCGAGCTCATCGAAATCGCGCGGGCGCTCACGACCGAGCGCGAAATCGACCGCTTGCTCGGCTTGATCCTCGAAAAGGCGCGCTTCGTCACCGCCGCGGACGCCGGCAGCATGTACGTGGTCGAGGGCGACGACCCGGTGGCCGCGCGGCGCACGCTCCGCTTCAAGTTGAGTCAGAACGACTCGCTCTCGTTCGATTCGCGCGAGTTCACGATGCCGATCAGCGCGCGCAGCATTTCCGGCTACGTCGCGCTCGAGCAAAAGACGCTGCGCATCGACGACGTGTACGAGATGCCGGCGGGCTCCCCGTTCGGCTTCGATCGCTCGTTCGACGAGAAGGTCGGCTACCGCACCCGGAGCATGCTCGTCACGCCGCTCACGTCGAGCAAGGGTGAAGTCATCGGCGTGCTCCAGCTCATCAACAAGAAGCGCGAGCCGAAGCACAAGCTGCTCACGCGCGAGGACTTCGAGCACAACGTCGTGCCCTTCGACGAACGCAGCGAGGAGCTCGTGAAGACGCTCGCCGCGCAGGCCGGCATCGCGCTCGAAAACGCGATTCTCTACGACGAGATCCGCAAAATCTTCGAGGGTTTCGTGCGCGCCTCGGTCGACGCGATCGAAGCGCGCGATCCGACGACGAGCGGCCATTCGCGCCGCGTCGCCGATCTCACGGTCGGCCTCGCCCAGGCCGTCGAGCGCGCCGACACCGGCCCGTACCGCGCCGTGGGCTGGACGCGCGAGGACATGCGCGAGATCGAATACGCGTCGCTGCTCCACGACTTCGGCAAGATCGGCGTGCGCGAGCACGTCCTCGTGAAAGCGAAGAAACTCTATCCGCACGATCTCGAGCTCATTCGCCAGCGCTTCGATTTCGTGATCCGCACGCTCGAGGTCGACGTGCTCGGTCGCAAGCTCCAGGCGGCGACGCGCGGCGCTTCGAAGAGCGAGCTCGAGGCGTTCGATCACGAGCTCGCCGAGCGCAGGCAGGAGATCGAGCAGGCCTGGCACGTCGTCGAAGGGGCGAACGAGCCCACCGTGCTCGCCGCCGGCGATTTCCAGCGCATCGAGGAGCTCGGCCGCCGCGGGTACCTGCGCCTGAACGGCGAGATGGAGACGCTGCTCTCGGCGCGCGAGGTGCAGTCGCTCAGCGTGATGCGCGGCTCGCTCACGAACGAGGAATTCAACGAGATTCGGAGCCACGTCTCGCACACGTATCGCTTCCTCTCGCAGATCCCCTGGGGCAAGACGTTCTCGCGCGTCGCGAAGATCGCGGGCGCGCACCACGAGCGTTTGAACGGCACCGGCTATCCCAATCGCCTGCACGCCGAGGAGATCCCGCTTCAGTCGAAGCTCATGACGATCAGCGACATCTTCGACGCGCTCACGGCGAGCGATCGCCCGTACAAGCGCGCCGTACCGGTCGAGAAGGCGCTCCACATCCTCTCGCTCGAAGTGAAGGACGGCCACGTCGACGCCGACCTCGTGCGCATCTTCAACGAAGCGCGCGTGTGGGAGCCGGTGATGGCCGCGGTTCACTGACTCGAGCCGCGCTGCTCGGCCGGACCGAAGCGTCAGGGCTTGACGGTCCGCTCGGTCGAAAAATCCACGAGCAGGTTCGGGAGCAACGTCTCGAGGCCCTGCGCGAAACCCTGGAGATTCGGCCGCATTCCGCGCCGGTAACCGCGCGACAGGAACGGCCGCACGAGCTCGGCGTTCTTGCTCAGCACGTGCACGGGGACCCCGTACTCCCAGGTGTCGCCGTTCACCTCGGCCACGGGCTGGTGATCGCCGAGAATGATGACGAGCGACCCGTCGTCGATGAATTGGCCGATGTAACGGCGCAGGATGTCGAAGTCGTAGATGATCGATTTGCCGTACGCTTCGGTGGCGTTCTCGAAGTGCGGCCACTCGATCGGGAAGCGCACCATCGGCACTTCGTTGAAGATCGCGCCGTCGCCGAGCCGGCTCCAGTCGTCGACCGGCGTCGGCAGCTTGGCCCACGGCGCGTGGCTCGACACGAGCACGTATTGGATGAAGAGCGGCTGCTTGGCGCCGTCGATCTCGCGCCGGCGCATGACGTCGAGCACGTACTGATCGGGCATCGTGGCCCAGGCGTAGTCGGGCCCGCGGTAGTGAAAATCGCGGTTCAGGTAGCTCACGTCGAAGCCGTAGAAGTCGCCGTTCGAGAAGGCGCGCGTCGTGTTCGGCTGCGCCAGCACGGTGCGGTAGCCCGCGTGGTGGAAGTAGCCGGCGATCGAATGGGGCTTTTTGGCGGCGACGATCTCGTACTCGAGCTGGCCGCGCACCGGCACGCCGGTGTCGAGCGTCGCGTGCGCGAGCCACGACTGCCCGCCGTAAGTCGTCGAGTTCAAGATGCCCGTCGCCATCGTGAAGCCGCGGGCGCCGAGGTCCTTCTCGAACGCGTCGTACGTCGCCTTCGACGCCGCCACGTGCGGGGGCCACTCGAACATGGTGCGGCCGTACGACTCGACGAGGATCAAGTAGACGTTCGTGCCGTGAAGCTTCGCGAGATCGCTCGGAAGGCCGTCGAGCATCGTTTCGGTCTGCGCGATGAGCGTCGCGTACTCGCTCTGCTGGCCGTGCACGTTCCAGAAGAACGCGACTTCTTCCTCGAGCCGCGGCATCGCGCTCGCGGCGAGGCCGCCCGCGTAATACTCGTCGAATTTCGGGCCGTGTCCGGCCGCGGACACCGAGACGTAGGTGATCCCGAGGAGCGCCGCCGCGACGATCACTTGCCGGCGCTCTCGTAAGTAGTCCTCGAGCACGCCGAGCGCGCGGTACGCGAGGTAGGCGAGGCCCGCGAGCGCGCCGAGCGCCAGCACCGCGCCGAGCACGATCTCCCAGGCGGGGCGCGTCGAGTTGATGAAGCGAATGCCGTCGGGGACGAGGCCGAGATCGCTGTAGGCGTTGAAGCGTTGCGCGAAGTAGCGCCCCTTGATGCCGTCGCCGAAGCGCACGAGCCGCACGAGGAACAGCCACACCACGACCGCCCACTTCATCCAGCGCGGCACGACGCCCTTGAGCAAGCCCATGATCGCGAGGTTCAGCAGGATGATCGCGATGTCCGTCGACGGGATTGCCCACCAGAACGCCGGCTCGTCGAGCGGCAGGCGGACGTTCACCAGCGCGTCGAGCAGCACGACGGCCGCGACGAAGCGGAGCGTCGGCGGGACGAGGTGGCCCCAGGGCGTTTCGTGGGGGCGAGCGCGGGGCTCGTACTCTTCATCCTCGTCTTCCCGCGCGCGTCGCCGCGCGACACGACGCCGCGCGCGCGTGCCCTCGGCGCGCGGCGCCGCGGCGTCGCCGTCGTCTCGAGTCGCGCGATCGTGCTCCGCGTCGTCGTCTCGAGTCGCGCGGTCGTGCTCGGCCTCGTCGTCTCGAGCCGCCCCGTCTTCGTCCGCGTCGTCTTCGTGCGAGTCGTCTTCATCCGCGTCCGCCTCGTCGTCGTCCGCGTCCTCATCGAGGTCGTCGTCCTCTTCGTCGTCGTCTTCGTCTTCGTCGAGGTCGTCGTCCTCGTCGTCCTCGTTGCGTCGCTTGGCGCGGGTGCGCTCGGAAACGCGAGTCGGCTCGCGCGGCGCGTCGGGCGCCCCGGGCTCGGCGCCGGGCGTCGTCGCGTCGGGAGCGGGCTCGGTCGCGCGGTCGTGCTCCGTGTCTTTCTGCGGTTCCGGCTCGTGAGCGGCCGGCGCGTTCTTACTCGTGGTCATGCGGGGCGACGCGCTCGAGGCGAACCCCCGCGGTATAGCATCGCGACTCGCCGTGCAACGCGTGCGCGGAGCTTGTTAGAGTAGCCGCCATGTCGCAGCCGGTGCGCGCCTCGGGCCCTCCGCGCGCCCTCGTTCGCCTGCGCACGATTGGGCGCTCGCGCTCGCCGGTCGAGGACCTCTATCACACGGTCCTCACGCTGAAGTGGTGGCAGTTTTTTCTAGCCGTGGGCGTCGCCTTCGTCGCGGCGAACGCGGTGTTCGCCGTGGCGTACGCGGCGAGCCCCGGCTCGATCGCGAATGCGCGGCCGGGCTCGTTCGAAGACGGCTTCTTCTTCAGCGTGCAGACGATGGCGACCATCGGGTACGGGCAAATGTCGCCGGCTTCGCGCCTCGGACAGGTGCTCGTGACGCTCGAAGCCGTCATCGGCGTGCTCTCCTTCGCGCTCATCACGGGCGTGACGTTCTCGAAGTTCTCGCGGCCGACGGCCCGCGTCTTGTTCGCGGAGCGCGCCGTCATCGGCCCGCGTGACGGCGTGCCGCACCTGATGTTTCGCATGGCGAACTACCGCCACAACACGATCATCGAGGCGCAGCTTCGCATCATTCTCCTGCTCGAAGAGATCACGCTCGAGGGTCAGGTGATGCGCCGGCCGTACGAGCTGCCGCTCGTACGCGATCGGAATTCGACGTTCGTGCTCACCTGGACGGCCATGCACGCGATCGACGAGAAGAGCCCTTTTTTCGGGCCCGATGCGTTCGCTCGACTGCGCCACCAGAAGGCCGAGATTTTTCTGTCGCTCACCGGCACCGACGAGACGTTCGCGCAGACGATTCACGCGCGGCGCGGCTACCGGCTCGACGACGTGGTCGAGGGTGCTTACTTCGAGGACGTGCTCACCGTGCACGCGGACGGCACACGCATCATCGACTACGCCCGTTTCCACGACGTCGTGCCCCTCTCCGTCTGGCGTGAACGACACAAGCGCGCGGCCGAATGATCCCGCGCGCGGCGGGCGGGTTCAGACGCGCCGCCAAACCAAACAACGAAATTCGAGGAGCTTGCGTTTGAGCGCTTGCTGGAGCGCGTGCCCGCCGCGCAGGCTCCGGAACCAATAACCGTCGAGCGGAAGATGCCGGCCGAGCGCGACGAGGACCGCGATGGCGCGATCGCGCGGGCGCTCGAGGTCGAGACGAGCGCTGAGATCGAGGTTTCGCTCGAGACGAAACCCGGCCGCTCCGGCGAGCTCGAGCGCGCGCGAAACGGTGACGAGCGAGTTCGCGAGCCACCCCTCGCGCACGTCGCGGAGAAAGCGCTCGTCGCGCGGCGTGAGCGGCCGCTCCGCGCGCGAACCGAGGAAATCGTCGCAGATGACGAGCGCGCCGTCGGGCGCCACGCGGGCCGCGGCGGAGGCGAAAAAGGCGGCCGGATCGGGGCCGTGAATGAACGCCTCGAGCGAGAAGGCGAGCGCCGCGGGCGGCAGCGTCTCCGGGAGCTCGAGGTAGCTCGCTTCGAGGATCTCGACGCGCGCGTCGAGGCCGAGCGCTTCGACGCGTTCGCGCGCGCGCGCCGCCTGCACGCCGCTCAGCGTGACGCCCGTCGCGTGAATGGGACGCGCGGTCGCGAGATAGACGACGCTCGAGCCGACGCCGCAGCCGAGGTCGAGCACGTGGAGCGGCGGCGCGAAACGTTCGCCGACGCGCGTGAGCTCGGCGAGCACGAGGCGGTCGAGCGTGCGGAGCGGGTCCGTTTCCGAGTCGCCCGGCTCGGGGCGCACCGCTCGGTGAATCGCGCCGATGTCGCGACCGTCGCCGAAACGCACGAAGCGCGCCGTGTTCTCGTCGTAGTACCGGCGCACGTCCTCCACGGCGGTCGGCGCGCGCGAGCCCATGCGCGGCCGAGTATGGCAACGCCGGGGTCGGCGGTCACTCGGCGCGGAACCGTCACTCCGCGCGGAAACTTTCACGACGCCGGGCGCTCTTTGCGAAATTGCTCCAATTGCCGAGCGAAGGGCGATGAGGGTAGTCTCTGTCCCCTTCCGCTACACCTCTCGCCCCGGATTTTTTCGACATGGAAGCTTCCCCGTTGTCCGTCCCCCAACCACTCCCGGAGGACGGTGAAGACGTGACGAGTGCGCTCGAGACCGCCGCCATCTTCAACGCGCAGGGTGATATGCGCGAAGCCGCGCGCTGGGTTCGTCGCGCGGCCGAAGCGGCGAGCGACGCCGGCGCCGACATGCGAGCGCTCACGCTCGCGCGCGCCGTCGCCGATCTCAACACGGCGAGCGTCGCGCCACGTCCGCCCACGTCGGCCGCACCCGCGCCCTCGGCGGCGCCCGCGGTCGCACCCGCGCCCGTGCCGCCTCCCTTGCCCGCTCAAGCGGAAGCCGAGCCCGCGCCGCCGTCGTCGGAGGAGCTCACGCCGCGCGTGAGTTCGCCGCCACCGTTGCAAGAGGCCGCTCCGACGCCGGACAACGGCTATCCGCCGCCGCCGCCGCCGCCGCCGCTGCCCCCGCTGCCGCCCGTCGATTTGGCGAAAACGGTGCCGGCCCACGTCCAGTCGCCGGTCCCCGCCGCGGCGTCGCCGTCTTCGTCGTCGGCGCCGTCCGCGCCCTCTTCGCCGACGCCGTCGTCGCCCGCGCCGCGCATGCCGCCACCCGTGGTGATCGGTCCGCCCGCGGCTCCGGCTCCGCCTCCGCTTCCGTCCGCGCCGGGTTCGGCGTCCGCGGCGGCGTCGCCGCTGTCGTCCACGGCTCCCGGCATGCCTCCGTCGAGCCCCACACCCGCGCCCGCGCCGGGTCGTGTGTACACGCCGGCGGCGGTCATCGCCGCAGCGCCGATGGTTCCCGTCACGCCCGCGACCACCTCCGCGGCCCGTGCGGGCTCCGCCGAGCCGCCCGCGATCGCGCCGGAAGCGCCGACGGCGCCCGGCTTGATCCCGACGGCGGCCACGCGCGCCACCGTGCCCGCGCTGTCGCATCAAGCGCTGCGCGCGAGCGTCGAGCCGACGAATGAGGCGGGCGTGTTTCGGCTGAAGCTCCTTGCCGCGAACGAAATGGCGTCACTCTCGGGTCAAGAAGCGCTCGTGGTGCTCTTGGATCCGAACGCGAGCCTGCTCCGCGACTGAACGTTTTTTCGGCGTTCCGCGAGGTCGCCAGCGTCGCACGTCCATGGTATCGGGCGCCCATGCCCGAGATCCTTCAAGTCAGTGCGCGTGAAATTCTCGATTCGCGGGGCAACCCGACGGTCGAGGCGGAAGTTCAGACGTCGAGCGGCTTCGGCCGCGGTGCCGTGCCGAGCGGCGCCTCCACCGGCGAGCACGAAGCGTGCGAGCTTCGCG
>DATJXW010000299.1:0-25618 GCA_035499895.1 Polyangiaceae bacterium | reverse complement strand
CGCGGTGGTTGATCATGACGAAGCTCTTTTCCTCGGGGAAGCCGATGAGCCCGTGGGGAAAGTGGATGATCTTGGTTTCGTCGAGTTCGAGGGATCCGAAGCGGGTCGTTTCGATGTGCATGGTGGGCGTACTCCTCAGGTCTTTCGTTGATCAGAGCCGAGCCGGACGGCGCCGTTCCTGGCGTCCTTCGCGGCCGGGGGAAACCGGCGCGCCCTCGAGCAAGGCGCGCAAGAGCTGAATGGCTTCGGCGTGGAGCTGACAGGCGCGCGACTCGGACACGCCGAGCACCGCGCCGATCTCGCGCAGCGTGCACTCTTCTTGGTAGTGCAGGCCGAGCACGAGCTGCAGCCGCTCGGGCAGCGCTTTGATGGCGTTCTCGACGCGCGACGCCATGTCGCGCTTCATCACCATCGCCTCGGGCGACGGATCGTGCGAGGACGGCTCGACCATGTCGATGTCGAGCCGCGCGAAGCCGGCCTCGCCGATCTCGCGCAAGAGCTCGTGGTAATCCTCGAGCTTCACGCCGAGGCCGGCCGCAATCTCCTCTTCGTCCGGCAGGCGGCCGAGCGACTGCGTGAGCGCGACGACCGTCTGCGTGATCTTGCGCGAGGCGCCGCGGAGCTTGCGCGTCAGCGGATCGAGGCTGCGGAGATAGTCGAGGATCGCGCCGCGGACGCGGTAGGACGCGTAGGCTTCGAGGTCGCCGTCCGACATGTCCGGAGGGCAACGCTGCAGCGCTTCCGACAACCCGACCCAGCCCGCCGAGATGATGTCGTCGAGCGAAATGCTCGAGGGCAAGCTGCGGATGAGGCGCATCGCGATGCGCCGGACCAAGGGCAGGTACGCCTCCGCGCGCGCCTGCCTTTCCGGCGAGGCGTGAGCCAGCGCCACCGACGGTGGCGGCGCGGGCTCGGACGGGCGAGTCACGTCTGGGGCCATCAGGACAGCTGCTCACGAGGGAAAAGCCGCAGAGCCAGGGCCTCCGCGCTCGCGTCCTCGATGTCCTCGGGCACGCGCGGCCCGGTGCACACGTACGCGAGCGGGATTTGATTCGGCAGGCAAGCATGCAGCACGCCGCCCGAGCGCGTCGCCTCGTCGAGCTTGGTCGCGACGACGGCCGTCGGTTGCGGCAGCGGGTACGAGCGAACCAGGCGGTCCACGTCGGTGCCGCGCAGCCACGCCGGCACGGTGAGGAGCACGTGGGGCTCGAACGCTTCGGTGTGCGCGAGCGCGGCCGCGAGACGCCGCATCGGCTCGCCTTCGCCCGAAATCTGACCCTCGGTGTCGACCAGGAGAATGTCGGTGTCCATCTGGCCGAGCGCGCGCGCGAAGTCGTTCTCGTCGCGGGCGGCGAAGAACGGCAAGCCGATGAGCCGCGCGTAGCGCTGCCACTGCTCGACCGCGCCCACCCGGAACGTGTCGAGGCTGATGACGCCCACGGTGCGCCCGAGATCGAGCCGCGCCTTCGCGGCGAGCTTCGCGAGCGTGGTCGTCTTGCCGGCGCCGGTCGGTCCGACGCAGGCGATGAGCTGCTGCCCCGGCCGCTCGATGAGCGACGGCGTCGTGCGGAGCTTGGAGCTCACCGTCTTTCTGAGCCACGCGCCGGGCGTCTGCTTCGACGAGCGCGGCGCGCCGTGTGAAAGCTCGGTCGCGAGCGTGCCCTCGACGCCGGCGGCGTGGAGGTGCCCGAGGATGCGCGTGCGCGGCGTGCACGTCGCCTGCAGGGCTTCGACCGCGGCCTTGAGCTCGGCGATCTCGCGGCTCATGTCGTTCGCGGCTTGTTGCTTCGGAGCGCTCGTCGGGAGCGCGCCGCGCGTCAGCGGCTGCGGCGCGAGGCTCGCCCGGGACGAACCCGGCGCCACGGTCGCGCGCGTGGAGCCCGGAATCGGCGTTTGGCGGCGCTCACCCCGCTCGGGCACCCGCGCGAACGTCGCGCGACGCACGCGTTCGTTGCTCGAGGCGTCGATCGTCGTCGGGCGGCGCGAAGGTTCGCCGGGCGCGGCTTCGATTTCGACGTAACCGTGGTCGAGGGGGCCGCCGCCTTTCACGCGCCGCGTCGCGCGAATCACGGCGTCCGGGCCGAGCACGTTGCGCACCTGCGACAGCGCCTCGGTCACGTCGGATCCACGGAAATTCTGGAACTGCACGGCATCCACTCCTCGGGTTAGGCGGCCTCACTCGTCGTAAACGAGATGGTTTCGAAGGGCTTAAGGGTCACGTCGGGCTCGATCTCGCGGAACGAGATGACGGCGAGCTGCGGCGCGCGGCGCTCCGCGAAGGCGCGCACGTAGCGGCGCACGTCGGGGCTCGCGATGACGCACGGCGCGCGGCCGGCCTTGACCATGCGAGCGGTGGCGGCTTCGAGCGCGAGACCGAGCGTCTTCGCGTGCTCGGGGTTCAGCGCGCCGCCGGTGCCGGACGCGATTTCGCGCAGCGAGCGCCGGAACATCTCCTCGACGGGCGCGTCGAGCACGAGTCCGGCGAGGATGTCGTCGGCGCCCGTGTATTGCGCCGTGATCTGGCGCGAGAGGCGCTGGCGGACGAGCTCGGTGATTTGCTCGGTGTCGCGCGTCGCGGGCGCGAGCTCGATGAGGCCCTCGAGAATCGTGCGCAGGTCTCGAATCGAGACGTTCTCGCGCAGGAGATTGCGGAGCACCTTGAGCACGTCGGTAGCGGAGAGCAAGTTCGGTACCAAGTCCTCGACGAGCTTCGGGGTGGTTTTCGAGAACACCTCGAACAGGTGCGAAAGCTCCGCGCGGCCGAGGATCTTGTGGGCCTGTGTGCGCGCGACTTCGCCGAGATGCGTCGCGACGATGGTCGTGTGATCGACGACCGTCGCGCCGAGCGCCTCGGCGAGCTCGCGGTCGCGCGGGTGGATCCAGCGGGCCGGCGTGCCGAACGCCGGGTCTTTGACGGCCTCGCCGTCGAGCGGACCGGCGCTGCCCGTCGGGTCCATCGCGAGCAGGCGGCCGGCGCGCGTCATGCCCCGCGCGACCTCGGTGCCGAGCAGGAGAATGCGGTAGCACCCCGGCGGAAGCTCCAAATTATCGCGGATGTGCACGGGCGGAATCACCGTGCCGAGATCGACCGCAATCTGCTTTCTGAGCGCGCCGATGCGGTCGACGAGCGTGCCGCCGAGCTCCGGATCGACCACCTGCACGAGCTCGTAACCGACCTCGAGCGCGAGCACGTCGAGCGGGAGCGCGCCGTCGATGTCCTCGGGCGAACCGGGCCGAAGCGCGGGGACCGCGGGCTCGGGTTTCGCGGCCACGGCCGGCGTCGGGTCGGCCTGACGCCGGCCGAGCCAGAACAAGCCGCCCGCGATCGCGAGAAAGGGCAGCGCCGGCATGCCGGGCAACAGAGCGAAAAGCGTCAAAACACCGGCGGTGGCAGTGACAGCGCGGCGACTGCCGAGCAGCTGCGACTGGAAGGCGCGGGCAATCTGGTCGCCGGTCGCCGAGCGCGTCACGACGACGCCGGCGGCGGTCGAGATGAGGAGCGAGGGGATCTGCGAGACGAGCGCGTCGCCGACCGACAAAATCGAGAACGTTTCCGCGGCGCTCGCGAGCGTCATGCCCCGCGAAAGACCGATCATCAAACCGCCGAGGAGGTTGATGGCGGTGATGAGCAAGCCGGCGACGGCGTCGCCCTTCACGAATTTGCTCGCGCCGTCCATCGCGCCGAAAAAGTCCGCTTCGCGCTCCACGTTGCGGCGGCGGTCCTTCGCGATTTCAGCGTTGATGATGCCGGCGTTCAGGTCGGCGTCGATCGCCATCTGCTTGCCGGGCATGCCGTCGAGAGCGAAGCGCGCGGCGACCTCGGCGACGCGGCCCGCGCCCTTCGTGATCACGACGAAGTTGATGACCACGAGGATCAAGAACACGACCAAGCCGACGACGACGTTCCCTTCGACGACGAAGCGCCCGAAGGTCTCGACCACGTGCCCCGCCGCGCTGTGGCCCTCGTGCCCCTTCAACAAAATCAGCCGTGTCGTCGCGACGTTGAGGCTCAGGCGCAGCAGCGTCGCGACCAGGATGATCGTCGGAAACGAGCTGAATTCGAGGGCGTGCTCCATGAAGAGCCCGATCAGGAACACCCCGATCGACACCGCGAGGCTGATCGCCAAAAACATGTCGACCAGCACGCGCGGGAGCGGCAGCACCATCATCAAAACGATGAAAATGATGCCGAGCGGTACGATCAGCTCCGATCGCGACGACGCGGGCTTCGGCGAGGCAGACGCCACGGCGCCGATCGTTGCGAGAGGCGTGCCACGCTACGCGCCTGGTAGCGGCCGGATTTCGACTGCGATCTTACCGAACTAGGTTTTGGGGGGAAATGTGGGTGCGCGGCGAGCGTCAACGTCTTGACGGTGTTCGTCAACGATTGCGGGTGTGGGGCGATGTCGGAGTTGCCGCGCGACCGGGGCGGCAGCAGGTGATGACGCATGGAGCGGAGCGTGAGCCGCTGGTTCGAACCCGCCACGAGCGTCGTCTTCGTCGTCACGAGCGCCGTCACCGCGCTCTCGTTGTTCGTCCCGAGCGTGCTCGCCGCGCTCGAGCGCACGCCGGCGGCGGGCGCGGGCGAACCGTGGCGGCTCGTGACGGCGCTGTTCGTCGAACGCGGCGGGGCGGCCGAGATCGCGCTGAACCTCGTGACGCTCGCCGTCGTCGGCACGCTCGCCGAACGAGCGTGGGGCAGCCGCGCCTGGCTCGTCTTCTATCTGTTCGGCGGCGTCGTCGGCGAAATCGCCGGACTCGCGTGGAAGCCGGTCGGAGCGGGGTCGTCCGTCGCCATGCTCGGCCTCGCGGGCGGTTGCGCGACCTTGCTCTTGCGGCGGCGGACCTCGCCCCTGCTCGTCTTGCTCGGAGCGCTCTTGCTCGCGGCCGGAGCCGTACTCACCTACCTCCGGAACCTGCACGGGCCGCCGCTGCTCGCGGAGGCGCTCGCCGCGTGCTTTCTGCGCGAGCGGCTCCCGCCGGCGCGCTCTCCGAGCGAACGCGCGTGACCGTCACGCGAGAAGCAGCGGGATCGAGCGAGAAGCGGATGCGCCCCTTGAGGCCGCGCAGCGCGCGCTCGAGGACGAGCTCCGGAACGTCATAGCTGGCCAAAAAGCTGGCCCGTGCAGGCGCTGGCAGCACGCGACGCCCGGCGCGTGAAGGCGAACCCACCACGCGCAGGGGCGCGGCTCGGTCACGCGCGGCGACCGCGGTTCTTCAAGCGGTAGACGAAGGCGAGCACTTCGGCGACGGCGGCGTAGAGCTCGATCGGAATCACCTTGCCGACTTTGACTTGCGCGAGCGCGCGCGCGAGCGGCTTGTTCTCGACGATGGGCACGCCATTTTCGTCGGCGATTTGCCGCATGTAGAGCGCCACTTCGTCGAAGCCGCGCGCGAGCACCTGCGGCGCGCCCTGGGCGGGACGGTAGCGGAGCGCGATCGAGATGTGCGTCGGGTTCGCGATCACGACGTCGGCCTCGACGACTTGCTTCTTCAAGCCGCGGCGAATGCGTTCACGCGCGCGGGCGCGCTGGCGCGCCTTCAGGCGTGGATCGCCTTCTTGCTGCTGGTGCTCGCGTTTGACCTCGTCGAGCGACATCATGATGCTCTTCTCGTGGCGCATCCAGGCGTAGCCGTAGTCGAGCGCCGTGAGCACCGCGAGCGCGAGCGTGCACCAGAGACAGAGTCGCGAGAGCGCTTCGGCCGTCGCGAGCGCGGCGTCGGTGAGCTTCGCCGTCGAGAGGCGCTCGAGCTTCGGCAGCTCCCCGCGCACGATTTGGTAGGCGACGAAGCCGACCGCGCCGACGCGAGCGAGCGAGAGCGTCGTGCTCGCCGCGGCCGCTTTCGGCGAGAACAGCTGACCGAAGCGCGAAATCGGATCGAGCCGTTCCCACTTGGGCATCGCGAGCTCGAGGTTCGGCTTGAAACCCGCTTCCCAAATGCCGGCCGCGACCGCGCCGGTCGCCGCGACGGCCGCGACGGGGCCGACGATGCCGACGAGCGTGAGCGCAGCCTGGTGGCCGATCACGTCGAAACCGGCGTTGGCGACGCCGCTCGTGTCGCGAAAACAACGCAAGGCGAAATCACGAAGGCTCGCGACGAGCGTGTCGCCGAAGGCGGAAAGTCCGAGCAGGAGCGCGATGCTCGCCGCGACGGCCCCGGTGTCCTTGGCGCGGGGGAATTGGCCTTGCTCCCGCGCCTGGCGTCTCCGCTCCGGCGTCGCTTCTTGTGTTTTGTCGCTCTCCGACTCGTCGCTCACGGCGGGTACTCCGCGAGGCTCTCGACGAGCGCCGACAGACGCGAATCGAGGTGCGACATCTCCGTGAGGACGAGGCGCACGCTGTCGGGCAAGGAAACGACGATGACGAGCAGTCCGACACCGAGCGTGACGGCGAACCCGACCGAGAAGACTTGAAGCGCCGGCGCCGCGCGCGCGATGAAGGCGAGCGCCACTTGCACCATGAAGAGCACGGCGACCGTGGGCAGCGCGATGCGGGCGCCGGCTTCGATGCTCGTCGTGGTGAGCGCGAGCACGACGCCGCCCGCGTGCCCCGGATTGAGCACGACGCCCGGCGGGAGCACCGAAAAGCTGCCGAAGAGCGCCGCGAGCAGCTGGCGATGCAGCCCGACCAGCGTCGTGAGGAGCAGAGCGAGATTGCGGAAGATGGACCCGACCGCCGTTTCGGAAGCGTGCATGTGCGGATCGAAGAGCTGGGCGACGCCGATGCCGAGCTGGGGCGAGATGAAGTCGGCCGCGACTTCGGCCGAGGCGATGATGAGGCGCACGGTCATGCCCATGCACGCGCCGATGCCGGCTTCACTCACGATGGCGAGCGCGACCGTGAGCGGCTGGTCGCTCAGGTGCGCTTCGTAGCCGATGGGCGACACGGTCGCGACGAAGGAGAGCAGCACGACGAGGGCCGCTCGCACCGTCACGGGCGCGACCGTCCACGGCGCCGGCGCCACGATGACCACGCCCGAGATGCGCGCGAGCACGCACAGGAAGACCAGCATGCGGCCGGCGAGCACGTCGGTGAGCGCGTTCACCGCGAGCGTGTTCACCGCACGATGTCCGAAATGCTCGCGAGCGTGCGCGACGTGTAATCGACGAACTGGCGCAGCGTCCAGGAGCCGAGCGCGGCGAACGTGATGCCGACGGCGAGAAGCTTCGCGCCGAAGCTCACGCTCGCTTCGTTCACTTGCGTGGCCGCTTGCAGGATGCCGACCACGACGCCCACCGCGAGCGCGACGAGCAGCATCGGCCCGGCGAATTTCATGGCGGCGATGAACGCGCGCGTGAAGAGCTCGACCGCACCATCGACCGTCATGCGAAACTCCTGAGTAAGGAGCCCGCGATGAGGCTCCAGCCGTCCACGAGCACGAAGAGCACGAGCTTGATCGGCAAGCTCAACGTGCTCGGCGGGACCATCATCATGCCCATGCTCATCAGCAAGGACGACACGGCGAGGTCCACGATTAAGAAGGGCAAGAGGATCACGACGCCCATCTGGAACGCCGTCGTGAGCTCGGAGATGACGAAGGCGGGCACGGCGAGCTCGAGCCCCACGTCGTCCGGCGTCGCCGGCAGCGCCGTGTGCGTCGCGTCGTAGAAGAGCCGGAGGTCCGCTTCGCGCGTCTGGCGCAGCATGAATTGCTTGAGCGGCACGCTCGCGCGCTGCAAGGCTTCGAGGTCGCCGATTTGGCCGGCGGCGTACGGGTCGTACGCGACGTGCTTCATCTCCTTGAACACGGGCGACATCGTGAACGCCGTGAGGAACAAGGCGAGGCCGATCATCACCTGGCTCGGCGGCGATTGCGCCGTGCCGACGCCCTGACGAATGAACGAGAGCACGACGATGATGCGGACGAACGAGGTGGTCGCGAGAATGATGGCCGGCAGGACCCCGAGCAGGCTCAGGACCAGGAGGATCTTGAGCGACGGCGCCAGCGTTTGGTTCTGGAGCACGTCCTGAGCGGTGTTGATCGGGTTCACTTCGACTCTTTTCGCCGCTTCGCGAGGCCCATGACCTGACCCTCGAACGCGATCGGCTCGTCGGCGTCCTGCTGCGGGCGGGGCGCTTCACGGCGCGAGGAGAGACGCACTTCGTCGCGCGTCGTCTTCGCGACCTCGTCGATCGCCGCGCCCGGGCGCGCGCCGGTGCCGACGGCGTTGCGCAAGAGCTTCAGAAAGCCGCTCGGACCGGCGGCGGCCATGTCGTCCACGGCGCGCGCCGCGGACGCTTGCCGCTCGGAGACGCCGCTCGGCTCGCGCTCGTCGACCGCGGCGTTCGCTTCGTCGTCGAGCCAAGCGAGGGTGCTCACCGCCTGCTCGGTCACGCCGAGCAAGAGGCGCTTGCCCGCGACCTCGACGACGACCGCCGTCGCCTTGGGACCTACACGCGTCGTGCCGAGGAGCTTGAGCTGGCCCTTCCCTTCCGTCTGGGCTTTACCCTGACGCTTGCGGCGGGCGACCAGCGCGGCCGCGCCCAGTCCGGCGACCAAAAGGAGCATGCTGAAGACGCGAAGCGGGCTCGGCCCGTGCTGCGTTTCGAGCGCGGGCTTCGCCATCGGTTTGTCGGGGCGGAGCCAAGACGGTGACGCGCCGGGCTTCGCCGGAGCGGCCGGCGGAGCCGCGGGCGCGGCGGCGGGGGCGGGAGCGACCACCGGAGCCGCCGTCTCGGGCGCGGCGGGCGCGGAAACCGCGGCGGAAGGCGCGGCGTGCGCGGCCACGGGCGCGGCGTGCACGGCGGGAGCGCCCGAGTGCGTCGCGGCGGGAGCCGTCACGTGAGGCACGTGAACGGGCGCCGCGGGGTGCACCGGGGCCGGCTTGGCGAGCGGCGCGGTCGCTTCGGCGGGCGCCATGAACGCGGGAGCGGCCTCGGGCGCCTCGGGCTCCGCGAACGCGGAAAACGCCGAGAACGTGACGCACGCGGCGGCGAAAAGAGCGCGCGCTTTCACTGACCCCGCCTCGTTTCCTCGTCGATCACGACCTCGGTGAGGCGGATGCCGTAGCGTTCGCCGACGATGACGGCTTCACCGCGCGCGATGAGCCGATCGTTCACGTAGAGATCCAGGGGCTCGCCGTTCGCCTTGTCGAGCTCGAGCACCGAGCCCGGACCGAGCCGCAAAACATCGGCGATTTTGACGCTGCGGCGGCCGAGCTCGACGGTGACGGCCACGGGCACGTCCATCACGAAGCCGAGGCTATCGACCCCGCGCAGGGCCGGGGGACGCGGCGGATCCGCGTCTTTCGCGGAAATCGGAGTGGGCGCGCGCTCGTCCGTGAGCGGGAGCTGTGCGCGGGAGAGATCGGGAGCAGGTCGAACGCTGGACATCGCCCAGCACTCTTTCAATCTTCGTGCCGACCGCGGATCTCGATCGCGATTTGACCGCGGCTGGCGACCGGCACGGCGTTGAACTTCTTCACGCCGGCGACGCGCACGCTGATGGCGTCGTCGAGTGCGGTCGGGAGTCGGAGCACCTCGCCTACCTTGAGTGAGAGTACGCGATGTAGGCTCAAGGTCGCACAGCCGAGCTCGGCGACGACCTGAACGGGGACGTCGCTCAGGCTGTCGGCGACGCGCGGGTCGCCCTGAGCGGCCTGCGGCTCTTCTTGTTCGCGCGCGGCTTCTTCGAGCGATTCGGCGCTCAAGGCGAGCGCGATGCAGGCGCCTTCACCGTAGCCCTCGAACAGGCAATCGACGCGCAAACCGTCCGAGCTCTTGCCCTCGGCGGCGTCGCCGGGCGACACGCTGCGAATGTTGGCCACGTCGAAGCTCAAGCCGACTTCTTCGCGAATCGAGGTGGCGAGGTCGGTCGCGAGCTGGCGCGCCACGCGCATGACGAGCGCGCGGGCCGCGGGAGTGATGTCGTCGCCGAGCGCCGTCGCGGCGCCGTCGGCGGCGCCGAGCGTGCCCTCGAGAATGACCGAGAGACCCTCGGAGTTGATGACGAGCTCACCCCAGCCGGAGCCGCCCCGCTCTTCCAGCGTGATTTCGAGACGCACGCCGCGTCCGAGATCCTGCGCGTTCGCGAGCCCGTCCACGATGGCGACGCTCTGCGGCAGGAGGCGCGAGCGGCGGCGCGCCATGAACGGCAACGCCTTGCGCCCGGCGCGTGCGAAGCGCCCGCCGATGCGGGACATCGCGTGCATGGCGGCACGCAGGTGGCGCTCCCGGCCCGTGAGATCGCAGGGTTTTACGGAATGCGGCGAGTCACGGTGGGAGCGGTCCATGTTCATTGCGCGACGTAATCGATCACGAGCACGCGCCCGACGCGCTTTTCGCCCACCGCTTCGGTGAACACCTTGCCGAGCTCGGCGCGAATCTCGTTGTACTTCTCGGGCGAGGCGAGGTCGTCGAAGCCTTGACTGCGCAGGTACGCCACCGCGGCTTCGCGACCGCGCGGCGAATAACGCATGAATTCGTCCTTCGCAGTTCCTTCGGCGATTTCGATGGCGAGCACCACCTTCAAGTGATGAAGCTCGCCGTCTTTGGCGCGGGCATCGACGAGGATCGGGGCAAGCTCCACCGATTCGCCGATCTTGCCGTCCTTCTCTTCCTTCTTTTTCTTCTTCTTCGCCGGCGCGGCGTCGTCGTCGCCGGCTTCGTCGTCGGACTGGTCGGCCTGGTCGGCCGTGTCCGCCTTCGAGATCTTGTGTCCGAGCAATGCGGGACCGAACAATGTCCCAGCCACCGCCGCGCCGGTAACCAGCACGACGACGACGACGGTGGCCAGAACCAGTCCCAACCTGCTCTTCTTCGGAGCTTTCGGCTCGGGAGCGCTCTCCTCTGCTTCTGCTGACATGGATTACACCCTCCGAGCCGGTTCTACGCTCAGCGCTTGATGCCGATGAGCTCTTGCAGCATCTCGTCGGCGGTCGTGATGGTCTTCGAGTTCGCCGAGAACGAGCGCTGGTGCTGAATCAGGTTCACGAACTCGGTCGCGAGATCGACGTTCGAGCCTTCGAGCGAGCCGGCCGAAACCGCGCCGCGGCCGCCGCTCGAAGCGGTGCCCATGGCGACGGAGCCGCTCTCGCGCGTCTCGATCCAGAGGTTCTGCCCGGCGCGGCCGAGGCCGTCGTTCGAGCGGAACTTCGCGATCGCGAGCTGACCGATCGCGAGCTGCTGGCCGTTCGTGTAGAGGCCCGTGACGACGCCCTGGCCGTCGACCGCGACGCCGGAGAAGTCGCCCGACGCGTAGCCGTCTTGCGACTGGCTCGAGACGTTCGACGGCGAGGAGTACTGCGTGGTGCCGTCGAGGCCCGTGCCGCCGGCCGCGATCGAGGTGCCGAAGTTCAGCGTGACGGTCTGACCCGCGGTCGCGCCGTTGAAGTCCGCCGTGAAGGTGTTCGCGCTGACGCTGTTCAAGGCGCCGTCGGTCGTGAAGTTGAGCGTGCCCGTGCCGAGCTCGACGTTGACGCCGGGTTGCGGCGGGTTCAGGTCGTCGCCCTTGGCCACGGCGTGCCAATCGTAGGTGCCGGCCGCGGTCTTCGCGAAGTACACGTCCACGTCGTGGGCCTGACCGAGCGAGTCGTACACGGTCATCGCCGTCGAGTAGTTCGAGGTGTTGGCCGGGTCCGTCACGTCGAACGGGTTCGCGGGAACGGCGGCGTTCGCGTCGAGGTTCGCGGTGATGGTGGCGTTCTGCGTCGCGTGCGCGGGCAGCGCCGAGGTCGGGACCTTGAGCGAAGAAATCGAGGTCTGGTAGGTGCCGTCGGAGTTCGCCATGTAACCCTGGAGCTGGAGGCCGTTCGGGTTCACGACGTAGCCGTTCGCGTCGATGTTGAAGTTACCGGCGCGCGTGTAGAAGTTGCCTTGGAGGCCGTCGACCGCGCCCTTGACGGTGAAGAAGCCGTCGCCGTTCAGCGCGAGGTCCGTGGAGACGCCGGTGGTCGAGAGCGACCCCTGCGTGAACATTTGCTGGATCTTGCCGACCTGCACGCCCGAGCCCGGGAGCGAGGCGGAGGTACCGGCGAGGATGGAGTGGCCGAGCACGTCTTCGAAAATGGCGCGCTGGCTCTTGAAGCCGGTCGTGTTCACGTTCGCGATGTTGTCGCCGACGACGCTGATGGCGTCGTTTTCGGCCATGAGACCAGAAACGCCTGAGTTCATTGCACTGAGAGTCATGTGTCGCTCCTAGAGACTTATTGAGAATTGATGTTGGGTTACTTGTTCGTGGTTGGGTTTGGGGGCATCGCGACCTTGAGAAGGTCGGAAATCGGTACGGAGGCGCCGTTGTCGAGGTTGAGCACCGGGTAGCCCTTGTCGAAGGACACCTGCGTGACTTGACCCGTCGTCTGCTGACTGACGGCGACGGGTGCGCCGCTCGCGTCGACGGCGGTGACGCTGACTTGGTAAGTGCCGGCGGGCTGCACGGTGCCGGCGTCGTTCTGGCCGTTCCACTGGAAGCTCGTGATGCCGGCCGGATGCGCGCCCATGTCCATGGTGCGCACCGTGGTGCCCGTCTGATCGGTGATCGTGACGGTCACGTCCGACGCCGCGCTCGCGAGCGAGTACGACGCTTGAACGCCGAGGCCCGAGCCGTCGCTCGTGACGAGGTTGCCGGAAACGGTCGCTTCCGAGCCGACGAGGTTCGCCGACTGCGAGTTCGCGAGGCCGGACATCTGCGTGCTCAGCGTCTGCAGGTTCGTGTTCACCTGCATCGACTGCTCGAGCTGCGAGAACTGAGCGAGCTGCGCGACGAACGCGCTGTCGTCCTGCGGCTGCAGCGGATCCTGGTTTTTGAGCTGCGCGACGAGGAGATTCAAGAACGCGGTCTTGTCGAGCGGCGTCGTGCCGCCCGCGTTCGTCAACGAGTCGAGTGCCGTGCTCGATCCAGCGCTTGCGTTCGTAACCGGGGTCGTGGCCATGTTCGTCTCATCCGATCAATTTCACGCGGCGTGCCCGCCCTCGGGAGCCGGTGAACGCTTGACGGACGTGACGTCCGTCTTGCGCTCGTTCCCCTCGAGCAAGGCTCGTGCCGAACTTGGACAACGGCACCACCGCCACCGATTGCACGGGTAAACCCGCCGCCCGGAGCGCGGCTTCGAGCGCGCCGCGTTCGGCCCCCGCGGCCGTGAGCGCGTTGCGTCCGTCGGCGCCGATGAGCACGCGCACGCCGCTATCCGAGCGATCCACCATGCATTTCAGCTCGCCGAGGTCCCCCGCGCGCAGCGTGAAAACCAATGTATCCGAAGGTGCGCCGCTCGCTTCCGCGACGACCGCCGCCGGCGTCGGCGACGTCTCCTGCGTCAAGTTGCCGACACCGCCCCGCCAGGATTCCGACGACTCCGGCGCTTGCTCGGGGAGCCCGAGCCGATCCCGGAGCGGCTGCGGCACCGCCTGCGCGAAGAGCGCCGCGAGGCGCTCCGTTTCCTCGGTGCGCTGCACCGTTTCTCGCTCGATTTCTCCGGCCGAAAGGCGCGAAACGGGATCGAAGCCGTTCACGGCTCGCTCCGCTTCTGCCCGGCGCGACTGCGCGCGAGCTCGTCTTGGAGCTTCTGATCGGCCTTGTCCTCGGCGCGCGCTTCCGCTTGCTTCAAGCGCGTTTCGTAGAGTTCGACGCCCTTGAGGGCGCGGCGCGCGTCGAGCACGTGCGCTTGCTTGGCTTCCACGTGCTCGTTGGCGCGCTCGAGCTCTTTCGTGACGACGGCGTGCGACCGCCTGCGGCTGTCGAGCCACTCGTTCGCCTCGCGCCAGTCCGCCGCGCTCACGGCGTGCGCTTTCATCGCGTCGCGCTCCGCCGTCGCGAGGGCGATGCGCTCCTCTTCACGCTTGACCGCGTGTTCGACGCGCTGGGCTTCCGCCCGGGCATTGCCGAGCTCGACGACGCGCTTGTCGAGCTCCTTCTCACGGTGGACGATCACGCGGGAAATACGCTTTTGCTTGCTCGTCATGCCTCGTTGCGAGGGCGAGCTTTGCAAGCGCCGTGCACGGCCGGAAACGCGCACCATGTGGGAGATCCGCGCACGAGAGCGACGTTGTTACGGATCGGCCGCGCGCGCGTCATCGACCTTCCGTAGCGTCCGCGCGCGCAAGCATCGGTGCGCCTTCCACGGGAGAAGGGTCATGAAAAATCGCGTCCTCAAATCAGTCGCCGCCGTCGCTCTGGGAACCTGTATCGCCGGCTCGGCCATGGGAGCCGAGGGCCGGGTTCCCCACGGAATTCCCCGCCTCGATCACGTTTTCGTGATCATGATGGAGAACCACGGCTTCTCGCAGATCCTCGGCAACCCGAGCGCGCCGTTCATGAATCTTTATGCCAAACGCGTGAACCTCGCGACGAACTACTACGCGATCGCGCACCCGAGCCTCACGAACTACCTCGAGGTCGTCGGCGGCTCGAACTTCGGCGTGCTGAACGACAATTCGCCCGACTGGCACGACGCCGCGTGCAGCACGAACCTCGCGCTCGGGACGCCCTCGCTCGACAACGGCTCCTTCGGCGACATTTGCCCGATTCACGGCACCGGCACCGACACCGCGACGCCCGTCATCGACACGTCGAACGAAATCACGCCGCCGACGATCACGGCCGTCACGGAGATCGACGGCAAAATGTCGATTCCGGCAGCGAGCGGCACCGTCGGCAAGACCATCGCGGATCAGCTCGACGAGGCCGGGAAGACGTGGCGCACCTACCAGGAAGACGTGTCGGCGAGCGGCGCCGATCGGGTGAACTTCGGCGACGGCTACTTCGACAATACGTCCGATCTGACGACGCTGCTCCCCGGCGCGACGAACATCGTTCACCTCTACGCCGTCAAGCACAACCCGTTCGTCTACTTCCGGAGCGTCCAGGAGCACGGGCTGAAGAACGTCGCGGGCTTCGAGGGCGCGGGCGGGCTCTTCGAGGATCTCGAGAACGGCCGGGCGCCCGCTTATTCGTTCATCGTGCCGAACCAGTGCAACGATCAGCACGGGCAAAACAATACGAGCGCGGCCTGCTTCGAGGATCCGAACGACAATGGAACCTTGGTCGGGCTGAACCCCGGCCTCATCTATCAAGGTGACCAGACGCTGCGGAACCTCGTCGCGGCCATCCACGATTCACCCGGCTGGGCCGACGGCCGCAACGCCATCGTGATCACGTGGGACGAAAACGACTACAGCGCGGCGCCCAACACCAATCGCGTCGTGCTCACGGTCGACACGAACTACGGGCATCACGGCGTTCAGAGCAAGGTCTTCTACACGCACTTCGCGCTCTTGAAGACGCTCGAAGCCGGGCTCGAGCTACCGTGTTTGAACCACGCTTGCGACGCGGACGAGACGGTGATGAGCGACCTCTTCTGAGGTGCGCGCCTCGTCGTTCACCACGGCGGCCGTGAGCTCCGCGCGGCCGAGCATGGCCGCGAGCGCGGGATTTTCGTGGGCAAGTCCGGGATTTTCGCGGGCGAGCGCGACGACTCGATCGACGGCCGCGCGCGCCCGCGCGTCCCACGGCTCGAGCTTGGATTCGAGCGCCGTGTGGCGTCGCTCGAGGGCCTGGGCGTCCGCGAGCGACGTCCGCGCGGTGATCGCCGGAATCGTAGCGCGCAGACGCACCTCGAAGCCGAACAGGAGATCGCTCTTCATGTAGAGCGCGACGGCTTTCCACTCGGGAGTTCCGTGGGCGACCACCTCGTCCAAGCTCGCGAGGATGGGGGCGACCGCGGTATCGACGGCACGGATCGACGCGTCGTCGTCCCGGAGCGGAACGCCCGCGAGCGCGACGTCCACCATGCAGGTTGCCGCGGAAATGCGCGCTGCGAAGACGGGGTCGGCGCTGCGCGTCGAGCGCGGCACGCTCGCGACCGCGCTACAGCGCGCCGGTACGCTCGTGAGATCGAGCGACGGCGCCGCGAGCGCCATCCCTGACCACGAGGTCAAAATTGCCACGAGAGCGACGGCTGAAAACCGCATGACGGGCCTCCTTGGCTTTCACCGAAGGAGTCGCAAGCGCCGTGCCGCGGTTTTTTTCAGCGACGCTGCGCGGCCTGCGGCACCGCCGCGACCTTGCGCGCGAGGCCGTGGAGCCGCGCGAGCGTGTCGGCCAAGACGGCGCGTTCGTCGAGGCGCTGCTGCAAGAACGCGTTGATTTCGGGGAGCGCCGCTTTCGCGAGCTCGACGCGCGGGTCGCTGCCCGCGACGTACGCGCCGAGCTGAATCAGGTCCTTCGCGTCGTGGTACGCGGCGAGCAGGCCGCGGAGCGCCGACGCCGACGCGAGATCCGCCTGCGACGCAATGTCCTGCGCGAGACGCGAGACGCTCTTCAACACGTCGACCGCGGGAAAATGCCCGGAATCGGCGAGGTCGCGCGAAAGCACGATGTGCCCGTCGAGCACGCCGCGCACCGCGTCCGCGACCGGATCGCCGAGATCGTCGCCTTCGACGAACACGGTGTAGAGCGCGGTGATGACGCCCTGGCCGCCGGCCGTGCCCGCGCGCTCGAGCAAGCGCGGGAGCGCCGCGAACACGCTCGGCGGGTAACCCTTGGTGGCGGGCGGTTCGCCCGCGGCGAGCGCCGCTTCACGCAGGGCCATCGCGTAGCGCGTCACCGAGTCCATCACGAGCAGGACGCTCTTGCCTTGGTCGCGGAAGTGCTCGGCGATGGCCGTCGCCGATTCGGCGCCGCGGGCGCGCACGAGCGGCGGCTGATCGCTCGTCGCCGTGACGACGACGGAGCGCGCGAGGCCGTCGCGTCCGAGCGCGTTCTTCACGAAATCGTTGAGCTCGCGACCGCGCTCGCCGATGAGCGCGACCACGTTCACGTCGGCCGTGGACGAGCGGCAAATCATGCCGAGCAGCGTGCTCTTGCCCACGCCGGCGCCGGCGAAAATGCCCATTCTTTGGCCCAAACCGAGCGGCAAGAGCCCGTCGAGCACGCGCACGCCCGTCGCGAGGCGCGTCTCGATCGGCCGCCGCTCGAAGGGTGACGGCGGCGAGCCCTGCACCGAACGCGATTTGCGCGCCATGATCGGCGCACCGCCGTCCATCGGACGGCCGAAGGCGTCGACCACGCGGCCGAGCAGCTCGTCCGAGACGCGGACGGTCGGACCGCGATTGCGGCGCGCGACGCGTGCTCCCGGACGCACGCCGGCGAGCGGGCCGAGCGGCGTCGCGAGCAGGCGCCCGCCGCGAAAACCGACGACTTCGACGTCGAGCGAGTGCGCTGCCGACGCTTGGATCGACAGCGTCTCGCCGACGGCCGCTTTGAGGCCGCCGATTTCGACGATGAGCCCCACCACGTCGAGCACGGTGCCGAGCGGCACGTGGAGCGACGCGCTCTCGCAACGTTCGATCAACGCTTCCAGGTTCACGGCGCCTCCGAATCGGGCTTGAGCGCGGCGAGCAGTTTTTCGAGCCGTTTTTCCACGGATTCGTCGACCTGGCCGAGCTCGGTCTCGACCACGCAGTCGTAATCGGCGAGGCCGTCCTCGACGAAGATGCGGAATTCGTGGCCGCGGAGCGCGAGCTGCCGTTCGAGGCCGTCGACCGCGTTCTGAAAGCCGCGCCCCACGCGCACGCGGATGCGATCCTGATCGCTCAGCGCTTCGAGCGCCTCGCGCACGAGATCTTCGAGGATCTCCGGCGCGAGCGCGAGCTCACGCGCGATCACGCGCCGCGCGATGATGGCGGCGAGCGAGGCGAGCTGACCGGCGGCCGCTTCGAGCACCTGTGCGCGCGCCTTCGCCATTTCCTCGACGGCGGTGCGAAACGCGCGCTCGAGTCCCGGATCCGGCGCCTTCGGCTCGGCCGCGTGCGGCGGCACGGCGAAGCTCGGCGGGAGCTCCGACGGACGCAGCGAGCGCGCCATTTGCGCCGCGAGCGCTTCGCTCTCCGCCAAGTCGCGCGCCACCTCGTGGGAAGCGGCGTGGGCGGCGGGAGCGTTCGGCACCGTGCGGAGCTCGCGGCGCACCGCCTGCACGAACTCCTTCGGCACGGGCGCCGGCTTCAAGCTCGGCGTCGCGCCCGGGCGCGCATTGCCGGCGTTCGTCGGCGGCTGCGACGCGGGGCGCGGCGGCGGCGGCACGGTCGACTCGCGCGGTGAGAGCCAGCGCGGCTTTTTCACCTTGCGGTCGGGGCTCACGTCCGCGAATTCGGCGCGGCGCGCGGGTCGCTCCCCGGTCACTTCGGCGAACACGGCGCGGCGCGCAACCGGGTGCCCGCTGTCACCCATCCTGGCCGCTCTCCAGCGAAATCTGGCCTTCCGCGTCGAGACGCAGCGCCACCTCGAGAATCTCGCGCTGCGCGGCCTCGACGTCGGACAGCCGCGCGCTGCCCATCGCGTCCATGTCTTCCTTGATGCGCTCGGCGGCGCGCTTCGACATGCTGCCGAACACGTGGCTCGTCATCGCTTCGGACGCCGTCTTGAGCGCCAGCGTGAGCCGCTCCACCGGAACGGATTCGAGCAGGAGCCGCATGCCTTTGGCGTCGACGGCCAACAGATCCTCGAACGTGTAGAGCGACCCGCGGATGGCCCGCGCGAGCTCGCCGTTCTCGGCTTCCATCTTGTCGAGCAACGCGGCGCCCTTTTGCCGGCCGAGCTTGCGCACGAGCTGCGCCGTGTAGGCCAGGCCGTCCACCGCGAGCGACGACTCTTCCTTGCCCGTCGGGAGCTCGGCGCCGAGCGCCGTCGCCGCTTCTTCCAGCAGCTCCGCGGGCACTTCCGTCATCGAGCCGAGCCGCGAGAGCACGAGCGGTCGCACGTGCTCCGGCAGGCAATCGAGCGTCTTCGCTGCCTTCACCGGATCGAGCTGCGAGAGAAGGGCGGCCGTGAGCTGCGGGTGCTCGCTTTCGAGGAGGCCGGCGAGCTGCGTCGGATCGGCCGTCGCCAGGCGCTGCATCGCCGTCTGGGGCGTCTCGGCGAACACTTCGTTCGCCTTGGCGCTGCCGAGCGCGCGCACCGCGATGTTCTGTAGGTGCCGCACTCCGCCGCGCGGCACGGCGACCGCTTTCTGCGTCTTGTTGATGAACTCGACGTACACGTTGTCGAGCGCGTCCGTCGGGACCGAGCTCATGTTCGCGGCCACTTCGCGCAGCTTGCGCAGCTCCGCAGGCGCGAGATCGGCGATGATCGGGGTGGCGACGCTCTCGTCGAGCGAGAGCAACATGAGAACCGCCTTCTCGGGACCGTTGAGCGCCATCGTCGGGATCACGGCGTACCTTGCGAAAGACGTGCCGGAATGAGACGCGCTCGGCGTCAGCCCTTCGCCGGAGCCGGCTCGGCGGCGGGGGCGCTTTCAGCGAGCCACGCCTTGAGCACGAGCGACGCGGTCGCGGGGTCGCGGCCGGCGATTTCGAGGGCTTTCGCGCGGAAATCGATGGCCGGCACGTGGGGCGCCTCGAGCAAACGCGCCGCCTCGGCCTCCGGCAACGCGTTCGTGATGACGGGCGTGCCCGCGATCAGCGCGGCGGCGCGCTCGGCTGCTTGCAGCTCCGCGGCTTTCTGCGTGGCGGCGAGCTTCTTGTCGGCGCGGCTGCGGAGGGACAGCACGATGAGCGCCACCATGACGACGGCCGCGAGCAGCGCGAACGGGATGTAGCGGTGCCAGAACGGCGGCGTCGTGACCTTGGTCGCGTCGCTCATGTCGTCGTGGTGGAACGCGAGCGACTGAACCGTCAGAGAATCGCCACGGGTCGCGTCAAAACCAACCGCCTTCTTGACGATGTCTTCGAGGGCCGCGAGCTCCTCCTTGGTGCGCGGCACGGCGGTCGTTTTCCCACCTTTGACCACGCGCGCTTCGTCCACCAGCACGGCAACGCTCAGCCGCTCGATCTCACCGGGCGGCGTCGACGTCTTCTCGACCACGCGATCGACCTCCCAATTGCGGGTCTGCGTGCGGCGAAAGACGCCGCCCGAACCGGCGGGGGCCGGCGTCTGCTCCGGAGCGCCCGGCTTCGCGTCCGGCAAATTGCTCTCCGCGCCCGGCACGCCCGCGATCGCGAGCTGATTGCCGCCGGTCATCTCCTCCACCTTGTGCTCGCTGCGGAGCGCGATGGTGTCCTTGTTGTAAAGCTCCGAGGTTTTCTCGCGGGTCGCGGGGTTCACCGCGACGTTCACGCGCACGTCCGCGAGCCCGGGCCCGACGACGCGCTCGAGCTGCTCGCGCACGGCGGTTTCGAGCTTCTCGCCCATGAGCTGGCCCTGTTCGGCGAGATCGCCCCCGCCCGAGCTCGCTTCGCCGTCGAGCGTCGGCCGGTGGAGCGTGACGCCGTCGGAGCTCACGACGGAGACGCGATCGCGCGTCAAACCCGGCACGGCGCTCGACACCAAGTGCACGATGCCGGCGATTTCGTCGCGGCTCGCCGCTTCCGGGCTGCGGAGCTTCAACACGACGGACGCGGACGCCTTTTCCTGGCCGGCGACGAACAGCCGCCGCTCGGGCATCACGAGGTGAACGCGGGCGGATTGAACGCCGCGGAGCGTGCTGATCGAGCGACTGAGCTCGCCTTCGAGCGCGCGGCGCAAGTTCACCTGCTGCTCGAATTCCGTGCTGCCGAGCTGGGATTTGTCGAAGATTTCGAAGCCGACGCCGCCGCCCCGCGGCAAACCCTGCGACGCGAGCTCGAGCCTGAGCTCGTGGACGCGGCTTTCGGGCACTTCGATGCGCGTCCCCGAATCGTCGAGGCGGTAAGGCACCTGCGTCGCCTTGAGCTTTTCCACCACGGCGGCCGTGTCTTCCGTCGAAAGCTCGGTGAAGAGATACGCGTACTGTTCGTGCGATTCCATCAGCGCGACGCCGAGACAAAGGAGCAGCGAACCGACGGTCGCGACCACGAGCGCAACGCGCTTGGGACTGGACAGCCCTTTCCAAAACTTGGTGAGCTGCGCGAGCACGTTCTTGAGCGGTTCCGGCATCGAAGCGTCCTGATTGTTCGTTGAAAAGGGAGTGTTTAGATCTGCATCCGCCAGAGCTCGTAAAAGGCGTCGATCACCTTGTTACGCACGTTGCCGGCGAAGCGGAGCTCGATGTCCGCCTTGCTGAGCTCGAGCATGGTGCCGTGAATGTCGTCGACGCGGCCGGCCGCGAACTCGTTGCCGGCGCTTTCCGCTTTCTGGATCTGATCGTTCGTCTTGCCGACCGCTTCTTTGACGAGCGAGGCGAAGCCGCCCGCGTCGACCTCTTGCTTCGGCTCCACCTCGCGCCCGAGGTGCGGGCTGAGTAGCGGAATTCCGGAAGCTTCGAGCGGTGACATGGGGTCGAATCAGCGGTTCACTTCGAGATGTTCAGGGCGGAGCGCGCCATCTGCTTCACGCTGTCGATCGAGGTGATGCCGGCTTCGTAGGCGCGCGAGGCCGTGATCATGTTGACCATCTCCTCGACGGCGTTGACGTTCGGATACTCGACGTAGCCCTGCCCGTTCGCGTCCGGATTGCCCGGCTCGTAGACCATCGTGCCCGGCCGCGTGTCGGCCTGAATGCTCTTCACGTTGACGAGCGAAACGCCGCTGTCGGCCGAGTACGGCTCGTTGATCGACTGCAGCCCGACGGCCTCGAAGACGGGGTCGAGCCGCTTGTACGGGCCGCCTTCGGCCGTCTTCGTCGTGTGCACGTTCGCGAGGTTCGACGCGATCGTGTTCATGCGCACGCGCTCGGCGCCGAGGCCGGAAGCCGAAATCTCGAGAGCACTAAAGACGCCCAACATGGCCCTTCATCATCCCTTTCCGTCGCTCGCCGCGAAGGAGAGCTGGCGTAGCTCGGCCGAAACGATGGCCGAGACGGTGTCGTAGCGGAGCTGGTTCGCCGCGAGCTTCGCGGCTTCACGATCGAGCGAGACGTAGTTGCCGTCGTTGCCGACGCCGGCGCTCAGATCCTCGAACACGCGGCCGTTCGGCATCGCCTCGATGCCGCCGCCGATCATGTGGCGCTCGTTCGTGCGGTGCATGGCGACGCCGAGCGCCGCCCCGAAACCGGTCTGATCGATGCGCTCGAGGTCGTTCGGCTTGTATCCGGGCGTGTCGACGTGCGCCACGTTCGACGCCAGGACGTTCTGGCGATCGAGGTGGTAGTCGAGCGCCGCGCGCAGCGGGTCGACCGAGCTGAAGACACTGGACACGCGATGCATGCAAAGCACGCGTCGTGCCAGCGCCCTACGCACCCCTCACCGATCAGTCTCGCTTTGAGGCACCTATCGAAGCGTCAACGTGACGACAGCGGGGTGCGAACCACCCACAATTGCTGCTCGATTTGCTGACGCTGTCGGAGTCAAAAAAATGTCGAATTGGGCTTAAGGTCAGCCCTATGGGTCCGTTCCGTTCAATGCCATGAGTTCGATTCTGAATTCGCAGAACCAAGCCGAGACCGAGAACCAAGACAGCCTTGCGACCGAGGAAGTGACGCACACGCGCCTCGTCGACAACACGACGCGCTTCAAGTCGGTCTTCCCGCTGGCCGAGGTTCCCGCCGACGACGGCCGGCCCGCGAGCATGGACGGCGTGGTCGGCGCGGCGGAAGCCATCGTCGATCTCTACCGGATGATCGACCGCGTGGCCGACACGAGCTGCACCGTGCTCATCACGGGTGAAAGCGGCACCGGCAAAGAGCTCCTGGCGCGCGCGGTCCACGCGGCGAGCCCCCGTCGCGACCGCCCCTTCGTCGCCGTCAACTGCGGCGCGATTCCCGAAGCCCTGCTCGAGAGCGAGCTCTTCGGCCACGCGCGCGGCGCGTTCACCGGCGCCGTCGCCTCCAAGCAGGGCCGCCTGGCCCAGGCCGACGGCGGCACGCTCTTCCTCGACGAAATCGGCGAGCTGCCGCTCGCGCTCCAGGTGAAGCTCCTGCGCGTCCTTCAAGCGCGCGAGTACTCGCCTGTAGGTGACACGCGCACCCTGAACGCGGATGTGCGCATCGTCGCCGCCACGAACGTCGACCTCGAAGAAGCGGCCCGCAACGGCACCTTCCGCGAAGACCTCTACTACCGCCTGAACGTCATCCACCTCGCCGCGCCGCCCCTCCGCGATCGCCCGGAAGACATCCCCGCCCTCGCCGGCTACTTCCTCGAGCGCGCGCGCGTCAAAGCCGGCCGCGACCGCGTCACCAAGATCTCGCGCCAAGCGGCCGAAATGCTCTGTTCGTACGGTTGGCCCGGCAACGTGCGCGAGCTCGAGAACACCATCGAGCGCGCCGTGCTGCTTTCGGGCGGCACCGTCATCGAGCCGCGCGATCTCCCGCCGAAGCTCCAGGGCTTCGCCGCGACCGAGCCGCGCACCGGTCCGCGCCTGAGCGACCGCGGTGTCGATCTGCGCAAGGCGGTCGAAGGCTTCGAGAACCAACTCATCCGCCAGGCGCTCGAGCGTACGAACTGGAACAAGAAGCGCGCCGCGGAGCTCCTCGGCATCAACCGGACGACGCTCGTCGAGATGCTGAAGCGCAAGCGCATCGAAGCCGCGTAAATCGCACTCGTCCCGCCAGCATCACGCCGCCTCGGTTTCGCGTGGATCGCCGATCCTTACGCGACCGAGGCGGTATTTTTTGTTTGGGGGTTGGGTGCGAACGCGCGCAACATCGTGAACGCGCCGCGCGGCGCCGGTTCGTGAATACGGCGTTGGCGCGCGAATTGCTCCAGGGGCCCGGCATGTCGCGAACGCGCTCACCCCGCCGCCTCCTCGCGAGGGTGGGCGTCATGGTGCCGACACTGGTCGGTGCCATGCTGCTGGCGCAGCCGGCCCGCGCCGACGGCGGTTACACCTACGAGAGCTTCCTCGGCTTCGGCTCGGGGCTCGAAGGCAGCGACGCGGGGACCGGCAAAATGTCGTGGCAGCGCGCGCGCCTGCGCATCAGCGGCGGCATCGACCTGCGCGACGCCGAAAACCCGGACGACGGCCTCGGCTTTCGCGGCGTCGTCGAGCTCGAAAAGCGCGGCAGCGTCGGCGGCGAGGTGCGTTACTCGCGCTGGCTCGGCCGCGGCTTCGGCGCGTACGCGGGCATTTGCGGCGTGGTCGCACCCGGCACCTTGCTCGGCGGCACCGCGGGCGCGACACTGCTCTTGCCGCTCGGCAAGCGCGGCGGCTTGTTCATCGAGCCGAGCATTTCCGCCATGCCGCTCGGCAGCGATTTAGTGGGAGATTCCGTGCTTTTTTGGGGCCTGCTCACCGTAGGGGTCAATGTCCGACTCTAAGCGCGCTCGACGTTTCTTCTGGCCCGCCACGGCGACGCTCGCGCTCTTCGGAGCGCTCGTTTCGCAGTCGTGCGGCGGCGCCGAATGCTTGCGTAACTCCGATTGCGGCTCGCACGAGGAGTGTCGCCAAGGCAAGTGCGACAAGCCGGGCGCGACGAGCAGCGACCACGACGCGGGCGCCGCCGGTGAAGGTGCCGGTGGGATGTCGTCGCAGTGACTCGTTCGTGAGCGCGGCGTAGGGTCCGGCTTGGCACCCGGATTGCTAGAGAACGGACAGCGCCATGTTCCGATCTCTCCACATCGCGGCGACGGGTATGTCGGCTCAGGAGACGCAGCTCGAAGGCGTCGCCAACAACATCGCGAACTCGAACACCGTTGGCTACAAGAAGCAGCGCGTCGAGTTCCAGGACCTGCTCTACCAAAACGTGCGTGAAGCCGGCGCCGCGACCGGCCCGACGACGATGTCGCCGAACGGCTTGCAGATCGGCACGGGCGTGCGCGTGGTCGGCACCTCGCGCGATTTCGCCCAAGGCAACCTCACGAACTCGGGCAACCCGCTCGACGTGGCGATCGAGGGCAACGGCTTTTTCGTCGTGCAGCAGCCCGACGGCACCCCCGCCTACACGCGCGAAGGCACGCTGAAGACCGACGGCCAGGGCCGCATCGTCACGAACGAGGGCATGCCGCTCGACCCGCCGATCACGATTCCGGCGAACGCCGCCGGCGTCTCCATCGCCGCGGACGGCAGCGTGAGCGCCACCATCGCCGGCCAGAACGCTCCGGTCGAGGTCGGCAAGATCACGCTCGCGAACTTCATCAACCCGAACGGCCTGAAGGCGATCGGGCACAACCTTTACACGAGCACGCTCGCGAGCGGCGAGCCGCAGCTCGGCGTCGCCGGGCAAGACGGCCGCGGCACGCTGCTCCAGGGTTCGTACGAAAGCTCGAACGTCGACATCGTGAACGAGATGATCGGCATGATCAGTGCTCAACGCGGCTACGAGATGAACTCCAAGGTCATCACCACCGCGGACGACATGCTGCGCGCCGCGACGCAGATGAAGGGCTGATGCACACTCTCGGTACCCGCCTGGCTCTCGTGCTCGCGGCGCTCGCGCTCGCCACGCCGGCCCGCGCCGAAAAAGTGGTCGCGCTCACGAGCGAGACCATTCGCGTCGCGGACATCGACCCCGGCGCCCCCGCCGCGCTCGCCGACATCGAGCTCGGTCACGCCCCGCCGCCGGGCGCCACCCGCGTGCTCACCGGGCGTGAAATCCGGCAGCATTTGCTCGACGCCGGCGCCGACCCGAAGCGCGTCCGCGTGCCGGACAGCGTGCGCGTCGCGTCGCCGGCCGAACATTGGCGCGCCGCCGAAGTCGCCGCGCGCGCCGACGCCGCCGTGCGGGCGTCGCTCCCGACGGGCGTCACGCTCGTCAAGCTCACGGCGACTCAAAGCGTCGTCGTTCCGCCCAACACCACCGTCGACGGCGTGCATCCGGTGATTCCGCACGGAGTCGG
>DATJXW010000298.1:0-5431 GCA_035499895.1 Polyangiaceae bacterium | reverse complement strand
CGGGGGACGCGGCGGCGGATCCTACCTTCGAGCTTTATCGCGCGGCGCACCAGGCGCACTTCGTCGACCGCGACGACTCACGGGCGCTCGACGCGTGGGACGCCTATTTGAAGGCCGCGCCGCACGGCGCGCTCGTGCCGGAGGCGCGTTACAACCGCGCGCTCTGTCTCGTGCGCCTGCACCGGAACGACGAGGCGCGGATCGCCTTGAAGCCGTTCGCGGAGGGGCGCTACGGCACGTACCGGCGCGAGGACGCGCAGCGGCTCATCGCGGCGTTGCCGCCCGAGCTCACCGGGCCGTGAAGCTCCGTTCGAACCCTTCGCCTAAGCCCGCGCTATAACCGCGGCCATCATGGGTTCGTTGAGCGGACGTAGGATCCTCATCACGGGCGTGTCGCGCGGCGTTGGTCTCGAGACGGCGCGGCTCTTTTTGGCGGAGGGCGCCGAGGTGCTCGGCGTCGCGCGTGACCCGGGTCGCCTCGAACGAGCGCGTCGTGAGCTCGATCCGTCGGGAGAACGCCTGCGGGTTCTCGCCGCCGAGCTCACGAGCGAGGGCGCTCCCGCGCGCATCGCCGCCGCGGTGAAAGAGCGTTGGGGCGCGCTCGACGTGCTCTTCAACAACGCGGGCGTGCAGATCGACGGCGCGACGCGCGGCATCAGCGCCGTCGCCGACGACGTGCTGCGTGACGCGCTCGCGGTGAACCTGCTCGCGCCGTACAGGTTGTGTCGCGCGCTCCTGCCGTTGCTCGCGCTCGGCCGTGAACCGCGGCTCGTCAACGTGAGCTCGGGCGCCGGCAACTTCGAGAGCATGCGCCTCACCGACATTCCGTCGTATCGCCTGAGCAAGTTCGCGCTGAACGGCCTCACGCTGCTCCTCGCCGGAGAGCTCGCCGGGCGGGTGAGCGTGAACGCGTTCGACCCGGGCTGGGTCAAGACGGACCTCGGCGGCCCGAACGCGCCGGGCAGTCCCGAGGAATCGGCGCGCGGCGCGCTCGCGCTCGTCACCATGCCGTTCGCGGTGACCGGCAAATTCTGGAAGGACGGCGCCGAAATTCCTTTCTGATCGCGGCGGATTCTTCGCCCGCACACGGGTCTCTCACGCAGAGCCGAAGTCGGTATACGCTGCGAGAGAGCAATGCAGGACTTCTTCCTCATCATCCACTTCATCGGGCTCGCCATGGGCGTCGGAACGAGCTTCGCGATGATGCGCCTCGGTATCGCCACGAAGGATCTGCCCCCGCCCGAGCGGGCTCAATTTTTCCGTCGAGCGCTCGCGATCACGAAGAACGGCTCGATCGGCCTCGGACTCCTCATCGTCTCCGGCCTTTGCATGCTGTTCACCCGCGGCGTCGGCACGGTGTTCGCGGCCGGTGGCGCCGCTTTTCACGCGAAGCTCACGTTGGTGCTCGTGCTGATTGGCCTTTTGGGGTTCTCGCAAGTGAAGCTCAAGCGCTTCCGCGAGCATGACGACGTGGCGGCGCTCGCCGCGGCGGCCAAGCTCGGCCCCGTCATGCTGCTCACGGGGCTCGGCATCGTGACCTGCGCCGTCCTGGCGTTTCACTGACGCGAGCGACGAGGTGGCTCGCAAGCGCCTGCTCGTCGTCCTCGATCACTTCGATCACGTGAGCGGCGGCTACGAGCCGCAGCTGCGCGCCGCCTTCGAGGCCACCTGCCAGACGCACGACATCGATCTCGTCTTGCTCGCGGGCGGCCCGTTCGACGATCCGAATCCGGTCGGCGCCGCGCACACGCGCGTCTACGAGCTTTTGGATCACACCTCGGCCGACGGCGTGATCCTTTTGTCCTCGGGCCTTTCGGCGTACACGGGCGCCGAGCGCATCCTCGCGTTTCGCGAACGCTTGGGAGATCTCCCGGTGACGAGCATCGGTTGGGCGCTCCCGGGCGTGCCGAGCGTGATTGTCGACAACCGGCCGGGCATGGCGGCGCTCGTCGATCACGTCATCAGCGCGCACGGACGCAGGCGGCTCGCGTTCATCAGCGGACCGCCCCGGAACGCGGACTCGCAGGCGCGCCTCGCGGTGTTTCGCGAAGTGCTCGCGCGCCACGACATCGAGTTCGACCCTCGCCTGCTCGCGAACGGGTACTTTCACACGCCGAGCGGCGGCAAAGCGGCGCTCGAGCTGCTCGAAACGGGCGTGCCGTTCGACGCGCTCATCGTCGCGAACGACGCCATGGCGCTCAGCGCCATCGAGGTTTTGCGCGGGCGCGGCGCGCGCATCCCGCGCGACGTGGTCGTGACGGGCTTCGACGACCTCGTGTTGTCGCGCCTCTCGAGCCCGCCGCTCACGACCGTGCGGCAGCCGCTCGAGCGCATGGGCGTCGTCGCCGTCGAGCTCGTGCTCGACCAGCTCGCCGGTCGCTCCGTTCCCGAGCGCACCGAGCTCCCCGTGGAGTTCGTGGCGCGTGCGTCGTGCGGCTGCGACGAACGCGGGGTGAACGAAACGCGCACGTACCACCGCGTGCACGCGGCGGGCGACGGGGGACCAGTCGCGCGCCTGCGCGCCGCGGCCGCCGGAGATCCGACGCTCGTCCCCGCGCCGTGGGAAGCGCGCCTCGTCGAAGCGCTCGAGGTGGAGCTCGCCGGCACTTCCGGGGAATTCTTCGACGCGCTCGAGGACACGCTCGAGCAGGCCATCGACGGTCAGGACGCCTTCGAGCGGCTGCAGCGCTGGGTCGCCCGCCTGCGGCGTGAAGACTTGGGGCCGGCGCTCGAACCGCTCTGGGAGCCGGCCGAGCGCCGCATCGAAGCCGCGATGACGCGCTCGCAAGCGCGGCAGCGTCTGACCGCGGACGTGGTGTTTCAGAACCTCCTTCGCAGCGGCGAGCGGCTCTCCACCGCGTCGCTCGACGAGGGCACGCTCAAGCGGGTCGTGGCCGAGGAGCTCGCCGAGCTCCGGGTACGGAACGCGAGCATCTCGCTTTATGCCTCCGAGGACCGGCGCAAGCTCACGCCGTTTCTCTGGGTGGAGGATGGCAAGACGCGCCCCTTCCGCCCCACGACCTTTCCCTCGGCGCGACTCTTGCCGCCCACCGACGGAGAACGGCGCCGTTCTTACTGCGTGGTCCCGTTGACGTACGAGACCGAGCAGCTCGGCGTGGCCGCGTTCGAGCTCGGCTCGGGCTTCATCGTGTTCCCGATGCTCTCCGGGCAGGTGAGCGCCGCGCTCAAGAACGTCGCGCTGCACCAGGAAATCGTGCGCACGACGACGCTGCACGAGCGCAGCGTGCAGGAGCGCCTGGCCACGGCCGAGCGCATGGCGTCGCTCAGCGTGCTCGCGGGCGGCGTCGCGCACGATCTCAACAACGCGCTCGGGCCCCTCGTCACGTTGCCCGACGTGATCCTGAACGATCTCGACGAGCTCCGCTCGGGCAAGCTCACCGACGACGGCGAGCTCCGGCTCGACGTGGCGACCATCAAATCCTCGGCCTTGCGCGCTGCGCAGACCATCAAGGATTTGATGCTGCTCGGCCGCCCGGGCGCGACCGCGAAGCAGCTCCTCGACTTGAACGAAATCGTCTCGACGGCGATGTCGCCCGAGTCGCTGCGCTTTCTCGCGCCGCGCGCGGACAGCGTGCGCGTGCAGCTCGAGCTTTCGGTGGAGCCGCTCGTCGTGCTCGCGTCGGAGCCGCACCTCGTGCGGGCGATCGGCAACCTCGTCCGCAACGCTTCGGAAGCCATCGCCGGCTCCGGTCAGATCCAGGTGCGCACGCGGGCCCTCTCGCTGACGGCGCTGCTCGGCGCCTACGAGCTCATCCCGCCCGGCGACTACGCGACGGTCGTCGTCGCCGACAGCGGCGCGGGCATCGGCGCGAGCGATCTCTCACGCATTTTCGAGCCGTTCTTCAGCCGCAAGCGCCTCGCCGACACGAGCGGGAGCGGACTCGGCCTGGCCATCGTCCACGGCGTCGTGAAGGAGCACGGCGGCTTCGTCGACGTGGCGAGCAAGCTCGGCGAGGGCACGACCTTCACGCTGTTTCTCCCGCGCACGGGCGGCGCCCCGATCTCCGAGCGCGCCGCGACGGCGACGCCCGGCGGCGGCTCGGCGCGCATTCTCATCATCGACGACGAGCCGATCCAGCTGCAGGCCGCCAAGCGCGTCCTCCGCCACCTCGGCTATCAGGTCGACACGCTGCAGAGCGGGGCGGAGGCGATCGCGCGCTTCACGAGCGAGCATCGCAGCCGCGCGGCGGGAGGCTCGGTGCCGCCCGGTCCGCCGCCGTACGATCTCGTCATCGTCGACTACGCGCTGAACGAAAGCGAAAACGGCCTCGAGACGCTGCAGCGCATCCGCCAACTCTTCCCGAACCAGCGCGGCATCATGGTGAGCGGTCACGGCCGCGCCGAACACGAGGGCTCGGGCTCGAGCGTGACGTGGCTCGCCAAGCCGTACAGCGCCGACTCGCTCGCGCGGCTCGTGAAGCGGACGCTCGAGTCGACGCCGCCGCCGAGCAGCGCGTGACGGCGGACGCGAGCAGCGCCTGACCGAGGACGGCCATGGGGCCTGGCAAAGGATCTGGAACCGGTCCCGGCGGATAACTTCACCGAGGGCGGTTGGCGTTGGATTTTTCCCGCAAAATGGGGCCAGCGCTGGCATCGACGCCGCCTGTATGCCACCCATTGAGGCTACTAAGACGTGGCGGAAAGTCCGCCCGTTCGGTTTACTTCGCCCCGTCGGCTCACCTTTTTGCCCGTCGGTTCATAAGGAGCTCTCATGCAGAAGCATGTCTTCCCCTTCCTAGTCGGTTCGCTCGCGGTCGTTGCCTGTACCAGCTCCAACCCGCCGAGTGACGACGACTCCGGTAGCTTCAAGCCGACTGGCGGCATGTCGAGCACCGGCACCGGCGGAGCGGGCGCGACGCCCGGCGCTGGTGGGAGCACGGGGGGCTCGACCTCGCCCGGCACGGGGGGCTCGACCTCGCCCGGCACGGGGGGTTCGACCTCGCCCGGTACGGGCGGGTCGACGTCGCCCGGCACGGGCGGCAGCGTGAGCTCGGGCGGCATGTCGCCCGGCACGGGCGGCACCGCCACGAGCATGGGCGGCATGACCGGTTCGGCCGGCGCCGGCGTGGTCATGTGCAGCAACACGGACAAGAGCATCATTCCGATCGACTCGACGGGCTGGGTCGACAAGACCTGCGACGCCTGCGGAATCCAGGGTGCTTTCTACTGGTACGCGGACTCGAACACGACGGCGAGCCTGATGTGCAACGGCGCGGCTTGTGTCGCCAACACGCCGCCTTACCAGACGGGCGCGCCCGGTCCGGGCATGTGCGTCTCCGGCAAGGCGACGGGCATGAGCACCGATTGGGGCGCGGGCATCGGCCTGAGCCTGAACGACAGCGGCGGCACGATGTCGGTCAAGGGCTCCTACGACGCGACCATGGCGCCGTGCGGCAACGTCACCGGCTTC
>DATJXW010000297.1:0-21845 GCA_035499895.1 Polyangiaceae bacterium | reverse complement strand
CCCGCCGGTCTTTCATTTCGTACCGCGACTCACCTACGCGATCGCACCGCCGAGCCGGGCCGCCCCGCTCGAGCGCCGGCGGGCGATCGCCCGAATACAGTCGGCGCGCATCGCGTCTTTGCCGATCGACGCGCTGCTCGTGTACGACGTGCAGGACGAAGCGGGACGGAACGGGCGGCCGCGACCGTTCGCGTTCTCGCCCAAAATCGATCCGCTGACGTACGCGTTCGACGAGCTCGAGACCGGCTCGCTGCCTCGCGTCGTGTACCGCGCCGTGGCCGGGCAAAGCGAGCAGGCCTTCCGCCGGTGGCTCGACCGGCTCGAGGAGCGCGGCGGGCTCGCGGTGCTGGTTGGAGCCCCTTCGCGCACGACGACCTCGCGGTTCACGCTGCCGCAAGCGTACGCGCTCTCGCGCAAGCACGCCCCCGCGTTACGCCTCGGGGGCGTCATCATCCCCGAGCGACACGAACGCTCGGGCACGGAGGACGTGCGCGTGTGGGAAAAAATGGAGCAGGGCTGCGGGTTCTTCGTGAGCCAAACCGTTTGGTCGGTGAGCAGCACCCAGCGCTTGCTCCGCGACTTGCGGCTGCGTGCGGACACCGCGCGCGGACGGGTGCCCCCGCTCCTCTTCACGTTCAGCCCGTGCGGCTCGCGGCAGACTCTCGAATTCCTCGAGTGGCTCGGCGTCGATGTTCCCTCGCCGGTGAGGTGCGACCTCTTGTCGGCGAAGGACATGCTCGCACGTTCGGTCGAGCTCGCCGCCGACGCCTATGCGGAGATCTCGGCGTTCGCGGCCGGGCTCGGCCTCACCATCGGCTGCAACGTCGAGAGCGTCTCGACCCGGACCGCGGAGGTCGAAGCGTCGCTCGAGCTCCTGCGGCGCGTCATGCCTCATTCCGGAGTCCAGCTCGGGTGCGCCGCGAAAAACCCGTCGACGAAGCCGATGCGATAGACGAGGAAGCCGCCGAAAAGGATGCTCGCGAGTCCCGTCACGATCCCGAGCGCCCGATGGAAGCGCTCGAAGCGTCCGGCCGCCGCGGCGACGGGCACGGCGAAGACGGCCGTGATCAGGAACATGCCGGCGATGGTTCCGACGCCGAAGACGACCAAGTACGCGATCGCCCACGCCGAATTCCTCAGCGTTCCGAGCACCAGGAGCGCGACGGCGGCCGAGCCCGCAAGGCCGTGAGCCACGCCGACGAGGACGGGACGGAGCGACGTTCGCGCCCTCCGCTTCTCGGGCGGCGGCTCACTGCCGGGCTGCGCCGGCGCGGACGTCGCCGTGCCGCGCGCGTGGCCGTCGCGCGCCGCCGCTCTCAGATTCACGGCGCCGAGCAAGAGCAAGACGAACGCGACACAGAGCTCGAGCGCGAGTCCCACCCGCGCCGGGATCACGAGCCCGAAGACGATGATCGCCCCTCCGACGCAGAGTATCGTGAGCGTGTGCCCGACTCCCCACAAGATGCCGAGCGGCGCCGCGGCGCGCACGCTCCGCTCCCGGCTCACGATCGTGGTCACGGCCACGACGTGATCGGCGTCGGTGGCGTGACGCATACCGAGGAGAAAACCGAGAAGTAATATCGGGAGCATCGAAAACCGCGCTATGGGTCGGAAAGCGAGAAGCGCACGGGCACCACGACCTGGCTCGCGACGGGGACGCCTCCGACACGCGCCGGCTCGAAGGTCCACTGCCGCACGGCGGCGATGGCGGCGCGATCGAGCAAGGGATACCCGCTGCTCTGCGCGAGCGAGACCGAATCGGGCAGGCCCGCTGCGCTGACCGAAACGCTCAAACGGACGACGCCCTCTTCCCCACGGCGCCGACTCGGACCCGGATAGTCGGGCGCGGGATTGCTGCGATAGCGCGGGATGGCCGAAACGGCTTTGCGTGGCGGCGCCGCGGGGGCAACGGGCGCGCCCCTCGCGACGGCAGAAGACGGAACCGCCACCGCGAGTGACGGCGCGGGCGCGCTCGCCGCGGGCGCCGCGGCGCCGTTCGAGCGAGTGAGCTCGGGCGCCTCCGAGGGCGGCGCGAGTGACGGCGTCTCGGGCGCGGGAACATCGAGTGGAAGCGACTTGGCCGGCGCCAGCGTCGGCGCGAAGCGCTCCCGAGGGCGGCTCGTCGGCACGGAGGGTTCGTCGGGTGCGACGGCTGCGGTCGGCTGCGGCGTGACGGGATCGGGCCGCGCCTCGACGACGTCGATGTCGACCTCGCGCGTCGGCGCGGTGACGGGCGCGAGTGCCTTCGAGGGCGACGCGACGAGCGCGGCCCCGCCGAGCGCGGCGCCGTGCACGGCAGCCGCGACGAGGAGGCTCACGCTCATCCGCATCGGCTTCATCAGAAGTGCGCCGTCATGCTGACTCTCGCTTCGAGGGGTTCGGCCGGGTGGATCACGAAGTCGTTCACGCCGGTCGCGGGCTCGGGCGGCAGCCCGCGCGAAGCGAGCAGCGCGTTCGGGAGTCGCGACGGGTAGTAATAGGCGATGTCGTCGGCCTTCGTGTTGAAGGCATTGAGCAACTCGCCGGCTATTTCGTACTGGTCGGTGCGATACCCGGCGACGAGGTTCACGATGGTCGACTCCGGCTGACGCGCCGCGTTGTCCTCGAGGACGGGCTGGGAGCTGAAGTAGCGGACGCGCGCACCGCCGAAGACGCCGATCGGCGACTCGACCGCGGCAGTGCCGGAGATGACCATCGGAATCGAATTGGCGATGTACTTGCCGGAGCCCCCGTCCGCCGCATCCTGCGAATTCAAGTAGCGAGCGTGCGTCAAGGAGAAGTCCGCCGACAGGGTGAGCCACCTGTTCGGCTTGTAGAAGTTGGCCCACTCGACGCCGTAGCGACGGGAAGCACCGTTCGCTTCCGTGTCGCCGGAGTCGCCGTCGAAGGTCAGCTCGGAGTCGGACTGCAGGAACCAGAGCGACACCGTACTCACGAGTCCGGGAATGATCGAGGTCCGCGTCCCGACCTCGGCGCCTTGGGTGCGAACGAGGAGCGGCACCTTCTCTTGCGGTTGGCCCGCCGCATCGACGCTGATCGTGACGCCGCGCGCGTCGTTGCTGTGAAATCCGGTGCCGCCGTCGACGTAGAATTCGGTCTTCGCCCAGGGGCCGAAGACGAGCGACGCCTTCGGACTGACGATGGCCGCCGCTTTACTCCCCGAGTTCGACGCGTTGCTCGTGCTGTCGACGTTGACGCCGAAGAGGTCACCGCGGAGGCCGACGCTGCTCCTGAACCAGTGCGTCCATTGGATTTGATCGCTCCCGTAGACGCCCGCGTTGCCCTCCTCGATGTGGTTGTGCGTCACGACATCGAGCACCACGCGGTCGGCGGTGTCGTTCAGGCCCGAGTTCGGGATGAAGTCGTTGCGCGCCTGAACGCCGACCGTGTTCTCGACTTTCATGCCGAGCCAGACGTTGTCCCAGGTCTGCGAGAAGTCGGCGCCGGTCACGTAGCGACGATCGACCTGCTCGAACTGATCGAGGTTGACGGGGTCGACCAGCGCGTAGTCGAAGTCCGACCAGAGATTGAGCTGATAATAGAAGCCGTACACCAAGAGCTTGGTCGTGGTGTCGTCCCCGTGGTGCGTCCAATCGAACGAAAGCGCGTCACGACCGGTGTGTCCGCCGTCCGTCGGATCAATCGCGCCGAAGCGACCGATGACGCCTTCCGTGATGGCGCGCTTTGCCACCTGATCGCTCGAGTGCCAATTGGGCGCCCAATAGGCGCTCGCCGTGACGTTGAACGCGTCTTCTTTCGTCCCCCAGTGGTAGCGGAGGAGCCCGTTGTAACGGTTCGAGTTCTCGGGCAGATCCCAGGGCCCGTCATAGTGATTGTATTCGAACGCGTAGAGCAGCGTGCCGTTGCCGAGCTTCGGGCTCGCCGCCACCAGCGCTCGCGCATAGTTGAATTGGCCGACTTGGACGTTGGCAATCCCCTGGGGAAGCCGGTTCACCAGATGAACGTTGGCGGCGCCCGCGCCCGAGAAATCGCCCACTTCGGCGTAAAACGGCCCTTTGCGATAGTCGATGTGGTCGATCAACTCCGGAATCAAGAAGTTGAGGTCCGAGTAGCCCTGACCGTGCGCGTGACTCGGGAGGTTGACGGGCACCCCGTCCACCGAGAAGGCGAAGTCCGTCCCGTGATCCAGGTTGAAACCGCGCAGGAAGTACTGGTTCGCTTTGCCGTCGCCGGAATGCTGCGTGACGATGAGCCCCGGAACCGTCTCCATCAGCTCGCCTCGGCGGAGCACCGGGAGATCCTCGAGATCGGGCGAGCCGATGTTGCCCTGCGAAGCGCTGCTCGCGACGCCGAGGAGATCCTCCGCGCGACTGCGGACGACCACTTCGGACATCTGCACGGGCGGCTGGACCGACGGTTGTACCGGACTCGAGGGTGGAGGCGGCGCAGCCGGAGGTGCCGAGACAGCAGGGGCCGGGGCAGCCGGCGCGGCCGGGGCAGCCGGCGTGACCGAGGAAGCCGGCGCGGCCGAGGGCGACGGCGGCGTGGGCGGTGGGGGTGCCGCCGCCGAAGCGCTCGGACTCGAGCCCGGCGGCTCCGGCGCCGCTGCGGCGGACCCCTGCGCCAAGGACGATCGCGCCACGAGTGACAAGAGCGCGAGCACGACGATGCGCTCCGAGACGTAGTTTCTAGCCAAGCTCATGCGAGCCGGGTCGTAACACGAATCTACAAAGACATGCTACGCGAAACGCATGCCTTCGGCTTACGAGCGCGTGACGGCCGTCACTCGGGGCCCGCACCGAGCGATTCCGTCGATCACGCCCGAGCTCGCTCGGGCGTAGGAGCGGCTGTCAGGGCACGTCGATGTAAAACGCGACGTGTCCGTGCGGCGAATCGTCGGGAGTGTCGTTGCACTCCTCGTTGAAGTGGAACCGAATCACCCAGCGGCCCGATTCGTCGAAAATGATGGGGCCGATCTTGTAAGTGCCCGCGGGACCCTCGGTGGCCTTGATGTCGTTGCTCGGCGTGATGTGCGAGGGGTCGGACGCGAGGTAGACCTCGGGGCTGTTCGGGTCGTCACCCGTCATCGGACCGCCGGGCGCGGCTCGCTTGTCGATCTTGACCGTGAACGTCGCAGGCTGGTTCACCACGACGCAGTCGACGCTGAAGCTCACGTCGTACTTGCAGTCGTCGTCCTGGGCGGAGCTCGTCGTGTGCACGACGTACGTTTCGTCTTCGCTCGCGCCGCCGCCGGCACCCGCCGCGCCGGTGTCCACGCTGCCGGTCTCGCATTTGCCGGTGACCTGCGTGATGGGGTTGCCGGAATCGTCGATGCAATGCATGTCGACCGCGCCGTCCTCGACCGGACCGCCCGAGTTCGTGCACATGCCGCCGGACGGCGGCGGCGAAGCGTCGTCGTCGTTCGAGCACGCGGGGCCGAAGACGCTCGCCATCGCGAGAACGAGGCCGAAAGCGGAAGCGAGACTTTTGGTCGGAGCGGGACGCTGAGTACTCATGAGGATTCCTTGGATCGCCGCGTACGCCGGCGGACGCAACGTCGGGGTGCGGTATTTTTGCGCACCCCCCTACTCCGAAGCGAAACCGCGCGTGGTTCGTCGAAGGGGAGCCAACCGACACCGGCTCTTTCAGTCGATGTTCCCAGCGCCATGCTAAGAGCGCGGAGCCCATGCCGACACCGAGCCGCATCCTCGCTCTCTTGACCGCAGTGCTGAGCGGCTGCGGCGGCGGTCATGCGCGACCCTCGCCCGCCGAAACCGCCACGGCCGACGGCTTCTGTGGCACCGACACGGCGGCACTGATCGCGGCGGCGGGAGACCCCGCTGATCCGGCCACGCCCGCGCTCGAAACCCCCATCGCCGGAAGCCAGTGTGGCGCCGTCGAGCGGCAGTTCGCGATCGAAGACTCGCCGCTCGTCACCGACTGCTCGCCCGTCGCGTTCGACTCGAATCCGCCGAGCTCCGGCCCCCACTACTTCACGTGGCCGAAGTACAAGACGTACGAACAGGCGATTCCGCGCGGCTTTACCGTGCATGCGCTGTCCCACGGCGCGGTCGTCTTCGCGTACTCGTGCACCGACTGTTCGGACGAGGTTGCGAGCGCGCAGCAGGTGCTGGACGCCGTCGGCGTGGATCCAATCTGTTGTACCGCGCAAGGATGCGGCGCGGACGCGACGACGCGACTGCTCATGACACCGGACCCCGGCTTGAAGACGCGTTGGGCGGCACAAAGTTGGGGGTTTACGCTGACGGCCGACTGCTTCGAGCCCGACGTGTTCATGAATTTCACGGCGCACCGCGGGCAAGGGCCGGAGATGCTCTGCGCCGACGGGACCGACGTATCGCTGCCGAAGCCCGACTAAGTCCGAGGCGCGCTCGCGTGCGACGGCTCGGCGCGCCGGCAACGCGCGGCACGCACCCGGGGTGCGGCAATTTCACGCATTGAACACGCCGCCGTCGGGTCTCATAGTCCCGGCGCCCAGGAGACCCCGATGCCGACGCACGAACACGGTACACGCAGGCCTGAAAGACCGGCGCTTCTAGGACTGATCGCGGCCCTGAGCATCGCGGCCGGGTGCGCGAGCTCGCCGGACGCGCAGGGCTCCACGACGGGGAGCCGTGACATGATGAGCGACAGCGGCAGCCTGCGGGTCACGCTCCAGAGCTCACCCGAGGCGACGCCCGTCCGCGGAGAGAATCAGATCGTCCTGAACGTGGTTCAGAACGAAAGCGGAGACGCCGTGGAAGGCCTCACGCTCTCCATGGTGCCGTTCATGCCCGCGATGGGACACGGGAGCCCCGTCGTGCCGGTTTTTTCGGATGAAGGCGACGGGCAGTATCGCTTCGACGACGTGGACTTGACGATGGCCGGGCTCTGGGAGCTTCGTACCGCCATCACCGGGGCGGTTTCGGATTCCGTCGACTTCTCGTTCGACGTGAAGTGACGGCGCCGCGCATTTGACTCGTTTCGTCGCAAGAACGCGCTCGCCCCGGCCCCTCTCGCTCGCTTGCTTCGCGCTCGGGCTCGCGGTCGTGGGCGCTCCTCGCGCGGCGCGCGCGCAGGCGTGCTGCGCGGGCTCGTCGGCCGTCACGCCTGGTCGTCTCGTCCTCCACGAGAATGCGCTCGCGGGGTTCGAGCTCCGCAGTGCCGCTCTGCTCGGAACATACGACTCGAGGTCCGCTTATCACGCGGCCGCGCCGGGGACCGGCGAAGCCGACTTCGAGGAAGACGTGTTCGCCTCGGCGCGCGTGCTCGAGCGCGGTCAAGTCAGTCTGCTCGTTCCGTTCGTGGAATCGTGGCGCACGAGCCGAACCACGGGCGCCGAGTTCGGCGGCGGCGTCGGCGACGTGAACGCGAGCGCCCGCTACGACTTCACCTGGGCGCGTGAAGTGAGCTACCTACCCGGCATCGCGCTGCTGCTCGGACTCACGGTACCGAGCGGCCGCGCGCCCGAGTCGGCGCGCTTGCCGCTCGCCAGCGACGCGACCGGCGTCGGCGCGGTGCAGCTGAACGCCGGCCTCGCGCTCGAGCGCGTCGTCGATCGCTGGCTTTTCGGGCTGAGCGGTCTCGTGGCGAAACGGCTTTCCCGGCGCGTTCAGGGGCTCGAAAGCGACCTCGGAACCCAATTCACCCTGCTCGGCAACGCCGGCTACGTCTTCGCCGACGAGGCCTCGCTCGCGCTCGCCGTCACCTTCACGGCCGAGGGCGATGCGAGCATCGACCGAGTCGAAGCGAGCGGCACCGCGCGGCGCCTCTTGCGCTTCGCGCTCGCCGGCAGTCTCCCGCTCGGGGACCGTCTGCGGCTGCAGGCCTCGACCTACCTCGATCCCCCGTTCAGCGGCGCCGGCGAGAACCAGCCGTCGACCCTCGGCTTCACCTCCACCGTCATAGGGAGTCTTTTCTGATGCGTCACTCTGTTTCGACGGCGATGCTCGCGCTCGTGCTCGGCGCTGCGTGTAAAACCGAAGCTCCCGCGCGACTCCCGCTCGCGGAGCCCCTCGTGCTCGCGGGCAGCGACGGACGAGCGCACGATCTCCGCGCGGAGATTGCGCGTTCGACCCTCACCGTATTCGTCTTCTACTCGCAGTCGTGCCCGTGCCTCCGGGTTCACGAGCCTCGCCTTCGCGCACTCGCGGAGGCGTACCGCGGACGCGGCGTTTCGCTGCTGATCGTCGATTCCGAGGTCGGCGCCGAGCCGGCGACGGACGCGGCCGCAGCGAAACAGCGCGCATATCCGTTCGCTCTCCTGACCGACCGCGGCGCGAAGCTCGCGAAGGCCGTGCACGCGCGCTTCGCGACGCACGCCGTCGTCGTCGACGCGAGCGGCGCCATCCGCTACTCGGGCGGCATCGATTCCGACAAGAACCGCCTGCACGAGGACGCGCGCCCGTACCTGCGGCAAGCCCTCGACGAAATTCTCGCGGGTCGCGAGCCCCCCGTTCGCGATCGCGAGCCGCTCGGGTGCGCGCTCGAGCTCGATTGAAAGCGCGTCCGGCCCGGCGAGCGCGAACACGTACCGCTCGACGGCTGCATCGAACGGATGCACCCTCCTGCGCGTTCAGAGAAGCTTCAGGTAGGCGATGATATCGGCGTTGTCTTGCGCCGTGGGGACGTGAGGGTTCGGGTAGTCGCCGCTGTTCGGCAGGAACGTCGCCATGTGCTTGTCGTACTGAACCATCAGATCGTCGAGGGTCGCCGCGGAGTTGTCGTGAAAATAGGGGGCGGTGTTCTTCACGCCCCAGAGGGGCGGGATCTTGAAAAAGTTCACGTCGTTGTAGTCGCCGGTGATGAGCGCGCGGCCGGGGTCCGGCGTCGTCACCGTCACCGTCTTGCCCGGGTTGTTCGGATCCGGGAACGAGAATTCGTAGGTCGGGTTGCCGCCGAGGTTGAACTCCGAAACGCTCACGGTCTGAAAGTGCTTGCCGACGGGCAGGCCGGAGTTGGATTGCGTCTCGTTCGTCATCGGACCGCCGTGGCATTGGCCGCAGATGTTGAAGCGCGGAGCGGCGGAGTCCTGAACGAACCAGCGGCGTCCGCGCTTTTCTTCGTCGGTCGTTCCGTCCGGCCAGGTCGGCGCGGCGCCGTTTGCGGCGTACTGTCGCAAGAGGTCGCTCGAAAAAAGCGTCTTCTCGTAATCGGCGATGAGGCTCAACTCCGTGGAAGTGGGAGTGACGGTACCTTGAGCGTGCCCGAGAATCGCACTCTGAGCCTGTGACGGCAAATCGGGTTCACGGCCGTCCCACATCAGATTCGGATCCAGCGCTGGAGTATTGAATGTCGTGGGAATCCCCCGGCGAACGGTGATCGAAGTCGCGGTGGGATCGGACGTGAGGTGAACTCCGCTCGGCAGATCGATCGTCACTCTTATGGTCGCATGAGCCTGGAGTTCGGTGTAATCGCTCCCCACGCCGTCGTCGCTGTCGAGCGGCCGAAACAGTGGATCATCCGGATTCGCGGCGTAGAGCGACTGAACGTCGGCCGGGCTGACGGTACCTGTCGCGCTGCTATGACAAGTCACGCACGTGCGACCGTTGCCTCCGAACGTCTCTTTCGTGAATAGATATTCGCCGTCCTCGTCACCGGCGGCAGGACCTGCTGCGCCGCCGGCCGTGCCGCCCGCGCCCGCGCTCGGTGCGACGCCGCCGGCGCCTCCGCCGCCCGGATTGCCGAAGCCGCCGGCGCCGAACGCCGCTGGGCTGCCCGCGCTACCGCCGGTCGCGCCACCGACCACGGGTGCCCCACCGGCGGCGGCACCGGCAAGGCCACTCACGGCCGACGTGCCCGCCGCCACGAACCCACCCAGCCCGCCGCTCGCGCTGGAGCTCTCGGATCTTCCGCCCGCGCCCGCCACCACGGGAGCCGCTCCTGCGGCGACGGCCGGACCGCCGCTCGCACCGGTCGGGGGTGCGCCTCCGCCGTTTGCGGCCGTCGCCTGATCCAGATCGGTGGGAGAGCGCGAGGAACACGCGCAGAGTGCGAACAACGCGAAACCGAGTCGGCGCCGTGGTGAGGTCACCCTCGGCAAACTACACTAAAGAGGACTATTGTCTTGTAAAATGAATTTCCCGCTTTTCCCATGTCTCTGCTGAGGGTGCGCCTGCGCCAGCGAGCCGGTGTGGTTTTTCTCGCGCGAATTTTTGTCGCACCCGTCCACGCGTCCCGGGGTCAGCGGCGGCCGCCGACAGATGTCTCGTCTAAGAGACAAACTGGCAAGTAGTTACCAAACGACGGTGGGCGGCGAAGAGCGCATCGATAGCCTGTGGCTATCGATCTGATTCGATCAAACGAATGGCGAGCATTTCCGGACGAACTATAGGTTCCAGCATGACGACCGAAAAGAAGTGTCCGTTTCCCCACTCGTTCGGCGGTGGCACCTCGAACCGCGATTGGTGGCCGAACTCGCTGCGGCTCGACCTGCTCGCTCAACACTCCTCGAAGTCCAATCCGGTGGGACCGGCGTTCGACTACGGAGCGGCATTTCGGAGTCTCGACTTCGCGGCGCTGAAGGCCGACCTCGCGCGACTCATGACGGACTCGCAAGACTGGTGGCCCGCCGATTTCGGTCACTACGGTCCGCTCTTCGTGCGCATGGCGTGGCACAGCGCGGGCACCTACCGCACGGGTGACGGTCGCGGCGGCGCCGGGCGCGGGCAACAGCGCTTCGCGCCCCTCAACAGCTGGCCGGACAACGTGAGCCTCGACAAGGCCCGTCGTTTGCTGTGGCCCATCAAGCAGAAATACGGCCAAAAGATCTCGTGGGCCGATCTCATGATCCTGACCGGCAACGTCGCGCTCGAGACGATGGGCTTCAAGACGTTCGGCTTCGGCGGGGGCCGCGAAGACGTGTGGGAGCCCGATCTCGACGTCTACTGGGGCGCCGAAAAGAAGTGGCTCGGCGGCGACGCGCGCTACTCGGGCGAGCGCGACCTCGAGAATCCGCTCGCGGCGGTGCAAATGGGGCTCATTTACGTGAACCCCGAGGGTCCCAACGGCAATCCGGATCCGGTCGCCGCGGCGCGCGACATCCGCGAGACGTTCGCGCGCATGGCCATGAACGACGAGGAGACGGTCGCGCTCATCGCGGGCGGGCACACCTTCGGCAAGACGCACGGCGCGGGTCCCGCGTCGCACGTCGGAGCCGATCCCGAAGCCGGCGAGCTCGAAGCACAGGGCCTCGGCTGGAAGAGCGGCTTCAACACGGGCATGGGCGTCGACGCGATCACGAGCGGCCTCGAGGTCACCTGGACGACGACGCCGACCAAGTGGAGTAACGACTTTTTCAAGCACCTCTTCGGCTTCGAATGGGAGCTCACGAAGAGCCCAGCGGGCGCGCACCAGTGGAAGCCGAAGGGCAGCGCCGGTGCCGGCACCGTGCCGAGCGCGCACGACGCGTCGAAGCGCATCGCCCCCGCCATGCTGACGACCGATCTGTCGCTGCGGTTCGATCCCGCGTACGAGAAGATCTCGCGGCGCTTCATGGAGCACCCGGACCAATTCGCGGACGCTTTCGCGCGCGCGTGGTTCAAGCTCACGCACCGCGACATGGGACCGCGGGCGCGCTACCTCGGGCCCGAGGTGCCGGCCGAAGAGCTCATCTGGCAAGATCCGATCCCGAAGGTCGATCACCCGCTCGTCGACGCGAAGGACGTGGCGGCGCTGAAGAGCAAACTGCTCGCGTCCGGACTCTCGGTTGCCGACCTCGTCTCGACGGCCTGGGCGTCGGCTTCGACGTTCCGCGGCTCCGACAAGCGCGGCGGCGCGAACGGCGCCCGCATTCGGCTCGCGCCGCAGAAGGACTGGGCGGTGAACCAACCGGCGGAGCTCGCGCGCGTGTTGAACACGCTCGAGCGCGTTCAGCGCGAGTTCGACGGAGCACAGACCGGCGGAAAGAAGATCTCGCTCGCCGATCTCATCGTGCTCGGAGGTTCGGCGGCGATCGAGGAAGCGGCGAAAGCCGCCGGCCACGCGGTCACGGTGCCGTTCGAGCCCGGTCGCGCGGATGCGCTCGCGGAGCAGACGGACGTGGCGTCCTTCGCCGCGCTCGAGCCGCTCGCGGACGGCTTCCGCAACTACCAGGCCGCGCGCGTCGCCGTGCCCGGCGAGGCGCTGCTCGTCGACAAGGCCCAACTGCTCACGCTGACGGCGCCCGAGATGACGGCGCTCGTCGGCGGTTTGCGCGTGCTCGGCGCGAACGCCGACGGGTCGAAACAGGGCGTGTTCACGACTCGACCGGGCGTGCTCTCGAACGACTTTTTCAAGAACCTGCTCGACATGAGCACGGAGTGGAAGGACGTTTCGGATTCGAAGAACCGCTTCGAGGGACGCGATCGCAAGACTTCCGCGCTGAAATGGACCGCGACGCGCGTCGACCTCGTGTTCGGCTCGAACGCGCAGCTGCGCGCCATCGCCGAGGTGTACGGCAGCGCGGACGGTGAGCTCCGCTTCATCGACGACTTCGTCGCCGCGTGGACGAAGGTCATGAACCTCGATCGCTTCGAACGCTGAGGCTTGCCACGTCGCGCTCCCGATCGGGTGCGCTCTCGACGGGCCGACGCGAGGTGAAGCTCGCCCGGCCCGTCGAGCTCCGAAAATCGCGACGGAGTAGCGTATGGTACGCTGAGCGCGTCGAATGCGGCTCGCGCTGAAGTTCAACCTCGTGCTCCTGATCGTGTTCGGGCTGGGGTTCGGGGCGGCCGCGCTCTTTTCGCGCTCGTTGCTCCAGCAGAGCGCGCGCGAAGAAACGTTGGAGGACGCGCGGCTGATCATGGAGTCGGCGCTCGCGTCCCGCGCGTACACGTCGACGCAGGTCGCGCCGCTGCTCAAGCGCCTCGGTGAAGACGACTTCTTCCCGCAATCCGTGCCGGCCTTCGGCGCGACCGAGCAGTTCGACGCGCTGCACGCCCAGTTCCCCGATTTCTCCTACAAGGAAGCGACGCTCAACCCGACGAACCTGCGCGACCGCGCGACCGATTGGGAAGTCGACATCGTCAATCGCTTTCGTCAGGACTCGACGCTCCACGAGATCGTCGGTGAACGCGACACGCCGAACGGCCGCTCGCTCTACCTGGGCAAGCCCATCGCGATCAACGACGCCGCGTGCCTCGGCTGCCACAGCACCGTGGACGCGGCGCCGAAGGCCATGCTGAAGCGGTACGGTCCGGCGAACGGCTTCGGCTGGCAGCTGCACGAGACGGTCGGCGCGCAGCTCGTGAGCGTGCCGATGACGGTGCCGCTCGCGCACGCCGACGCCGCGTTTTACGCGTTCGTCGCCTCGCTCGGCAGCGTCTTCGCCGTCGTCTTCGTGGTGCTGAACCTGATGCTCACGCTGATGGTCGTACGGCGCGTGGTTCGCCTGTCCGCCATCGCGGACGCCGTGAGCCTCGGCAAAATCGACGGGCCCGACTTCCCGGCGACGGGCACGGACGAGGTCGCGCGCCTCGCGCACTCCTTCAACCGCATGAAGAAGAGCGTCGAGCACGCGATCAAGATGCTCGAAGACCCATGAGCTCCGAGCCCGACCGTCTCGGCAAATACCTGATCCTGGAGCCGCTCGGGGCAGGTTCCATGGGCGTCGTGTATCTCGCGTACGACCCGGTGATCGAGCGCAAGGTCGCGATCAAGACGATCCGCAAGCACGAGTTCGGCGGGAGCGCGAGCGAGGAAGCGACCGAGCGTTTTCGGCGCGAGGCGACGGCGGCCGGCAAGCTGTCGCACCCGGGCATCGTCGGCATCTACGACTTCGGCGAAGACGAGGCGAACGGCTACATCGTCATGGAGTACGCGCCGGGCATGGATCTCGCCAAGTACGCCGCCTCGCGCAGCTTGAGCTTGCACGAAGTCGGGCGCCTGCTCGGCGAGCTCCTCGACGCGCTCGGTCACGCGCACGCCGCCGGCATCGTGCATCGCGACATCAAGCCGGCGAATCTGCTCGTCGCCGATCAGCTGAAGATCACGGATTTCGGCATCGCGCGCGTGCGCGACTCGAAGCTCACGCAGGTCGGCGCCGCCATGGGCACGCCTTCCTACATGGCTCCTGAGCAGTACATGGGCGTCGCGGTCGATCACCGCGTCGATCTCTTCGCCGCGGGCGTCATCCTCTACGAACTCTTGACCGGCCGCTTGCCGTTCGAGGGCAGCTCGGTGGTCGAGGTCTCGTACAAGATCTGTCACACGGATCCGCCGCCGCCGAGCCTCGTGCGGCCGGGGCTCCCGCCTCACCTCGACGCGGTCGTCGCGCGAGCGCTCGCGAAGGATCCAGGCGCCCGTTTTCAGAGCGCGGCGGAGTTCGCGACCGCGCTCGCCGTCACGCCGAGCGGCAACGTGGCGCGGGACAATCCCGAATCGCTGCGTGAACCGCGCGCCCCGGCGAGCGGCTCACCGCCGGCCGCGGGGCTGCTCTCGACCGACACGTTGCGGCGCGTCGATGCGGCGCTCGCGCCGGCGCTCGGTCTCGTCGCGGGGGCGGCACTCAAGCGCGCGCTCGCGCGGGCACGGACGCGCGAAGAGCTCGTCGCGCTCTTGACGGACCCGGTGAGCGACGCGAAAACACGCGAGGGCCTCCTCACGACACTGCGCGCGTTGCTCGCGGCGCCGCTCGAGCAAGCCGCGACCGAACGGTTGTCTGCCGCTCCGAATTCGCTGCGCCCGACCGCGGCGATCAGCGCCGCCGACCTCGCGCGCGTGACCGAGGTCCTTGCGCTCCGCGTCGGGCCCATCGCCAAAATCATGGTGAAGAAGGCGGCCGCCGACGCGGCGAGTTACCGCGACCTCTGCCTCGGCCTGAGCGCCAAGCTCGGCACCGACGCCGAGCGCGAGAGCTTCCTGCGCGAACTCGGCGCGGCGCGCTGAGCGGCAGCGCGCGCGGTTGGCGTGGATCCGGCCGGCTGGGCGGGAACGCGGCTGAACGTGCTCGGTCGGTCCGGGCGCTTGCCTGCGACGACCAGCCGGACTAGGCACACGCTCTGGTGCGCGGCCTTGATAACACCGCGATCTTGGGAGGCTTAGTCATGTCCTTTGTTGGACGAAACGTTCGCGCGCTTTTCATCTCGTTCTTGACGGTCTGTGCGCTCGGTTGCGGCACGACACGCGACTTCAAGCCCCACGACGAAACGGGAGGCGCCGCGGGCGCCGGCGACGAGAACGGTGGAGGACGCGGCGGCAACACCGGCGGTCGCAACGGCGGCTCGGGCGGTCCGAGCAGCGGCGGCCAGGGCGGTACGTCGACCGGCAACTCGGGCGGGACGGGACAAGGCGGGACGGATCAAGGCGGAACCGGGCAGGGCGCGACGGGACACGGCGCGACCGGCCAAGGCGGCACGAGCCAGGGCGGCACCGGTGAGGGCGCGACCGGACAAGGCGGGACCAAGGCGTCGGGCGGAACGGGGGCGGAAGCCGAGGGCGGCGCCGGTGCGGGCGGCGAAGGCGGCGTGACGGCGGGCGCAGGCGGTGAAGGCGGCGCGGCGCCCCCTCCCGAACCGTGCACCGACGAAGGCGTCATCGAGTGCACGGGGAACGCCGTGCGCACGCGACGCCTGTGCAGCGGCGGGTTCTGGACGAAGTACGACGACTGCGACGCGGATCAGCGCTGTGACACGCGCGCGGGCAACAACGCTCAGTGCTTGCCGGTCGTGGCCCAGTGCGTCGGCAAAAATCCGGGGCAGCTCTCGTGCAACGGCCTCGTGATCGGGGACTGCGGTCCCGATCTCGTGACGGTCGAGAATCAACAGACCCCGTGCGACTCCTTCTGCGTCGAGCACGACGGCACCGCCGAGTGCAGCGCGTGCCCGTCCGGTCAGTACAGCAGCGACGGGACCCCGGCCGGTTGCAAAGCGTGGACGAACTGCACCGCCGGACAATACGCATCGACGCTGCCCACGGCGACGTCGGATCGCGCCTGCTCGGCGTGTGGCTCGGGCTCCTTCACGACCACGGCCACGGCCAACCAGGCGAGTTGCACTCCGTGGACGGCGTGCACGGCCGGCCAATACGTCACGGTCAACGGGACTTCGACGTCCGATCGCTCGTGCCTCGCGTGCGCCGGGGGCAGCTTCAGCGCCGGTTCGAACGCGACGAGCTGCTCTCCGTGGTCCAATTGTTCGAGCGGCAACTACGTTTCCACGGCGGGGTCGGCAACGTCGGATCGCGCGTGCACGCCCTGCGCGAGCGGCTCGTACAGCGCGAGCGCGAACGCGACGAGCTGCGCCACGTGGTCGAGCTGCCCGAGCGGCGACTACGTTTCGACGGCGGGCTCCGCGACGTCGGATCGCGCGTGCGCGGCGTGCGCTTCGGGTACGTTCACCACCTCGGCGAACCAGACGAGCTGCGCCACGTGGTCGAGCTGCGCGAGCGGCAAATACGTCTCCACGGCCGGCTCGGCCACGTCGGATCGCGTTTGCACGGCCTGCGCGTCCGGGACCTTCAGCAACTCGACGAACCAGACGAGCTGCTCCACGTGGACGAGCTGCGCGAGCGGCAAGTACGTTTCGACGGCGGGCTCGGCCACGTCGGATCGCGCGTGCACGGCGTGCGCGTCGGGCACCTTCACCTCGTCTGCGAACCAGACGAGCTGCTCGACGTGGACGAGCTGCGTGGCCGGGCAATTCGTTTCGGGCGCGGGCAGCGCCACGGCCGATCGGACCTGCGCGGGGTGCGGGAGCGGCACCTTCAGCACGAGCTCGAACTCCTCGAGCTGCACGGGTTGGGCGAGTTGCAGCGCCGGCCAATTCGTTTCGACGGCCGGGACGGCCACGAACGATCGCGCGTGCACGGCCTGCGGCTCCGGCACGTTCAGCGCGAACTCGAACCAGACGAGCTGCGGCGCTTGGACGACGTGCAACGCGGGGAGCTACGTCTCCACGGCGGGCACGAAGACGAGCGATCGCGTCTGCGGCGCGTGCGGCAGCGGGACGTACACGTCGTCGTCGAACCTGACGAGCTGCAGCCCCTGGGACATCTGCACGTGGGCCCAGAGCGGCACGGTGCAGGCCGGCACCTCGACGTCCGACGCCGTGTGCGGCGCGGCGAACAGCGCCTATCGTTCGTACGGCACCGACGCGATCTACGAGTTTTTCTACGCCCTCGGGCGGGACTCGAACGGCAACGTCTACGCGGGCGGGGAAACCAACGGCGACACGTTCGGGACGAACCTCGGCGGCGTGGACGCCACGTTGGTGAAGATCGACGCGAACGGCAACACCGCGTGGACCCAGCAATTCGGCACGGACGGCAACGACGACGTTTTCGGCATCGCCACCGACGCGAGCGGCAACGTCTACGTCTCCGGATCGACGGCCGGCAGCCTCGGCGCCGCGAGCCAGGGCGACGACGACATCTACGTGCGCAAATACAGCACTGCGGGCGCCATCATCTGGACCAAACAGTTCGGCTCGAGCGGAAACGACGGCGGGACGGGCATCGCCGTGGACGGCGCCGGCAACGTGGTCGTCACCGGCGAAACGTACGGCTCGGTCGTCAACAGCTCCGGCGGTGAAGACGTCGTGGTCCGAAAGTACGACTCGAACGGCAACTCCCTCTGGACCGATCAGTTCGGCACCGCCAACGACGAGCAGGGCAGGTCGGTCGGCTTCGACTCGGCCAACAACGTGTACGTCGTCGGCTACACGACCGGCTCGCTCGGCGGTACGAACGCGGGCAGCAACGACATCTTCGTCCGCAAGTACAACGCGAACGGCGTGGTGCAGTGGACGAAGCAGTTCGGGACTTCGAGCGACGACTGGGCGGAGCGGGTCGCCGTGGACGCGAACGGAAATACCTACGTCGGCGGCGAAACGGTGGGCGCGCTCGCGAGCACGAACGCGGGCGGTTGGGACGGCTTCATCCTCAAGCTGAACTCGAGCGGCGTGCTCCAGTGGTCTCGCCAATTCGGAACGAGCGCGTTCGAAGAGGTCGAAGGCCTCGCGCTGGCTCCCGACGGCTCGATCTACGCGGCCGGCGACACCGGCGGCGTGATGCAAGCACCCGGCGCGGGGGGCAACGACGATTACGTCGTTCGCTACTTGAGCGACGGCACCGCTTCGTGGACGCGCCAGTTCGGTTCCTCCGGCGACGAGCTCGAGTACGGCCTTGCCGTCGACTCGAACGGCTACGCCTACCTCGCCGGCTACACCACGGGCGACCTTCAGTTCCCGAACCAAGGTCCCTATGACGACTACGTCGTGCAGCTCGTCCCGTGAGACGACGGGTGTGACTTCGCGATAGCGGTTCTCGGGGCTCAGGCGCCGTGTTCGAAGCGGCCCTGAGCCAGGGTGTGCCAAAGACGCTGGAATGCGCTTTGCTTGGTGGAGCACCGTGCTCGCCTCGCTCCTTCGCGCACCCACATGGTGGTCACTGCTCTGCGTCGTGCCCATTGCGGGGGCATGCGGGAGCAGCCGCTCACCGAGCGACGACGGCGATGCAGGGACAGGCGGCACGTCGAGTCACGGCGGCGATGTCGCGGGTGGCGGCGCCGGCGGGCAAGCGGGTGCCGGGCGCGGCGGCAGCCCGGCGGGGACCGGCGGCTTCGTCGCCTGTCCGGGCAGCGATCCCACTTCGGTGAGCAGCGCCGGGTGTCGCTCGACCGCCGATTGCAGTTTCGGAACCTGCGTCTGGTCGGAGCCCGTGTACACCTGTGGACCCGTCGGGTTCGCAAGCCCGCAATGCACGACGGACGCGTCGTGCGGCGACGGCAAGATCTGTGAGCTTGCGCCGTATCAGAGTTGCGGCAACGTCGCGCAGTGCTTTGCCCGCTGCACGGCCGGCTCGTGTGACAATGGGCAAGTCTGTAACTCGGACACGGGACACTGCGACTACGTTCCGTGCGGCAGCGCTTGGCCCTGCGCCGCGGACGAGACGTGCCTTCCGAGCGTCACCACCGTCAGCGATCCGCACGGCTGCGCGCCTGCGCTGTGCGAGCTCTACGGAGGCACGTACGCTTGCCCGAGCGGCACCGCGTGCAGCATGAGCTACTCGGATCAGCACGGCTGCCAGAGCCTCTGTTCGGTGAACGGTTGTAGTCCGAACTACGTCTGTGAAGCCGACGAGAGCTGCCAGCCGAAGAAGTGCAAAGCCGACGCCGATTGCGATTGCGGCGTCTGCGCCTCGGGCACCTGCAAAAACACCTTCGGGTTCTGCAGCTACGGCTCCGGCGGCACGAGCGGGTGAGGCGCGGGCAGCGTTCGATCGAAGCGGCTCAGCGCCCTTTTTGGAGCTGTTTGATGCAGGCTGCGACGAAGGCCACGTCCTCGCCCCGCTCGCGGCGTGCGTCGAGGATGTAGCCGAGGTTCGTCGCGGTCGTCGCGGGCTCGAAACGCTCGCGAACGGCGGCGAGCGCACGCCCGAGCGCCTCCTCGGCGGCGACTTCGTCCGAGCGCAGCACGGCGAGCTCGAGCACCGTCGCGTGTTCCCAATATCCCGCCGTGATGCCCGCCGAGTGACGCTCGACCGCATACTCGACGACCGGAAGCAGACGATCACGCCGCTCGATGTCCCGCTTACCGCCGCGCACGTCGAGCAGCGTGACGGCGTTGATCCCCGGATAAAAGTCGCGCCAATCGGCCTCGTAGCCCCGAACGTAGGCGGCGATGGCCTCTTCGAGGTGCCCCGCGGCGGCGCTCGAGCGCTGCTTGCGGGCTCGAGCCCAGCGATCCTTGTGGATGCGACCGATGAGTCCAGACGTTTCCGGGTTCGGCCCCCGCTCGGCTTCGACCTTTTGGAGAATATCGAGCGCCTGGTCGTCTTTTCCGAGGCGGTTCAGCGCGAACGCGAGCTGCTCGCGCACCATCACCGTGCGCCGCAGCTCCTCGGGAAGCTCGGCGTAGAGCTTCGTCATCTCGGCAAAAGCGTCGATGGCCCGGTAGGCGAGAAACAGATCGACGAGTCCAGCGAGCTCCACCGCGTCGGTGTTCCGAGCGAGCTCGCGCTCGATGGTTTTGAGCCGTTTGGCCGCCTTCGCTCCGGGCGCGCCCTGAGCCTGCCGGATGCGCTGCCGGAGGTCCTCCGAGTAGCTCACCCGTTCGCGAAAACTGTCCGTCTCCAGGTGCGCGAGCTCGCCCGGCTCGTAACCTTTCAGGAGCTGGAACAGAGGACTGTCGGGTGCAGGCGACTCATGCGCGACTTTTCGTGCCGTCTTCAAGGCAGCCGTGAGGCGCGTCCGCAAGGCGCGCGCTCGCGTCTCGTCGAAGGCGTTCCTCGCGCCGAGGTCGTAGGCAAGGCAGCGGAGAGACTTGACGTCGAAGGGGAGATCTTGAGTTTTCGCGTAAATCGCGATGGTCGTGTGCGGGCGCGTCGCGTGCCGCACGCCGAGCTCGTAAAACACGTTCGCGTTGGCCGTGCTCAAGTCGGCGACGGCGTAGTCACAGAGGAGCAAGCGTTCGAAGAGCGCCTTGTGGATGAAGCCGCCCGTGATCTCCGCGTCGGCGCGAATCGCGATCATGCCGGCTTGCTCCACCGCTTCTCGTATCGCCGTTTCGTACACGCGATCGAAGTCGATGTCGCGACCGCCCTTCGGATCGTTCTTTTTGCCGAACGGCATCAGCACGAAACAGAGGGGCCGGAGGGCTTTGGACTTGGGCACGGCGCCTGCCAGCATAACGCCCGGGCGCGCGCGACATCGACCCTGTTTTTTGCAGTGCCGGAGCGGAGCGGATACTTCAGCGCGGGCGAATGCTCGCGCTCCGCGGTGTGCGGTAGCCGCCGGCCGGCAGCGTCACGGGGGTCCCGGCGTCACGCAAAAGCTTCAGCGCTTCAGTGACCGCCGCGTCGAGCGACGGAAAGAGCCTGAGACTCGCCACCTTGGGGTTCATCCAGCCGACGGCCGTGAGCACGCCGCGCATCAGCGGGTTCGTGACGACGACGAGGTTCGCGAGCGTGCGGGATTCGAGCGTGTTCCCGTTGCGCGAGCTCATTTCGGCCCAGAACTGGCGCATCTCCGCCGTGGTGCGGGTCACGCCGCTCGTGTCGTGGACGCTCGCCACCCGCCGCCCCTCGCTCACCGAGCGCGCGATGATCTCGAGGATGACGCGCTCGTACCAGCGGCCCTGCTCGAGCTCCACCTCGCCCGTGAAAGTCGAGACGACGAGAGGGCTGTAACGGTCGTCGACGATGACGGAACCCTTCGCGCCCTCGCTGACCTCGACCATCGAACACCAAGCGTAGGGCTTCGGCAAGCAGCAAGCAAATGCAGGCCCCACGGGCCGCGGGCCCTCAGATCAGGCCCGAGACGCGACTCAAGAGCTCGCCCGCGTCGCCCTCGAGCTTCAATAGGGCGTTCGCGTCAGCGCGGGTGTGTCCGCGATTGACCACGACGACCGGCCGGCCCAGCCGCTCCGCGGCGCGCACGAACCGATAACCCGAAAACACCATCAACGACGAGCCCACGACCACGAGCGTCCGCGCCCCCTCGAGCGCACCCATGGCGCGATCGACACGCTCCTTCGGCACGTTCTCCCCGAAGAACACGACGTCGGGCTTGAGCACGCCGCCGCAACCGCACGCCGGCACGCTGAACGTTTCGTAATCGGTGGTGCCGGGCTCGGCGTCGCCGTCCGGCGCGATCACTGCCGGGCGCTCCGACCAGCCCGGATTCAGACGCGCGAGCTCGGCCTGCAGCACGGTGCGCGGGCTCGTGCGCCCGCACGCGAGACACACGACGCGGTCGATCCGCCCGTGCAGATCGATCACGCGTTTTGCACCTGCCGCCTGATGCAAGCCGTCGACGTTTTGCGTGACGAGCTCCGAGCTCAACCCGCGGTGCTCCCACTCGGCGAGCACGCGGTGCGCGCGGCTCGGTTGGGCCCCTCCGAGCACGGCGAAGCCGAGAAAGCTCCGCGCCCAATAGCGACGCCGCGACGCTTCCGAGGCGACGAACTCGC
>DATJXW010000296.1:0-61346 GCA_035499895.1 Polyangiaceae bacterium | reverse complement strand
CGTGCAGGAGGTGCGCAAGGCCGAGACCAACGCGCAGCTCGTCGCCGAGAACATCGCGACCCAGCTCGAGCGCCGCATCGCGTTCCGCCGCGCCATGAAGAAGGCGATGACGACCGCGATGAAGTTCGGCGCCAAGGGCATCCGCGTGCGCTGTGCCGGCCGCCTCGGCGGTTCGGAAATGGGTCGCGTGGACGGCTACCGCGAGGGTCGCGTGCCGCTCCACACGCTGCGCGCCGACGTCGACTACGGCCAAGCCGAAGCGCGCACGACGTACGGCGTCATCGGCGTGAAGGTTTGGATCTTCAAGGGCGAAGTCCTGCAGCGCAAGGCTCGCCGGATTTTGGAGTAGCCGATGTCGCAGATGTCCCCGAAGCGGACGAAGTTCCGCAAGCAGCAGAAGGGCAAGAACCGCGGCATCGCGTGGGCCGGCTCGGACGTGTCGTTCGGCGACTTCGGTCTGCAGGCGATGGGTCGCTGCAAGCTCACCGCGCGCCAGATCGAAGCGGGCCGTATGGCGATTCAGCGCCACGTGAAGCGCGCCGGCAAGCTCTGGATCCGCGTGTTCCCGGACAAGCCGTTCACGAAGAAGCCGCTCGAAGTCCGCATGGGTTCCGGCAAGGGCTCGGTCGAAGGCTGGGTCGCCGTGATCAAGCCGGGCCGCATGCTCTTCGAGATTGCCGGCGTGCCCGAGAAGGACGCGCGCGACGCGTTCCGCCTGGCCGCGGCGAAGCTGCCGCTCGAGACGCGGGTTCTGGCTCGCGACACGGAGTGATGTGATGAAGGCGAAGGATCTCCGCGAGCGAACCACCGAGGATCTCGGTGAGCTCCGCGCTCAGCTGGAAAAAGACTTGTTCTCTTACCGCATGAAGAACCACACCGGGCAGCTCGAGGACACGAGCTTGCTCGGCAAGACGCGGCGCGACCTCGCGCGCATCAAGCTCATCCTGAGTGAGCGTGAGAGTGCCGCCCAAGGAGGCGCGCCGTGAGCGAAGCCAATGCCGAAGGCGAGATCACGCGCCGCCGCCTGATCGGGCGCGTCGCGAGCGCCAAGATGCAGAAGACGGTCGTGGTCGAGGTCGTGCGCTTCAAGCGCGACAACGTCTACAAGAAGTACGTGAAGGTCCGTAAGCGCTACAAGGCGCACGACGAGAAGGGCGAGTTCCGCGCCGGCGATCGCGTCGAGATCGAGGAGCACCGCCCGCTTTCGCGCGAGAAGCGCTGGAAGGTCGTGCGGCTGCTCGAGCGTCCGGCGGCCGAGCTCACGCACTCGATCCCCCCGGGTCGTGAAGGGGCGGCGGCGTCATGATCCAGATGCAGTCGTTCCTGGACGTCGCGGACAACAGCGGCGCGAAGCTCGTGCAGTGCATCAAGGTGATCGGCGGCTCGCGCCGCCGTTACGCCGGTCTCGGCGACGTGATCGTCGTCGCGATCAAGGAAGCGCTCCCGGGCAGCAAGGTGAAGAAGGGCGAGACCGCGAAGGCCGTCGTCGTCCGCACCAAGCGCGAATACCGCCGCTCGGACGGCAGCTACATCAAGTTCGACGACAACAGCGCCGTCCTCATCAACCCGCAGCTCGAGCCGGTCGGCACCCGCATCTTCGGGCCCGTCGCGCGCGAACTCCGCGCCAAGCGCTTCATGAAGATCATCTCGCTCGCCCCGGAGGTGCTGTGATGCAGCGCGTTTCGGTGGGTGACGAGGTCATCGTCATCAGCGGTGAAGAGAAGGGCAAGCGCGGCAAGGTGCAGCGCGTCCTCAAGGAGCGCGGCGCCGTCATCGTCGAAGGCGTGAACCAGGTGAAGCGTCACCTGAAGGCGACGCCCCAGCGCGGCGGCGGCATCCTCGAGGTCGAGGCGCCGATTCCGCTCGGCAAGGTGATGCCGATCGACCCCACGAGCGGCAAGGGCACGCGCGTGAAGTACGCCGTGAAGGACGAGAAGAAGATCCGCGTCGGCAAGAGCGGCGCGAACATTCCGGAGCGAGCGCGATGAGCGAGGACACCGAGTACACGCCGCGCATGCGGACGAAGTACGCGAAGGAGAGCATCCCCGCTCTCATGAAGCGCTTCGGCTACACGAATCACATGCAGGTGCCGCGCCTGCAGAAGATCGTCGTGAACATGGGCCTCGGCGAGGCCGTGTCGAACCCGAAGCTCGTGGACGCCGCCGTCGCGGAGCTCATCTCGATCACCGGGCAGAAGCCCGTCGTGACGCGCGCGAAGAAGGCGATTGCGACCTTCAAGCTGCGCCAGGGCATGCCGATCGGCGCCATGGTCACCCTGCGCCGCGAGCGCATGTGGGAGTTTTTGGACCGCCTCGTCACGCTCGCGCTCCCGCGCGTGCGCGACTTCCGCGGCACCAGCAGCAAGGCTTTCGACGGCGCGGGCAACTACACGCTCGGCCTCAAAGAACAGATCGTTTTCCCCGAGATCGACTTCGACAAGGTCGAGAAGATCAAGGGCATGAACATCACCTTCGTTACCACCGCAGGGACCGACGAGGAGTGCAGAGAGCTCCTCGCGAATCTCGGAATGCCGTTCAGGAGCTGATGCATGGCGCGAGCCAGTCAATGGGCCAAATTGAACCGACCGCCGAAGTTCTCGACGCGGACTCACAACCGCTGCCGAGTGTGCGGTCGTCCTCGCGCGTTTTATCGCGACTTCGGGCTCTGCCGGTTGTGCCTGCGGCTCCTCGCCCTGCGCGGCGAGCTGCCCGGCGTGACCAAGGCGTCCTGGTGATTTCGGAGCAGAAGACATGACGAGTGATCCGATCTCCGACATGCTGGCTCGTATCCGGAACGCCGCGCTCGCTCGCCACGAGCTCACGCGCCTGCCGGCTTCGAACCTGAAGCACAAGGTGGCCGAGCTCTTGAAGAGCGAAGGCTACGTGGCCGACGTACGCGAAGAGGAGTGGGGCCCCGAAAAGCACCGCACCCTCACGATCGTGCTCAAGTACAACGGCGAGCGCGAGTGCGCGTTCCAGGGCTTGCGCCGCGTCTCGCGGCCGGGTCGCCGCGTGTACGTGCGTCACGACCAAATCCCGCGCGTGCTCTCCGGCCTCGGCGTGTCGATCCTGAGCACGTCGCACGGCTTGATGACCGACAAGGAAGCGCGCCGCCGCAAGGTGGGCGGCGAGCTCCTCTGCGAGGTGTGGTGATGGAAGCGCAGACGGAACCAAAGCGTCTTTCCCGCGTCGGCAAGCGCCCGGTCGCCGTCCCGAAGGGCGTCACGCTCACGATCACCGGTCAGGCCGTCAGCGTGCAGGGCCCGAAGGGCAAGCTCGCGCTCGATCTGCCGCCGAACGTCACCGCGAAGAAGGACGGCGACAACGTCTCGATCGTGAGCTCGGCTCCCGGTCGCGACGGCGCGCGCCTGCAGGGTCTCGGTCGCGCGCTCGTCGCCAGCATGATCAAGGGCGCGAGCGTCGGTTACGAGATCATCCTCGAGCTCGTCGGCACCGGTTACCGCTGCGAAGTGAAGGGCAAAGTGGCGACGCTTCAGCTCGGCTACTCGCACCCGTGCGTGATCGAGCTTCCGCCCGCCATCAGCGGCGTCGTGCCGCCGGACTCGAAGGGCACGCAGCTCGTGCTCACCTCCGCGGACAAGGGCCTCCTCGGCCAGACCGCGGCGACGATTCGCGGCCTGCGCGAGCCCGAGCCGTACGGCGGCAAGGGCGTGCGTTACCGCGGTGAGAACATCCGTCGCAAGGCCGGTAAGGCCGCGAAGGCGAAGGGAGCGAAGTAAGCATGGCAAGCGATTTGGCCGGCCGCGAGCGCCGCAAGCTGCGCATTCGCCGCAAGATCTCGGGCAAAGCCGAGCGTCCGCGCCTCTCCATCTTCCGGAGCGGCCGTCACGTTTACGCCCAGGTCGTGAACGACGCCGACGGCAAGACGCTCGCCGCGGCCTCCACGCTCTCGCGCGATCTCAAGGGTTCGCTCGAGAACGACAACAAGACCGACGCCGCGAAGAAGGTCGGCGCGCTCATCGCGAAGATCTGCCTCGAGCGCAAGATCGACAAGGTCGTCTTCGACCGCAACGGCTACCTCTATCACGGTCGAGTCAAGGCACTCGCCGACGCCGCGCGCGAAGCCGGCCTCCAATTCTGAGCCTGCGAGTATCCCCATGCCCCTCGACAACATCGACGAAGAGAAGCTCAAAGAGCGCGTCATCCACATCAACCGCGTCGCCAAGGTCGTGAAGGGCGGCCGGCGCTTCAGCTTTTCCGCGCTCGTCGTCGTCGGCGACGAGGCGGGGCACGTGGGCGTCGGCCTCGGCAAGGCGAACGAGGTGCCCGAAGCGATTCGCAAGGGCAACGACCAGGCGCGTAAGAACATGTTCAAGGTGCCGATGATCGGCTCCACGGTGCCGCACGACGTGACGGGCCACTTCGGCTCCGGCGAGGTGCTGCTCCGTCCGGCCGCGCCCGGTACGGGCGTCATCGCCGGCGGCGCCGTGCGCGCCGTCGTCGAATCGGCCGGCATCCACGACGTGCTCTCGAAGTGCCTCGGCTCCTCGAACAAGTACAACGTCGTGCACGCGACGGTGAACGCGCTGCGACGCCTGCGTTCGCCCGAGCTCGTCGCCTCCGCGCGCGGCCGTTCGCTCGACGACGTGGCCGGCGATTATCCGGTGGCCGCGGCTTCGTCGCGCGCCGGCACGGCGGCCTCCATCGTCGGCGGGACGCAGTCCGGCGGGAGCGTCGCGTGAAACCCGCAGCCAAGCTCGAAGTGCGCCAGCGCGTGAGCGTCATCGGACGCCCGCACCCGCAGCGCCGCGTGATTGACGGGCTCGGCCTGCGTGGTCCGGGCTCGTCGGTGTTGGTCGATAACACGCCGTCCTTCCGGGGCATGATCAAGAAGGTCCTGCACCTCGTGACGGTGTCCGAGGTGAAGTCGTGAGCAGCAGCCTCCTTTCGCGTCTCGCGCCCCCCGAGGGCGCGCGCCAGTACGAAAAGCGTCTCGGCCGCGGCATCGGCAGCGGTCTCGGCAAGACGTGCGGCCGCGGTCAGAAGGGCCAGAAGGCCCGTCAGCCCGGCAACATCAACAAGCTCCACTTCCAGGGCGGCCAGACTCCGATTCAGCGCCGCTTGCCGAAGCGCGGCTTCAACGTGCCGTTCCCGGTGAAGACCGTCTCGGTCAACGTCGGCGACCTCGAAGGCTTCAAGGCCGGCGAGGACGTGAACGAGCAGGCGCTCCGCGACGCGCGGCTCGTGCAGGGTCGCAAGGTCCGCATCAAGCTGCTCGGCGAGGGCGAAGTGACGCAAAAGCTCACCGTCTCGGCACACGCTTTCTCCGCCAGCGCCAAGGAGAAGATCGAAAAGGCCGGCGGGAAGATCGTGGTGCTGCCGCCGATTCACGGTGGCGCGGCCGAAGCGCCCGAAGAACAGAAGAGCTGATCCAGTCGAGCGCCGATGGCTGTCGTCGAAGGTTTCTCCAACATCGGGAAGGTTCCCGAGCTTCGCCGCCGCATCGCGTTCACGCTGGTGATCGTCGCGATCTACCGCATCGGCATCTTCATCACGACGCCGGGCGTCGATCGCACGGTGATGCGCAACGTGGTCAAGGGCCAGACGGGCCTCTTGAGCCTGTTCAACCTGTTCTCCGGCGGCGCGCTCTCGAACCTGTCGATCTTCGCGCTCGGCATCATGCCGTACGTCTCCTCGAGCATCATCTTCCAGCTCCTCGGCCTCGTGTCGAAGCAGGTGGAAGAGATGCGGCGCGAGGGCGAGAGCGGCCGGCGCAAGCTCGAGCAGTGGACGCGCTACGGCGCGATCCTGCTCAGCATCTTCCAGTCGTTCGGCGTCGCCATGATGCTGGAAGGCATGAACAACGCCGATCTCGGCGGCGGCCGTTTCGGCGACGTGGTGTCGAACCCCGGCTGGGGTTTTCGCCTCATGACGATCATCACGCTCACGACCGGCTCCGGCCTCCTCATGTGGCTCGGCGAGCAGGCGACCGAGGGCGGCATCGGCAACGGCGTTTCGATGATCATCTTCGCCGGTATCGTGAGCGGCATCCCGGCGGGCGTCGCGAACTACTGGCAGGGTCACGCGGGCGACGTGCAGCCGCTCACCGTGGCGATGCTGCTCGGCGTGCTGGTCGCGAGCATCGCGATCGTGGTCTTTTTCGAGCGCGCCCAGCGGCAAATCCCGATTCAGTATTCGCGGCGCCAGGTCGGACGCCACGTCTACGGCGGTCAGAGCGCGCACCTGCCGCTCAAGGTGAACATGGCGAGCATGATCCCGCCGATCTTCGCCTCGAGCGTGCTGCTGTTCCCGGCGACGCTCGCGAACTTCAACATCCCCGGCATGTCGACGTTCAGCGCGCACCTGAACCGCGGTGACTGGATGTTCAACACGCTGTTCGGCGCGCTCATCATCTTCTTCACGTTCTTCTACACGGCCGTCACCGTGCAGCCGGTCGACATCGCCGAGAACCTGAAGAAGCAGCAGGCGAACATCCCCGGCATCCGCCCCGGCAAGCAAACGGCGGAGTACCTCGATCGCGTGCTCACGCGCCTCACGGTCGCGGGCTCGGTCTACATCGCCGTCATCTGCATCGTGCCGAGCGTGATCGCGACCTCGTTCCGCATCCCGTTTCAGTTCGGCGGCACGAGTCTCATGATCGTCGTCGGCGTCGCGCTCGAGACGGTGACGCAGATCGAGGCGCACCTCATCACGCGGAGCTACGAAGGGCTCACCGGTCCGCGCATGACGCGCCTGAGCGGACGGAGGCCCGGATGAGGCTCGTCCTCCTCGGGCCGCCCGGCAGCGGCAAAGGCACGCAAGCCGACGCGCTCATCAAGCGCCTGACCGCGCCGAAGATCTCGACGGGCGACATGCTGCGCGCCGCGCTCAAGGCCGGAACCAAGCTCGGTCTCGAAGCGAAGTCGTACATGGACGCTGGAAAGCTCGTCCCTGATTCGGTGGTGATCGGCTTGGTCGAGGAGCGCCTCGGTCAGCCCGACACCAAAAACGGCTTCATTCTCGACGGTTTTCCGCGGACGACGACTCAGGCCGACGCGCTCGGCGTGCTCCTCGAACGCCTCGGAAAGCCCCTCCAGAAGGTCGTCCAGCTCGACGTGCCGTCCGAGCTCATCGTGGAGCGGACCATCCACCGCCGCACGGACAAACGCACTGGACAGATCTACCACCTCAAGTATAGTGCCCCGCCCCCGAACGCCGAGCTCGAACACCGAGCCGACGATCGGGAGGAAACGGTCAAGCAACGCCTCGCTCAATACGAGGCGATGACCGCAGCGCTTCTCCCTTACTACCAAAAGCTCGGCTTGCTCGTGCGAGTCGACGGAGTGGGAGAGCCGGCAGAGGTAACCGCCCGCGTGCTCGGTGCGCTCGGGCTCTCGGCGTGAGACGGAGGCAGAACGACGAATAGCGAGATCGGAACGATCGAAGAAGTGCTCCCGAGCGCGCTCTACCGAGTGCGGCTCGCAGACGGAACCGAAGTCCTGGCCGCGATGGCACCCCGAGCGCGACACGCCGTGGTGAGACTCATCAAGGGCAGCAAGGTGAAGGTGGAACGCTCTTCGAGGGACCCCGGTCGAGGCCACATCGTCGAGAAGCTCTGAAGCCCAAGCAGGACCCAGCCATGAAAGTACGACCGAGCGTCAAGAAGATTTGCGACAAGTGCAAGGTGGTGCGCCGCCGCGGCGTCCTCCGTGTGATCTGCACGAACCCGCGTCACAAGCAGAGGCAGGGCTAACTCATGGCTCGTATTTCAGGTGTCGATCTCCCGCGCCGCAAGGCGATCGCTTACGCGCTGCCGTACATCTACGGCATCGGCCCGGCCACGGCGAAGAAGCTCTGCGCCATCGCGAAGATCCCGGAGAGCAAGAAGGTCGACGAGCTCAGCGAAGCCGACGTGAAGGCGATTCGCGACGCGATCGAAGGCAACGTCAAGGTCGAAGGCGACGCTCGCCGCGAGGTGCAGCAGAGCATCAAGCGCTTGATGGACCTCGGTTGCTTCCGTGGACTCCGGCACCGCAAAGGTCTGCCGGTTCGCGGCCAGCGCACCCGCACGAACGCACGCACCCGCAAGGGCCCGCGCAAGAACCTCGCCCGCCGCACCGGGCCGGCTTGATCAACCCAGCAAGCTAACCAGGGAAGCTAGACGAACATGGCCACTGCCAAAGCTGCTACGCCGAGCGTCGCGCCCGCCAAGGGCGGCCCGAAGAAGAAGGTCGTCCGCAAGAACGTGTACGCGGGCATCGTTCACATCCAATCGACCTTCAACAACACCATCGTGACGATCACGGATCTCACGGGCAGCACGCTCTCGTGGGCGAGCGCCGGGTCGCGCGGGTTCAAGGGTTCGCGCAAGAGCACCCCGTTCGCCGCGCAGCTCGCGGCCGAAGAAGCCGCGCGTCGCGCTCAAGAGCACGGCGTTCGCTCGGTCGCCGTGTTCGTGAAGGGTCCCGGCGCCGGTCGCGAAAGCGCGCTCCGTGCGCTCCAGCAGGCGGGCTTTCGCGTGACGCTCATCCGCGACGTGACGCCCATTCCCCACAACGGCTGCCGTCCCCCCAAGCGCCGCCGCGTCTGACGAAGGAAAGCACGAACCATGGCGCGCTATCTCGGTCCCGTTTGCAAGCTCTGCCGTCGTGAAGGCGGAAAGCTCTATCTGAAGGGTGGTCGCTGCTTCACGGAGAAGTGCAGCGTGAGCCGCCGCCCGTATCCGCCCGGCCAGCACGGTCAGGCGCGCATCAAGCTCAGCGAGTACGGCCTCCGCCTGCGCGAGAAGCAGAAGATGCGCCGCATCTACGGCCTGCTCGAGCTCCAGTTCGCCCGTTACTACACGGAGGCGACGGGCCTGCCGGGTCGTACGGGTGAAGAGATGTTGGGCGTCATCGAGCGCCGGCTCGACAACGTCGTCTACCGCATGGGCTTCGCGTCGAGCCGCATTCAGGGCCGCCAGCTCGTGCGCCACAACCACGTGCTCGTGAACGGCAAGCGCGTGAACATCCCGAGCTATCGCGTGAAGCCGAACGACACGATCTCGATCGCGGAAGCGAGCAAGAAGATCGGCTTCATCCAGGCTTCGCTCGCGGCGGCGGAAACGCGCCCGCGCGGCACCTGGCTCGAGGTCGACAAGGACGCGCTGAGCGGCGTCTTCCGCTCGATGCCCGTCCGCGACGAGATGAACGAGCCGATGGTTCGCGAGCAGCTCGTCGTCGAATACTACTCACGATAATCCGAGACTTTTTCTTAGCCGCTTGATGCGGGCAGGCCGCGGGTGCGGAGCGAGGAGTGGGTTCCTCACCGAACCGGGACGGCCGCGCAAACGTCCGAACCCTGAAGGAGAACGAACAGCATGATCACCCCCATGATGAGCCGGAACTGGCGCGATCTCATTCGTCCGAAGGCGATTCAGCTCGACCCCGAGTCGAACAGCCAGACGTACGGCAAGTTCACCTGCGAGCCGCTCGAGCGCGGCTTCGGCATCACCGTCGGTAACTCGCTCCGCCGCGTGCTGCTCGCCTCGCTTCAGGGCGCCGCCATCACCGCGGTGCGGATGGAAGGCGCGCTCCACGAGTTCACGACCATCCCCGACGTCGTCGAGGACGTGACGGACATCATCCTCAACCTGAAGCAGGTCGTGCTGAAGGCCGAGGCGCCGAAGTCGTACACGCTCCGGCTCGAAAAAGAGGGTCCGGGCCCGGTGCTCGCCGGCGACATCAAGACGGTCGACGGGCTCACGGTGTTGAACCCGAACCTCCAGGTCGCGACGCTCGACAAGAAGGGCCCGCTCGTCATGGAGCTCTCGGTGGGCGTGGGCCGCGGCTACGTCCCGGCCGAGCGCAACAAGACGCCGACGATGCCGATCGGCACCATCCCGATCGACGCGCTCTTCTCGCCGATCCGCAAGGTGAACTACGCCGTGCAGAACGCGCGCGTCGGCCAGGTCACCGACTACGACAAGCTCGTGCTCGAGGTGTGGACCAACGGCGCCGTGCGCCCGGTCGATTCCGTGGCGTTCGCCGCGAAGATCTTGAAGGAGCAGCTCTCCATCTGGATCAACTTCGAGGAGAGCGACGAGCAGAACATCCTGCCGACGGGCGGGGACGACCAGCCGCTCAACGAGAACCTCTTCCGCTCGGTCGACGAGCTCGAGCTCTCGGTCCGCTCGGCGAATTGCCTGCAGAACGCGAACATCACGCTCATCGGCGAGCTCGTGCAGAAGAGCGAGCAGGACATGCTGAAGACCAAGAACTTCGGCCGCAAGTCGCTCAAGGAAATCAAGGAGATCCTCGGCACGATGGGTCTCGGTCTCGGCATGAAGTTCGACAACTGGCCGGGCATGCTCGAGCGTTGGAAGCAGCAGCAGCAAGCGCAGGGATGAGCGATGAGACACCGTAAAGCGGGGCGGCAATTCGGCCGCAACACGAGCCACCGGCGCGCGATGCTTCGCGCGCTCACGGCGAACCTCGTCGCGCACGAGCGCATCGAGACCACCGACGCGAAGGCGAAGGAGCTCCGGCGCGTCGCCGAGCGGCTCATCACTCGCGCGATTCGGCTGGGTCCGGTCGCATACACGCCTCAGAAGGACCTCGGCGTGGCCGATCAGGCCAAGCGCCACGCGGCGCAGCTCCGCATGGGTCGTTTTCTCCGTCGCTTCGCCGTCGTGCAGAGCGGCGGCGAGGAACGCCGCGTCGATCTCATCGAGAAGGTGTTCCTCGATCTGGCGCGGCGCTTTCGCGAGCGACCGGGCGGCTACACGCGCATCGTGAAGCTCGGCCGTCGCCGCGGCGACAACGCTCCGATGTCCCTCGTCGAGTTCGTGGAGCTCGGCGCGGGCGCGGCGGGTGCTGCTCCGGCCGCCGAAGAGAAGAAGGCGAAGAAGGGCGCGAAGGCGTCCGGCGAAGGCAAAGCCGAAAAGGGCGCCAAAGCCGCCGCCAAGAGCGAAGCCGCGGAAGGCGAGAAGCCGGCCGCGAAGCGCGCGAAGAAGCCGGCCAAGGCCGAAAAAGAAGAGTGAGCGGCGGCGCCGAGCGGCGCGCCGTTCACGCGACGCGCGGAACCGTGCGCGTCGAATCCGCGGGCGTCGACTTCAGCTGATAGTAGACGCCCGCGCCGACGCGCACCGAGCCGTATGCGTCGTCGAGGTTCGTCGTCGTTTCGGCCCCGCCGAGCACGAGGAAGCCGTCGGGGCGGAGCACGTGGCGGAGCCGGCGCAAGATCGCGCACTTCGTCTCGCTGTCGAAATAGATGAGCACGTTGCGCATGAACACGATGTCGCACGCCGGAAGCTCCGCCCACGGCTCGACCAGGTTCAGCTGCCGGAACGAGACCATCTCGCGCACGCACGGGGCGAGCTCCCACTCGCCGCCAGCACGCGTGAAGTATTTCCCGAGGTACTGCTGCGGGAGTCCGCGGTTCACCTCGAGCTCGCGATAGCGCGCGAGCCGCGCGCGGTCGAGCACGGCTTCGTTCAGATCGGTCGCGAGAATGCGCACGTTCCAGCTCGCGAGCTCGGGAAACGACTCGAGCAACGTGATCGCGATGCTGTACGGCTCTTGCCCCGTCGCCGCGGCGGCGGACCAGATGCGGAGGCTGCGCTCCTGCGCGCGCGCCTTCAGGAGCTCGGGCACGAAGTGGTGCCGGAGCGCCTCGAACGGGTGCGCGTCGCGGAAGAACAGCGTCTCGTTGGTCGTCATCGCTTCGACCACGCGCTGCGCGAGCTCGGGGCCCGGCTCGCGACGGAGCTTCGCGACGAGCTCGTCGACCGAGCTCACTCCCGCGTCCCGCGCGAGCGGGCTCAGCCGCGAGTCGACGAGGTAGTCCTTCTCGTTCTCGAGCACGATGCCGGAGCGCCGGTACACCAGCGCCTGCAGGTACGACATGCTCTCGAGGCTCGGCACCTAGTTCTCTCCCTGCGCGCGGGGACGGGCCACGAGCCCGTGTGAGCGCCGGACGCGCTCGACGAGCTCGTCCGCCATGCCGTCCAAGTGCAGCACCTTGTCCGCGAGCCGCGCCTCGACGATGGCGCCGGGCATGCTCGGAATCACGCACGTTTCGGCGCTTTGCGCGAGCACCTTGCTCCCCGCGCGCACGAGATCCGCGGCGCCTGCCGCGCCGTCTCGACCCATGCCGGTGAGCACGCAGGCGAGCACGCCGTCACGATAGAAGCGCGCGAGCGAACGGAACAGCACGTCGACCGCCGGACGACACGAGTGCTCGGGCTCTTCTTGGTTCAGCAGCGTGACGATCTGCCCGTTGGCGCGCCCGACGCGCATGTGGAAGTCGCCCGGCGCGATGTAGCCGTGACCCGGCTCGACGTGCATGCCGTGCGTCGCCTCGGAGACTTTCACGCTCGACGAGGCGGTGAGTCGGTCGGCGAGGATCTTCGTGAACACCTTGGGCATGTGCTGCACGATGAAGATCGGCACCGGCAGATCGCCCGGGAGCCCCGCGAACACCGTGGCGAGCGCGTTCGGGCCGCCCGTCGAGCAGCCGATCGCGATGGCTTGCAGCGTGCTCGGGCGCGCGGCGAGCGGCGACGGCGGAATCAGCGTCACGTCGACTTCGACGGAATCCTCGCTCTTCGGCGCTTGGCTCGCGTTGCCGAGCGTGAGCACCTTGCCGATGAGCTCGGTCTTGAAAAGCTCCAAGCTGCGTTCGCCCGGACCCGGCTTGGCGACGTGGTCCGTCGCGCCCGCGGCGAGCGCGCGCAGCGTCGTGTCGGCGCCGCTCTCGGTGAGCGAGCTGCACATGATGACCGGCATGGTCGGGTGCGTGAGGCGCATGCGGCGCACCGTCTTGATGCCGTCCATGTCCGGCATCATCACGTCGAGGAGCACCACGTCGGGGTCGAGCAACGTGAGCTTCTGCAGCGCGCTCATGCCGCTCCCGGCCCAGCCGACCACTTCGATGCCCGGCTCGCTCTCGAGCAAGCTCACGAGCATGCGCCGAACCACGACCGAGTCGTCGACGATGAACACCTTGATCAAGCGGCGAGCCCCAGGTTGACGAGCTTCGCGGCGAACGTTTCGGCCGAAAACGGCTTCATCAGGTACTCGCTCGCGCCGGCCGCGATCGCGCGCTCGACCTGTTTTGCCTCGGATTCGGTGGTCACCATCATGATGGCCATCTCGTCGAAGCGGCGGTCCTTGCGCAGGGCGAGCACGAGCTCGAGCCCGTCCATGACCGGCATGTTCCAGTCGACGAGCGCGAGGTCGAACGGCCCCGTTTGCTCCATCACGTCGAGCGCTTCGCGACCGTTGCTCGCCTCGACGATCGTGAAATCGTGGGCTTGCAGGATCCGCGCGATGACCAGTCGCATCGCGCGGGAGTCGTCGACGATGAGCGCTTTCATGCTTGCCTGCCGCTCAGTAGCTGAACTGCCCGACGAGCTTCTGCAGGGCCGCCGCCATGCTCGCGAGCTCGGAGGCCGCGCGCTCGGTGTCGGAAGCGCCGGAGGTCGTGCTCTGCGCCGCCCGCGCGACGCCCGTGATGTTGTGCGCGATGTCGCCGCTGCCGCGCGCCGCGTCGCCGACGTTGCGGCTGATGCCGTTGGTCGTCGCCGTCTGCTCTTCGACCGCGCAGGCGATGGTGTTTTGAATGTCGTTGATCTGATTGATGATGCTGCCGATCTGGGTGATCGCGTCCACGGCGGAGCGGGTGTCGCTCTGGATGTGCTCGATTTTCTGGCTGATGTCCTCGGTGGCGCGCGCCGTTTCCTTCGCCAGCTCCTTCACCTCGTTCGCCACGACGGCGAAGCCCTTGCCCGCGTCGCCGGCGCGCGCGGCCTCGATCGTGGCGTTCAGCGCGAGCAGGTTCGTCTGCTGCGCGATCGAAGTGATGACCTTGATGACCTTGCCGATGTCGGCGCTGCTCGCGCCGAGCTTCGCCACGATGCCGTTCGTGGTTTCGGCAGCCTTGACCGCCGAGACGGCGACGCGCGCCGCGTCGGAAGCGTTCTTCGCGATTTCCTTGATGCTCGCCGACATCTCCTCGGTGCTCGCCGCGACCGTCTGGATGCTGCGGTTCACTTCCTCGACGGCCGACGAGACCACGTTCGCCTGCGTGGAAGTCTGGGTCGCGTTCGACGTCATCTGCTTCGCGACGGACGAGAGCTCCTCGGCCGCGGCGCCGAGCGTGGTTGCGTTGTCGGCGATGTTGCCGACGCTCCGGCGCATGGTGCCGAGAAACGCGTTCAAGCGCTGGGCGAGGCGCGCGACGGCGTCGTCGCCGCTGATCGCGATTTGTCGCGTCAGATCGCCGCGCGCCGCCGCGTCCACGGCGGCGAGAATCAGGTCGACCTTGGCCTTGAGCTCGTCGGTTTGCGTCTGAGCCCGTGCCTGGCTCTCCTCCACCAGCTGACGCAGACGCGCCTGTTCCTCTTCGGCCTTTTGCGCCGCGGCGAGGCGCTCTTCGAGGGCGCGCAGCTTGCCCCTGAGCTCGGCGACTTCACCCTCCTCCGCGCGCGCGAGCGCGAGCGGGCGCATCGAGTCTCCGTTGGCTTTGGGTTTGTGCTGTTCGCTGTGGTCTTGCATCTGATTCCGTTCCTCTTATGCGGCGTCCCCCAGGCTCGAGGGGACGTTGTCACCGGTTTCTTTGAGCGCGACGGCGCGCGTCACGTCGAGCAGGAGCAGCAAGCGCCGCTCGAGCTTGTAAACGCCGTGCACGATGTCGCGCAAAACGACCGAGAGCGTTTCGGGCGCGCGCTCGAAGTCGGCGGCGCTCACTTCGAGCACGTCGCCGATCTCGTCGACCAGAAGGCTCACGACGCCGTCGCTCGTGCGTAAAACGACGTTCATCGGCTCTTGCGCGTCCGAGAGCGTGGGCAAGCCGAGGCGGGCGCGCACGTCGATGGCCGTCACGATTTGGCCGCGCAGATTCAAGATGCCGCGAACCGTTCTCGACGCGAGCGGGACGCGCGTGAGCGGCTGGAAGCGCATCACCTCCTGCACGTGTTTGACCTCGACGCCGAACGCGAGATCGCCGAGCACGAAGGTGCAGAGTTTCAGTGCGTCGCTCATGCCGCCGCTCCACGCCGGTCGAAGAAGCCGGGTTCGTGGCGTTCGACCAGCCGGCGCACGTCGAGCAAGTCGGTCACGCGCCCGGCGAGCACGGCGATCCCGAGCAAATCCGCGCCCTGCGCCTGTGCTTGAACGCGCACCTCTTCCTCGACCACGTCGCTGATCTCGTCGACGACGAGGCCGACCGAGCGCCCTTGCTCGGTGAAGACGACGACGTGGAGCGGCTCTTCCCGCGTCATGCGCGTCGCGCGCGAGCGCTCGTCCACGAGCCAAATCAGCGGCAGGACGCCGCCGCGGTACTGCACCACGTCGCGCCCCGCGGCGCGTTCGACGCGTGCGGGCGCGATCTCCTCGAGCCGCGCGACGTGCGCCAGCGGAAGCGCCATGCGGGCGTCACCGCGCGCACGGAACACGAGCATTCGCTCCCGCGCGACGCCACCGCCCGGCGCCGCCGGCGGCCGCTCGTCGAGCACGCGTTCGCGCGTCGGCGAGAGCACGTTCGAGCGCCGCGCGATCCCGAGCACGTCGAGAATCAGCGCGACGTGGCCGTCGCCCATGATCGTGGCCCCGGCGAACACGGCGAGCTGCTTCAGCTCCTTGCCGAGCGGCTTCACGACGATCTCTTCGGTGTCGCTGATGCCGTCCACCACGAGCCCGAACTTCTGCTCGTCGGCTTGTAGGACGACGATGTTGACCACGTCCGCATGGGGGCCCGGTCCCGGCAGATCGAGCACCTCGTTCAAGAAGACGAGCGGCAGCAGATTGCCCCGGAGACGATAGAGCGGCGTGCCGTGGAGGTTCTCGATGCCGCGCCGCGACGCCGCGCCTTCGAGGCGCACGAGCTCGAGCAGGTTCACCTGCGGAATCGCGAAACGCTCGCCGCCGCTCGCGACGAGCAGCGCGGGAATGATCGCGAGGGTCAGCGGGATCTTGATTTTGAGCGTGGTGCCGTGGCCGAAGCGCGAGGCGATGTCGACGGTGCCGCCCACCTTCTCGATGTTGAACTTCACGACGTCCATGCCGACGCCGCGTCCGGAGAGGTGCGTCACGCTCTCGGCGGTCGAAAACCCGGGCAAGAAGATCAGCTGCAAGAGGTCGCGCTCGTTCATGCGCGCGGCGCGCTCGCCGGTGACCAGGCCGCGCTCGATGGCGCGGGCCCGCACCTTTTCGACGTTGATGCCGCCGCCGTCGTCGGAGACCTCGATGTTGACCTGGCCGCCCTCGTGATAGGCGCGCAGGCGGAGCCGGCCCTGCGCGGGCTTGCCGGCGAGCGCGCGGCGTTCGGCGCTTTCGATGCCGTGATCGATGGCGTTGCGCACCGCGTGAATCAGCGGGTCCTTGATGGCTTCGATGATGCTGCGGTCGAGCTCGGTGCTGCTGCCCTCGAGCTCGAGTTGCACCGCCTTGCCGCACACGTTGGAGAGGTCACGCACGACGCGCGGAAAGCGATTCCAGACGTTGCCGATCGGCTGCATGCGCGTCTTCATCGCGCAGGCCTGGAGCTCCGTCGTGAGCAGATTCAGGCGCTGGGAAGCATTGACGAGGCCGGAATCGCTCGAGCGCGCGCCGTATTGCAGGATTTGATTGCGCGCGAGCACGAGCTCGCCGACGAGGTTCATCACGCGGTCGAGCAGCGCGAGATCGACCCGGATCGCGGTGTCCGCGACGCTCGGGGCGGCGGTCGGCTCGGCGGGTGCGTCGGCCGTGGTGCGTGCCGGCGGCGCGCTCGGCGGCGTCGGCGCCGCGGCTCGGTCGCTCTTCGCGACGGCGGGGGGAGCAGGCGCGGGAGTCACCTCGGGTAGGGCCTCCGGCGCCGGTGTTCTTGCGGGGGCGGGCGCCGCGGCGGCCGCGCCTCGTCCGATCTTCGCGAGTTCGGCGATGATCGCGGTGAAGTCTTCGTTGCCTTCGGCGCCCGTACGCTCGAGCGACGCGAGCACCCGCCGCACGCCGTCCACCATGGCGAGCAGTGCCGACGTGGCGTGCGTGTCGAGCAGGATCTCGCCGTCGCGCAACCGGCTGAGTTGCGTCTCGCCCACGTGCGTGAGCTTCTCGAGCCCCGGCAAATTCAGAAACCCCGAGGTTCCCTTGATGGTGTGAACGCAGCGAAAGATCCGCGACAAAATGGCGCGATCGCGCGGGTTTTGCTCCAGCGCGACGAAGTCCCGATCGAGCCCGAGCAGGTTTTCCCTACTCTCGATCAGGAACTCACGCATGATTTCGTCGTCTTCGACCGCCATCCGTTCCCCGGGGTGGGTGCATGTCGTGCGCACGACGCCGAGAGCGCGAGCGGCGCACGTTTTCGCTATTGGCCCGTGACTCACAACGGCCGGGCGGTGCAGGTGCTTAAGCTGAGACGCTTCGCTCACGCACTGCACTAAAGCCGTCGCCTCGTACGGCCGTTTGACATGCCGATGCTCGCCTCGAACAGCCCCTCGGGCGCGTGCGCCGAGCGTCGTTCGTACGACTCGCCAGGAGCGCGAGGAGGCCGATGAACGTCGATGTCAGCTCTGCCAAGCTCAACGAGATCGCCGAGAAGGTGTGGTCGATGGTGCTCGGCTTGCCTTTGACTCCGTCGAAGTGCGATCCGGCGCGCGCCGAAGCGAGCGCGTTCGTGCTCGGGCGCGTGACGATTTCGGGCACCTGGCAGGGCTCCGTGACGCTCGGCTGCTCGCAGGCCCTGGCCCGGCGCGCTGCGGCGGCCATGTTCGGCAAGCCGCCCGCCGAAGCCGATTCCTCGGACATTCGTGACGCGCTCGGCGAGCTCACCAACATGGTGGGCGGCAACTTCAAGACGCTGCTCAAGGGCGACTGTCGCTTGTCCGTTCCGAACGTCGTCGACGTCGTCCCGTACGCCGAGGTCGACCCCGCGCCTGTCGAACATCAATGGTTCGAGTGCGAGGGCGGCGTCGTGATTCTGAACGTGCTCGCGGCGAGCACGGGGCGCTCGCGCACCACGTAACCAAGTAGAGGAGATTTCACCCCCATGAACGTTCTCGTTGTCGACGATTCTTCCGCGATGCGGAAAATCATCATCTCGGCTCTCAACAAGACCGAGCTCCGCGGCTCGCGCACCATCGAGGCCGCGACCGGCAAGGAGGGGCTCGACAAATTCCTCGACGGCAACTTCGCTTTCATTTTGAGCGACTGGAACATGCCGGAGATGGACGGTCTCGAGTTCGTGACTCGGGTCAGGAACCTCGACCGCCGCGTGAAGATCATCATGATCACGACCGAAGGCACGATGGGGAAGCTCGAGAACGCGCTCGACCAAGGCGTGGACGAGTACGTCGTGAAGCCGTTCACGCCCGAAACCCTCGATCGCAAAATCAAGAAGCTCCTCGGCGTGAAGCCGCAGTGAGCGCCGCTCGGCCGCGCGCGCCGGGACGGGCCGCGCGCCGGGCGTCGTCGCGTCCCCGCGTGCCGCCGCGCCGGGCCGACTTTTGACGCGTTCCCGCGCGTGTGCGGGCGTGGTGCCGAGCCGCGTGACGCGCCGTTGCACCGCGAACGCGGCGCCGCCGGAGCGAGCACCCGAAGTCGTCAGCGCGAGGCGACGTACACGAGGCCGCCGCCCGGCGTCGCCAGCGTGATGACGCTCGCGGCGTTCGGCAGCCAGCTCGACGTGGCACCGCTCACGCGCTCGAGCGCCGAGAGCTTCGTGGCCGTCTGTGGGTTCTTCCGATTGACGAGGCCCCACACGTTGTTGCAGACCTCGTTCAAGCCTTCGAGGGTGTCCTTGGCCATGCCGCGGCGAGCCTGGTCGTCGCGCGCGGCGACGGGCAGGGCGAGGAGTCCGCCGCCGAGCGACGCGCCGGCGCGTTGATTGATGAGTATCGCGCCGAGCGTTTCCTGCGCCGCATCGACCAGACGCGCGACGTAGTAGTCCGTGAAGTCGGTTGGAGCCGGCGCGGTGTGCGGCGACGGCTCGACGTCGGACGCGAGCATGCGCAGGCACTGAATCACCTCGCTCTGGGACGGCAGGATCAGCCGAGCGTTTCCCTTCGGCGCGACCACGGCGGGCGCCGGCGGCTCGGCGGCCACCGCGACGGGCGGTGGTGCGGCCGGCGGATTCGGGGGCGCGAGCTTGGTCGGATCGGCGGCGGGAGCCGCTGCTTTCGGCGCTGCTTCGGCGTTGGGCGGCGAAGCTTGGGGCGCCGCGGCTTCGGCCGCGGGCGGCGGAGTCGCGGCTTGCCCGGCACCGGGGTCACGGAGTCCGTCGAGGGCGAGCGGCCCGGGGCCTTCGTTCGCGGGGCGCTGCAGCACGGCGAGCATGTCGCGCCGTGAGGGCACTTTGCGGAGCGGCCTCGGCGCCGGTTTCGGCTCGTTCTCCGGTTTCGGTTGCAATGCGCCTTCCACCGACACGATGCGCGCGAGGAGTGCGTCGTGCATGCCGCGCATCAGCGTGACCTGGGCCTGGAGCTCACCGATGAGCCCCATCATCTCCCCGCGCGTGAGCGGCTGCAGCGACGGCCGCGACTCGGAGATCGGAGCCCACCCGCCGTCCTCGAGCTCGAAGGCGCACTCGCTGCCGTCGTCGGGCGAGCGCAGGAGCGCCTCGGCCTCTTGCACCCGGGCCGGCGGGCACGTCGGTGTGAGCGTACGGAGCACCTCCGGCGTCGCCGCCAGGTGGTAGCGCTCGGGGCGCATCAGCTGGTCGTCGACGGCGATGAGGCGCGTGAGCTCCACCGACCACTGTCCGCTCCGGCGCAGCAGTCTCACGGGCTGGCGGAGGCGCGCGGCGTCCTTGCGCATGATCGACTGCGGAAAAGAACGGCTTTTCGCGTCGTGCCTTGAGCGATCTCAGGGCGGGACGCCGCGCCGCGTTCGTACGACTACGACTCGGCCGGCGCCTTCGTGTCGTCGCGCGGTCGCGGCCGGAAGAGCACGAACGCGGCGCCGAGTAGCCCCGCGAGAAACACGCCGGCCGCCGCGTAGTACCGGAGCTTACGCTCGCCGGTCGGAACCGGCCGCGACAGCGCGTCGAGCGCGTCACGGGCGCGCGCGTTCGACGAGTCGAGCTCGAGCGCGTGCCGGTAGAGACTGCGATCGACGATGTGCTCGCGCGCGAGTCGCTCGGCCTCGAGCGTGAGGAGCAGGCTCGCGATGCGATCGTGCGCCGGGCTGTTTCGGCCGAGCCGCTCCGCGTGCCGCAGCGCGAGCACGGCGTCCTCAGGACGCTTGGCGGCGTTGCGCTTGGCGTACTCCCAATACCCGCCGACCATTTCGTCGCCCCGCTCGAAGAACGGCGCGCGCTCGAGCACGGCGTCGTACTCGCGGCGCATCGTCTCGAAATCGCCGGCCGCCTCGGCCTTCTGCCCCGCCTCGAAACGATCGTAAACCTCCGCGCGGCGCAGCCGATCGAGCTCGCCGAAGAGCTCGCGCGCCGTGCGTTCCCACGTCCAATCGCGGGCGGCGCGCTTGCCCATCACGTCTTCGTACGCGTCGCGGAGCTGCCAGTGTCCGGCCTCGCCGAACATCGCGATGGCCTGACGCGCGGCGGTGCGCAGCTGACCGCGCTCGCTCCCCGCGAACGAAACGACGATGCGCGCGGCGTCGAGATCGTGCGTGCGCCCGTAAGCGCGGAGGACGTCGGCCAAGATCTCGGGGTCGGCGATTTGCACGGCCTGGCTCGGCGCCGCGCGCCCCAGCATGTCGAGCTGGCGCGACGCCCAGTGCGCGATTTTTTCGGCGGGGTGCCGGCGTGCTTCGATGAGCGCCGGCACCGCGCGATCGCCGAGCCGTGCGAGGGCCTTCTGCGTGTCGATGCGCAGGAAATCCCCGAAGCGCACGTACACGTCGACGAGTCCGCGCACGGCCGGCGTCGAGCCGACGTGCTCCAGCATGCGCGAGAGCGCGAGCACCTTCACGAGATCGCGCCAGGCGGGCAGGTTCGGGCGCGGCCGCGCGAGGAGCAGCGTGAGGTAATCGGGGCCCATGCTCGCTTTTTCCTCGGGGGCGCCCGGCACGTCGTCGTGCGGTTCGTCCTTCGCGGCGCGCCGTGTATCGAACAAGAGCTGCTTCAGCGCGTTCTTGTCCGTGGAGCCGCCGAGGTCGTCGAGGCGCTTGCGAATCGCCGGCACCATGCGCGGCGAGAGTTCGAGAATCGAACGCACGCCGTCGTCGCGTGCCGCCTCGTCGTCACCGCTGATGCGCGCGAGCAGCTCGTCGAGCTCGTTGAGGTCGGCGAGCGACGCTTGCTTGAGCTCGTCCGGTGCGCGCGGGAGCTCGGGCAACTCGTGCGCCGCCGTCACGTCCGCGGCCGACACGCTCGGAATCGCGACCGCGCCGAGGAGCGCGAGACACGCGGCGGCCCGGACGACGAATTCGCGGCCGCGCATCGGGCTCAGTCGATGATGCGAAAGTCCGGAAACTCGCCGCTGAAGCTGCGCCAGCGCGAGTCCACCCGATCGACGCGCGCCGCGCCGGGACCCTTCTGCGCCCATCCGTAGAGATCGCGGATGGCGACTTCTTCGCCTTCGGCCAGGATTTCCACCGAGCCGTCGGCTCGGTTTTTCACCCAACCGGTGAGCCCGAGGCGGCGGGCTTCACGCTGGGTGGAGGCTCGAAAGTACACGCCTTGGACGCGCCCTTTCACGGTGAGCAAGAGTTGCTTGAGCGCCATGCGGTTGCCCTCGAGATCAGTAGCCAACGACTCGAAGCCGCGCAACCGGGTCCACGTTCGCGGGGAAACTCGCGTGCCGGTTCGAGCGTGGTGGATCCGCGTCAAAGTTCGTGATTCGATCGTTCACGTGAGCTCGGAGGTGCCGCCGGGAAAAACGTCGCTCGTCGAGGAGCGCGGCACCCGAGCGGGGGAAGCGCTGCGCCGAGAACAGCGCATCTCGCGCGCCCTGCGCGAGGTCGGCATGGCGCTCGGCGCGACGCTCGATCTCGACGAGCTGCTCGAGCTCATCCTCGAGAAGCTCACGGAAGTCGTCGAGGCCGATCGCGCCACACTGTATCTCCTCGACGAGGCGAACGGCGAGCTCGTGAGTCGGGTCGTCGCCGGCGGCGAGGTGCGCTCGATCCGCATGAAGGTCGGCCACGGCGTCGCCGGGCTCGTGGCCAAGAGCGGGGAGCCCATCCGCATCGAGGACGCCTATCGCGACCCGCGCTTCGAGCGCGAGTGGGACCTTTTGACCGGCTACCGCACGAGCAACATGCTCGCCGCGCCGCTCAAGAACCACGTGGGTCGCACCATCGGCGTCTTGCAGGTCCTGAACAAGCGCGGCGCGGGCGGCTTCACCGGTGACGACGAGGACATCGTGAGCGCGCTCGGCACGCAGGCCGCCGTCGCGATCGACAACTCGCGCTTGATGCTGTCGCTGATTCAGAAAAATCAGCAGCTCGTCGAGACCAAGGAGCAGCTGGAACGCAAGTTCCGCGAGCTCTCGCTCCTGTTCGAGCTCGAACGCGCGACGGCGCGCGCGACCAGCATCGAGGAGCTCGCGATCGCCACGCTCACGCAGGTCGCGAACGCGTGCAACGCGCGCGGCGGAGCGCTCTTGCTCGCCGACGAGGAGACGGGTGATCTGGTCGAGCGGCGCTACGACCGCGACGGCTCGGTCGAGCTCGTGCGCCGGCCCGCGAAGTCGGCGGAGGGTTTTTTGGGGGCGGCCATGAGCGCCAGCGGGCCGCTCCTCGTGCTGGACGCGAGCCGCGACGCCCGCGCGCACGACGCCGCGGATTTCGTCGTCACCTCCGTCCTCGCCGTGCCGCTCGAGGGCGACCCTGCGCCGCTCGGCGCCATCGGCGTGTTCACGGCCGAGGGGGAGGAGCCGCTCGCCGAAACCGACGTGGGACTCTTGAGGCTCGTCGCCGTCAACGTGTCGACGGCGGTGCGGCTCTTCAACGCGAGCCGGGCGCGCGAAGTCGGCGAGCGGCTCACGTCGATCGGTCGTCTCCTCTCGCAGGTGATCCACGACTTCAAGACGCCGATGACGATCATCAGCGGCTACGTCCAGCTCATGGTCGACGCCGACGATCGCCCGACGCGTCACGAATTTTCCGAGCTCATCCTGCGTCAGTTCGACGTGCTCGGTGCGATGCAGCGCGAAGTGCTCGAGTTCGCGCGGGGTGAAACGAAGATCTTCGTGCGGCGGGTCTACATCAAGAAGTTCTTCGCCGATCTCGAGCGCCAGCTGCGCTTGGAGATCGGCACGCAGCCGGTGGAGCTCGTCGTCGAGGTCGATTCGAAGCTCGTCGCGCGTTTCGACGAAGGTCGTGTCGCCCGCGCCCTGCACAATCTCGCCCGCAACGCGCTCGAGGCGATGGGCGAGCGCGGCGGGCGCCTGACGCTCGAAGCCGGGCTCGATCGCGGTGATCTCGTCATCACCGTCGCCGACACGGGCCCGGGGATTCCGAAGGAAATCGAGGGGCGCATGTTCCAGTCGTTCGTCACCGCCGGCAAGCGCGGCGGGACGGGCCTCGGGCTCGCCATCGTGAAGAAGATCGTGGACGAACACGGCGGGCGCATCGACGTGCACTCGTCGAGCGCCGGCACGGTGTTCGAGCTCACGTTTCCACAGCAGCGCGAGAAGGACGCGACCGCGGGCGCCGAGGCGGCCCGCGAGCCCTCATGACGTCGCCCCGGCGGCTGCGCATGCTCGACGATCGGCGGGCGGCGCTCGAGACGTGCGGCTATTGTCCGAAGCTCTGCCGCGCGGCGTGCCCCGTTTCGGAGGTCGAGGCGAGCGAGGCGCTGATCCCGTGGGGCAAGATGACGCTCACGTGGTACGCGGCGCGCGGCGATCTCACGCCCGATCGCGACCTCGCGCGCCTGCCGTGGGCGTGCACGGCGTGCTTCGGCTGTCGCGAACGCTGCGAGCACCAGAACCCGGTGGCGCAGACGCTCGTCGCGGCGCGCGCCGTGTATCGCGAGGACGGCCTCGCTCCGGCGGCGTCCGAAGCCGCGCATCGGCGCATCACCGCCGCGCGGGAACGGCTCGCGACACGGGCGCGCGAACTCGCGACAGGGGACGCCCGCGCCGACACGGCGCTCGTCGTCGGTTGCGGTTACCTCGGCAGCCGGGGTCGCGAGGCGAACGACGTGGTTCGCGCGGCGCGCGCCCTGTTCGGCGCCGTGCGCGTGCTCGACGGTTGTTGCGGCGTGGCGCTCGAGGAGGCGGGCGACGCCGCGGGCGCGCGCGAGCTCCGTGACGCGCTCGTCGCAGAAGCCGACGGTCGCCGTCTGGTCGTCGCGGACGCCGGCTGCGCCGCCGCACTCCGGGGCGCCGGCGCCGAGACGCTGGTCGAAGCGGCGGCGCAGCGAGCCGAACGGCTCGAGCGCATTGCGAGCTCGTTCGGCCCGTTCCGCTGGCACGACCCCTGTCGGCTGGCGCGCGGTCTCGGTGTGACGCGCGAGCCGCGCCTCGTGCTCGAACGCGCCCTCGGCGCGCCGCCCGCCGAGTTCGAGCGCGCGGGCGCGGACACGCGCTGTTCGGGGGCCGGCGCGCTCTTGCCGTTCGTGATGCCGCGCACGGCGCGACTCATCGCCCGCGACCGTCTCGCCGAGCACGAAAAGCTCGGCGGCGGCACCATCGTCACCGCCTGCGCGACGAGCCTCGGTTGGTTTCGTGCCCAGGGCGCGCGCGCCATCGACCTGTCGACGATCATCGCGCGGAGCCTCACGAGTGGCTGAAGGCCGCACCCGCACGCGCTTTCGCCGCAGCGTCGCGGCGCGCGTGCTCGCCTCCTACGCGCTCGTGACGCTCGCGTTCGGCGCCGTCGCCGGCTGGAGCATCGTGGCGCAGCGCTCCGCCGCGCAGGAGACCCGGCTGGTCCAGAGCGGCTACTTCCCGCTCGCGCTCGCGGTGCGCGACCTCGTCGCCAAACAAGACACCTGGAACACGCAGCTCAATCACATCACGGCCGCGAAAAATCCGGCGGACATCCGCGTGTGGTTCGACGTGACCTTGCGCGTCGGACGGCCGCACACCTTCGACGAGGTGCGCGGCGCCGCCGAGCGCGCGTTTCTCGTCGAGGGCGATCCGGAGATGCGCGCGGTCGGTGAAGAACTCTTGCGCGACGTGCGCGACATCGAGACGTTCGTCGCGAGCGACGGCAGCGGGCTCGATCGCCTGTTCCAGGACCTCGACCGGGGCGACGCGACCGGCGCCGAGCGGCTCCGCGACGAGCTCGTCACGCACGGCTCGCAGGCGTCGGTGCGGCTCGTGAAGCTCGAACAAAGCGTCAAGCGCAAGGTCGATCTTTTGCTCGAGGCGGCGCGCACGCGCGAAACGCTCGCGATCCGGCTGCTCGCCGTGCTCACGCTGGTCGCGCTCTGCGTCGGTCTCGCCATGGCGTTTTTCGTCCGGCGCGTGCTCGCTCCCATCGCGGCGGTCACCGAGCGGGCGCAAGCCGTCGCGCGCGGGGATTTGAAGCCGCGCGACGCCGTCGTCTCCGACGACGAGATCGGCGAGCTCGCGGCGACGTTCGAGCGCATGGTCGCGGCCATCGCGCAGGCGAACGAGCGCCTCGTCGCCGCCGAACGCCTCGCGACCATCGGCAAGATGGCGGCGCACGTCACGCACGAAATCAGAAATCCGCTCTCCTCGATCGCGCTGAACCTCGACCTTCTCGAAGAGCAAGTGCCGCGCGGCGACGCGGAGGCGCAGGCGCTCTTTCGCGCGATCGGCAAGGAAGTCGAGCGCCTCGCCGCGCTCAGCCAGCAATATCTCTTGTTCGCGCGCCGGCAGGCGCCGGCCCCCGCGCTCGAGGACGTGGCCGGCATCGCCAACGAAGCGGCCGAGTTCGTGCGACCGGAGCTCGAGCAACACGGGGTGAAGCTCGTGCTCGACGTGGCCGAGGACCTGCCGCTCGTCCCGTGCGACGAGGCGCAGCTCCGGCAGGCGCTCTTCAACCTCTTGCGCAACGCACGCGAAGCGATGCCGAACGGCGGGGCGGTGACGCTCGGCGTGAACCGCGACGAGACGCACGTGCTCATCACCGTGGACGACGAGGGCCCCGGCATCGAGCCCGACGCGCGCGCGCGCTTGTTCGAGCCGTTTTTCACGACGAAGGCGGGCGGCACCGGACTCGGTCTCGCCATCACCCAGCAAATCGCGACGTCGAGCGGCGGGTCGATCACCTGCGAGCCCGGTCCGGGAGGCCGCGGAACGCGCTTCGCGCTGCGCTTGCCAATCCGGCTATAATCCGCGGCCGTTCCATGGCGAGCCTGTTCTCCATCGTCATCGCCACGACCAACGAGGGCAAGCTCGCCGAGCTCCGCGCGTTGCTCTCCGATCTGCCGCTCGAGCTGCTTTCCGTCGCCGACGTGCTCGGCGACAAACTCTCGATCAACGAGGACGGCAGCACGTTCGATCAGAACGCGCTCACCAAGGCGCGAGCGGTGTGTCAGGCGACGAACCTCTACGCGCTCGCCGACGACAGCGGGCTCGAGGTCGACGCGCTCGGCGGGCGGCCCGGGGTGCGTTCGGCGCGCTTCGCCAACGAGCGCGCGACCGACGCGGAAAACAACGCGGCGCTCCTGCGCGAGCTCGAGGAAATCGGCGACGGCGGGCGCGCGGCGAAGTTTCGCTGCGTGCTCGCGCTCGCGAGCCCGTGGGCGCTCGATCGCGTCGAGACGGTGGAGGGCAGCTGCGACGGCTTCATCGCGCGCGCGCCGCGCGGGAGCGGCGGCTTCGGTTACGATCCGCTCTTCATCGTGCCCGAGCTCGGCAACCGCGCGATGGCCGAGCTCAGCGAGGCCGAGAAGAACGGCGTGAGCCACCGCGCGCGCGCCGTTCGCGCCCTTCGCCCGCTGCTCGCCCGCCTGCTCGAGGAGCGGCTCCGCGAAGTCGAACGCGCGCTCGGTTGAGAGCGCCCGCGTCTCAGCGCGCCCCGAGCAGATCCGCGTAACCGCCGACGCCGAACAGGAACCAGCCGTGGCTGCCGGGCGCGTCGTCCGGTCCGATGACGCTCGTGCTGACGCCGCCCGGACGCACGAGCCGCACGTGATCGAACGACCCCACGCCGAGCTCGAGCAGGGGCGAGACGGTGAACGTCGGACTGAGTCTCACGTCCGCGCCGATGCCGAGCCGGCCCTCGAGCACCCCGCCCGTCATGCGAAGCTCCGTCCCGTCCGCCCAGTTCGCGCGCGCCTGCCGGTAGCCGACCGCGACTTCGGTCACGAGCCCGACGCGATCGGCGTCGGACGTCGCGCGGAGCGCGAGCGCGAACAAATCCGAATCGCCGCCGTGTTGGCCGCCGTTCAGGCCCTTCTCCGGGCCGCCCGTGCTGAGCTCGGCGCGCTGCCACAAGCCGAACACCTGATAGTAGCGACCGAGACGCATGCCGGCGTCGAGCTCGAAGGCGGGCCCGGCGCTCAGGTAATCTCTGAACGGGACGCCCGTCAGAATCAGATCGCCGTACGCGTCGTAGGTGCCGCGAGCGTAGGTGCTGCCGAACGGAAGGAACCAACCGAGGCGCGCGCCGACCCAGAGCGACGTGCGCGGCGAGAGATGCCTCGGCACCGGCGGCGGAGGCGGTTCATACGGACCGAACCCGGGCGGTGGCGGCTCCTGGATCACCGGTGGCGGCGGTTCGACGGCTGGGTTCACGGCGGCGGGCGGCGGCGCCGGTTGCGCGCCTCGCTCGACGTAGTAGCCGGGCGGTGCGTCCGGAGCCGGCGGGCTCGCGGACGCTGCGGGAGCCGCCGATGCGGGTGGTGCGCTCGGTGGCGGCGGCGCCGGTGACGTTGCCGAAACAGACGGAGCCGGCTGACCGAAAGCGATCGAAGCGTCGAAGAGGCCGAACAGCAACGCAACTGCCGGTGGCAGGGCTCGCATCCGCCGAACGATAGTGCCACCCCGCGGGACGTGCTAGGTGGCGGCGCGCCTCGTGGCAACCCGTGAAGCAAGAGTGGAAAGGAGTCGGCCGTTACGGCACCGTCGGGCTCGAGCTCGTCTTGAGCGTGATCGTGGGCCTCTTCGGCGGGCAATTTCTGGATCACCGCTTCCACACCGCGCCCTGGCTCATGCTGGTCGGGCTCGGCTACGGGATTGCAGCCGGCGTGCGCGGACTCTACAGAGCGGCCGAGCGGGCGACGCGCGAAGCGGACGAGCTCGAGCGGCGCGAGCGTGAAGAGCGGAAGCGGTACCGGAAGAAGTCGGAATGAGTGACGCGGCGGAGCGAGAAAGCGGCCTCATGAGCCTACTTTGGCCGGTGGCGCTCGTGGCCGTGGTGCTCACGGCGATCGCTCCGTTCGTCTTCAGCGCGGCCGATCGGCGCGGCGTCGCCATCGGCGGCGCGCTCGCCACGCTGAACCTCGCCGCCATCGCGCTCGTCGTGCGCGGCGTGATGCGCGGCGCGTTGCTTTCATGGGGGTCGCTCGCGACGGTGAAGTTCGCCGTGCTCGTCTTCGCGACCTGGATCGTCATCAAAAATCATTGGGCGGGCGTGCTCCCGCTCGCGCTCGGCTATGCTGCGCTGCCGCTCGGCATCGTGGTCGGCCAGCTCACGCGTGCCGCGCCCGTGCGGCGAGAAGGATGAGTCGATGCCCGAACACGCTAGCTTTTTGACGCTGATCCTCGCCCACTTTCGCGACACGCTCGATCACAACGCGGGCCTCCTCGGCGACAGCGTGGTCGGCAAGGTTCCGGCGACGTGGGAGAGCTTCGAGCCGCTCGCGGCGTCGCTCTTCGTGGTCGCGGTCATCATCGCCGTCGCGCTCGCCACGCGCGCGCGCCTCGCCAACACGGACGAGGCGGTCATCCCCGACGACACGCTGACGCTCCGCACCTTCGTCGAGGCGTTCCTCGGCTTCTTCTACGATCTCGCGAAGAGCGCGATGGATGCCGATCGGGCCAAGCGCTACTTCCCGCTCATCGGCACCGCCGCGACCTTCGTCTTCTTCGCGAACGTGATGGCGCTCATTCCGGGCATGCCCGTCGCGACGAGCAACCTGAACATCACGCTCGGCTCCGGCATCGTCGTGTTCCTCTTCTTCAACGCCTACGGTCTCCTGACCAACGGCAAGACGTACATCGCGCACCTCGCCGGCCCGAAGTGGTGGCTTGCTCCGCTCGTGTTTCCGATCGAAGTCATTTCGCTGTGTGTCCGGCCGGTCACGCTCGGCGTGCGGCTCATGATCAACATGGCGGTCGATCACCTGATTTTGGGCCTCTTCATGGGGCTCGTCGCGGTGCTGGTACCGATTCCGCTCATGGTGCTCGGCATCCTCGTCGTCGTCGTGCAAACGATGGTGTTCACGCTGCTCACGTGCGTTTACATCGGCCTCGCCACCGAGCACGACGCGGAAGGCCACCACTGAGCGTGCCGTAATTCGGCCTTAAACGCGGCACATGCGAGCCGCGCGTCGAAGGACTGGCCATCGCGCGAGAAACGCACTAAAGCGCGGTCGCGAATTTGCCTGGGGCCGAGAGAGCCCCGCCCGAAAGAAGACAAGGAGACCCTGACGATGTCCAAGAAGAACCTGTCGCTCGCTGCTGCCGCGGTCACGACGCTCCTCACGACGAGCGCCTTCGCCCAAGAGGCAGCTGGCGGAGCCGCTGCCGGCGGTGGTGGCTCGGCGATGGCCGCGCTCGGTGCCGGCTTTGCCGTCGGTCTCGCCGTGCTCGGCGGCGGCCTCGGCCAGGGTCGCGCGGCGGCTGCCGCGCTCGAAGGCATCAGCCGCAACCCGGGCGCCGCCGGTCGCATTCAGACCCCGATGATTCTCGGTCTGGCGCTGATCGAGTCGCTCGTGCTCTTCGCGTTCTTCATCGCGTTCTTGCTCCAAGGCAAGGTCTGAGCTTCCCCGCTGCGGGTCGAGTAGCGCTCGCACGAGCCGCTACTCGACGCGCACGAGCGTTCCGAGCTCGAACTCCGTGGGCAGCACCGCCGACCAGCCGCTCGGCAGGTGCGGGCTCGTCCATGCGAACAGGCGCGCGGCGTCGGCCGGGGTGAGGTTCACGCAGCCGTGGCTCATCACGTGGCCGAACGCGTGGTGCCAGAATGCGCCGTGAAGGCCGTAACCGCGATCGAAGTACATGACCCACGGCACCGCCTGAATCGCGTAGTTGCGCGCGGCGTCGGTGTCCTCGAGGTTGTCCATGTCGCTCGTCGCGAGCTTGATCCACACGCGGTGAACGCCGGGCGGCGTCGCGAGCTCGGTGCCCACCGGCCCGCGCCCGGTCGACACCGGCATCGCGAAGAGCGGCCGCTCGCCGCGGTAGGCGACGAGCACCTGCCGCGCGAGGTCGACGTCGATCCAGCGTTCGTCGGGCGCGGCTTCGGCCGGCGGCGCTTTGACGCTCGGCCAGGTCGCGTCGCGGCCGCGGAGCCACGCGCCGTCGCCGACGCGTAACCACGTTTCACCGTGCTTCTCGACCCGCTCGAGCACGGGGACGCGCGCGAGCGCTTCGACGGTGGCGCCGCTCTTCGGCCGTCCGCCCGCGCTCGCGAAGAGCTCCGCCCGCGGCGCCGTCACCCACGCCACGTCGGCGCCGTCGAGATCGGCCGCGAGCGGCTCGGGCGCGCGCACCGCGGCGTTGAGATCGCGCAGCGGCACCCACAGGCGATGCGTGGTGAGACCGAACGCGTCGCCGCCCGGCTTGGCCGCGACGCGCACGAGCGCGACGCCGAAGCCCGGAAAGAGCTGCGCGTCGGGCTCGCCTTCTTCGGCGGTGTCGAGCACCCGGTACCCGAAGGAGCCGTCACGGCCGACGAAGTGGTAGTCGAACGGCAGGCCGCTCGGCGCGGGCGCTTCGGCGGTTCCGGGCGGCAGCGGCGAACGCGCCGCCCCGTCTTCGCAAATCCAAGCGAGCGGGCCGACCTCGAACCAGGCGCCTTCGCAGCCCGGGCCGCCCGTCGCCGCGAAGGCCGGGAGTCGCGCGCCCCGCGCGGCCGCACCGCGCCGCGGCGACGCTCCGTCCGGACGAACGTGAATCGGCTCGTCCGGGCGCGTGACCTCGACGCTCGCGGGCAAGCCTTCGCCCGCGGCCGCGCCGGGCCCCGCTCCGAGCGTCAGCGCGAGCGCGGCGCCGGAAAGGAGCAGCACCCGCCGCGACGCCGTCATCGGTTCAGTCGTACGTGAAGACGAGCTCGTGATCGCAGACGCGGAAGGTGTCGCCCTCGTTGATCACCTTGCGCTGGACGCGCTGCCCGTTGAACTCGACGCCGTTCGTCGAACCCATGTCGACGATGTAATACTGGCCGCTCGAGAACTCGATCATCGCGTGCTGGCGCGAGACGTTCGGATCCTTGATGGTGAGATCGCTCGTCTGCTTGCCGCGACCGATGATGAAGCGGTCCTTCGTCACCTGGAACGCCTCACCCTGGTAATGAATCGTGAGATTCATCCCCGCGGGGTGCGCGCTCGCGCCTCCGCCGCGCGGCGGTGGCGCGCTCCGTGACGCGAGCGGCGGCGGCGGCGCGCCCTTGCGCACGCCCCCGACGACGGGCGGTGGGGGCGGCGGCGGCGGTGCCCCCGCGCCACGCTTGGGCGGCGGCACGGGCGGCGGCGTCATGCTGCGCGCTCCCGGCGGCGGCGGCAACGGCGGCGGGGCCGTCGGCGCCGCTGGAGGCGCCGCGGGCTGCGGCGGCGGCAGCGAGGGTCCACCGCCCGCGGCCGCGCCCGCGCCGTAACCGCGCTGACGCGCGTACTGCTTCATCGCATCGTTGATCAGGTAATCCACGGAGCACTCGAGCTCCTTGGACATCTGCTCGAACTTTTGCCAGAGCGCGTCGCGGCACTGGAAGCTCTTGGTGACCTTCTTGTTCGGATCCTGACTCATGGCGTGGTGCGTTTCTCCATCGCCGGCTTGATGCAGTAGGTGAAAAACTCGCCGACCGTGGCGATGTCCTTCGTCTCACGCTTGCCCTCGCCCTCGACCTCGCACTTCCACTCGCACCCGTCCGCGTCCTTCGCGCACGTCGGCGTCTTTTCTCGATCGCCTTCGAGGTGTGAAAGCTTCCCGATGTCGCTCTTCGTCCCCTTTTCGTAGTAGTAGCCGAGCGCCGTCAGGCGCGCGGGCACGGGGTGCGACGTACCGAGGTACGGCTCGATGACCTTGACGGGCGGGGCGCTGCCTTTCATTTGGGCGATTAAGCTCCCGTAGCGCATGGGCTCCGTGATGGCCATGCCCTCGGCCTTGCCGATCCGCTCCATGAACTCCGGCAGCTGACTCGTGTCGCTCATCTTGAGCACGAGCTCGGCCGCCACCCAGCGCACCTTCCACGAAGGGCTCGCGAAGAGCCCGTAGAGCCGCTCGATCACCGCCGCCCGCGGGAATTCACCGGCGCGTTGCAGCGCCACGTCGCGCACTTCGTCGGGCGTGTCCGGGGCGCCCGCGACGGCGAGCACCGCGTCGGCCTGCGACGCACTCTTCGGGTCCAGATTGCCCTGGAGCGCGGCCAGCGCCCCCGCGCGATTCTTCGGGTCCTGCGTCTTGTCTTCCGCGATCTTCAACAACCAAGACACGGTCGGAGCGCCGCCCACGCGTTTCATCGATGCGAAGACGCGGAGGAGCTCCTCCTGCTGGTACTGCGCCATCTGGGCTTTGAATTGGTCGGGCGTCGGCGCAAGTTTCGACGCCTTGTTCGCCGCCTCGACGCCCGGGCTCTTCCGGTTGATCCACGCCGGCGAATCGACGTCGCTTGCCACCGTGACGAGACGCTCGCTCGCCGCTTGCTTCGTCGTCGGGTCGCCGTAGTCGGCGATGAGATCCGAGAGCGCGTCAATCTTCGGCGCGTCCGGCTGAATCAAGCCGGGCAGCGCCTTCACCGCGTCGGACTTGAGCTCGCCGACCATCTGCTTGACGGCGTAAGTCTGCGAGGAGTCGTCGAAGCGCTGGGCAAAACCCTGCGAAATCCAGCGCGAGATGGCGGCTCGCACCCGCTGCCGGAGCGCCGGGTCGTTGAGCAGGCGCCCGCCGTCCGTCGTGAGCAGCGCGAACGCCGCGTCCTTGTACGGCACCGACGGATCCGACGGGGTCGCTTGGCCCGCCTGCGCGACGGGCGGCGGCTTCAGGATTTCGGCTTCGAGCGCCGGCACGAGGCGCGAGACGATCTGCGTGCGCGTCGCCGGCGCCATCTGCGTGAGCGACGCGATGAGACCCGGTTGGTCGTCGGAGCCGTCGATGCCGATGCGACGGCCGTTGCGCGGCTTCATGCGGATGAGCGCGAGCGCCGCTTCGACGCGCAGGTCGATCGGGTACTTGTCGTGCGTCAGGACCGCGATGAGCTTCTTCGGCCCCTGGACCGTCGTGGCCCAATGCTGAATGTTGTCGGCGTTCGTCCGGCACGCGTCCGCCCCGAACGCCAGCGCGAGCGCGAACACGGCGATGCCCGCCCGCGTCAAGGCGCCGGATACCCGTGGAGTCCTGAAGATTTGCCCCGTCGTGTCGCTCACTTGGCCCTCGGTTTCCGGCCGCGGTTCAAACCGCGGGCACCGAGTCTACATGCCGGCTCGCTTTCGACTCAAGTTGGCCGCTCGACTCGGGCGACTGCGTGCGTCGAGGCGCCTGGCCGCCGTCGCCGAATCGAAGTTGCCCACCCGGGTAGGATAATGTAGTTGTAGGTGGTCAAAATGGGTGCCCGCCTGTTCGTGCCCAGACCCGCCACCGCCGGTCCTACCGCAGCCACGCCGAGCGAAAACCGGCCTTCGAGCCGTCTGCGCGAGGCCGCCGCGCTGCTCCTCGTGGCCGGCGCGCTTTTCCTCGTTTTGGCGCTTTTCAGCTGCAGGGTGACGCCCGGCGAGCTCGAGTCACCGGTGACGTGGGTCGGCCCGACGGGCGGCTTCATCGCGCACATGCTCGCGCAGGGCTTCGGGGTCGCGGCCTGGCTCGCTCCCCTCGAGCTCGCGTTGGTCGCCATTCCGCTCTTTCGCGGCCGGCCCACGGGCGACCTTTGGCTCCGTCTGGCGGGTGATTTGACGCTCGCCGTGGTGGCGTCCGCGCTCGCGGAGGTCGCGGCGGCGGGGGCGGTGGTGTTCGGCCACGCGCCCGTCGGCGGCAACGTGGGGCTTCTTTTCGGCGAGCTCATGCGGGAGCTGTTCTCGTCGGTCGGTTCTTTTTTGGTGGGCTCGACGATCGTCGGGTTGATCCTCATCGGGCGGAGCTCGTTCTCGTTCATCGACGCGTGCCGGCGCTTGCTCACGCTCGCCGAGCGCTTCGCCGCGCGGCTGAGCGCGCTGTCGCAGCGCCTCCGCGGAGCCTGGAGCGAAGCGCGCGCGCTCCGCCGCGCCGAGCAAGAACGAGCGCCGCGCATCGAAGCGTGCGACCCCGACGAAGCGATCCTGCTGCATCTCGCAGACGACGACGCCGATTGGATTCCGCCCGACGAGACCGGCGCGCCGCCGCTCGCGCTGTCGCAAGCGCTCAAGGGCGCGCGCGCGCCGGAATTCGACGGGCTCGTGTTCGCGACGCCCGAGGCGCCGCTCGTCGCGAAGCTCGCCGCCGAACCGGCCCCGGCGGAGCCGAACGCCCCGGTGCGCGACGCCAAGCCGGAACGCCGCGCCAAAAACCGTGGCCGCCGCGAGAAAGACGCTCCGGACGCGAAGGCCGCGGACGCGAGCGGCACGGCGGAGAAAGCCGCGAGCGCTGAACCGGCCGTCGCTCCGAAGACGACGCCCGCGCCGGCTCCGGCGGCTCCCGCCGCGGCGAACGAAGCCGCCAAGGAGCTCCTGATCGTCGACACGCAGCCGGAACGCGAGGTGGAGCGCCCCGCGGCGCCGCGCCCGCTGCCGCGCCGTGGCGAGTTCCAGCTCCCCGCGAGCTCGCTCTTCGATCCGCCGAGCGACACCCGCGTCGAGGTCGACCGCGACGCCATTCTCGAGCACGCGCGCCGGCTCGAAAAGACGCTCGCCGACTACGGCGTGAGCGGCAAAGTCGAAGAGGTGCGACCGGGGCCGACCGTCACGATGTACGAGGTCGCGTTCGAGGCCGGCACGCGCGTGAGCAAGGTCGCGAGCCTCGCCGACGATCTCGCGCTCGGCCTCTCGCGCAAGGTGCGCATCATCGCGCCCATCCCGGGCAAGAGCCTGATCGGCTTCGAGCTCCCGAACGACGAGCGCCAGCCCGTGTGCCTGCGCGAGCTCATCGAGGATCAGCGCTTCGAGAAACTCGCCGAGCGCGCGCCGCTGCCCGTCGTGCTCGGCCGCGACATCGTGGGCGCGCCGTTCTACGCCGACCTCGCCTCGATGCCGCACGTCATCGTCGCGGGCGCGACGGGCGCGGGCAAGAGCGTCGGGCTCAACGTGATGCTCTCGAGCCTGCTCCTCAAGCGCACGCCGGAGGATCTGCGCCTGCTCATGATCGACCCGAAGGTCGTCGAGCTTGCGCCCTTCGACGGCATTCCGCACCTGCTCCTGCCGGTCGTCACGGACATGAAGCAGGCGTCGACGGCGCTCCGCTGGGCCGTCGAGGAGATGGAGCGGCGTTACCAGCTCTTTGCCGACGCGGGCACGAAGAACATCGGCACCTACAACGCGTGGGTGAAGCGTGTGCAGAGCGGCGAAATCCCCGCGCCGATGCCGACCGAGGTCGAAGCGATGACGGCCGACGGCGCGCTCGTCACCGTGCCGGCGGCGAAGGAGGGCGGCGACGGGCGACCGCTCCCCGGCAAGCTCCCGTACATCGTGATCGTGGTCGACGAATTCGCCGACCTCATGATGCAGCAGGGCAAAGACGTCGAAGCCGCCGTGGCGCGCCTCGCGCAGAAGGCGCGCGCGGCGGGCATGCACGTGGTGCTCGCGACGCAGCGTCCGAGCGTGGACGTCATCACGGGCACCATCAAGGCGAACTTCCCGTCGCGCATCGCGTTCCGCGTGGCGCAGCGCGTCGACAGCAAGACCATCCTCGACGAACAGGGCGCGGAGCTCCTGCTCGGACGCGGCGACATGCTCGTCAAGCTCAACGGCTCGACCGACACGCGCCGCGCGCAATGCCCGTTCGTGAGCGAGGAGGAGGTCGAGCGGCTGACGGACCACCTGCGCAAGCAGGGCAGCCCGCAGTACCACGAGGCAATTCTGCTCACGCCGGACGAGGACGGCGGGTCCGAGGAGGCCGACGAGGCGGTCGATGCGCGTTTCGAGGAGGCCGTGCTCATCGTACGCGACACCCAGCGCTGCTCCACCTCCTGGCTCCAGCGCAAGATGACCATCGGCTACAACCGCGCCGCGAAGATTGTAGAAATGATGGAGCGCCGCGGGATGGTCGGTCCGCCGAACGGCTCCCGCGATCGCGAAGTCTTGATCCCGCCCGGCTGAGGCGGCCGGATTTCGGGAGCGGCGTCGCGGCTTGTCGAGCCCGCGACACTCCGTGCTAAGAGCGATCGCGCCATGAGCGCGGAGCCGCCGGCCTTACCGAGGGCCCTCGACGACGACGACGACGACGTGGCATGGGCGCTGCAAACCGCGGCCGTGCAGTGGGAGCGGGGCGGCACGGCGGACGCGATCGTGTGGCTCAAGCGCGCGGCCGAAGCGGCGGCCGAGGCGGGCAAGTTCGCACGCTCGGCGGACATTCAGCGTCGCGCGAACGAGATCGATCGCTGGCTCAAGCAGCCCATCACGTTTCCGCTCCAGCAAGACGACGACGACGACGGCGTCGACGAGCTCCTCGCCGGCGGCCCCGAAATCGAAGCCGGCGGACTCTCCGAGCCGTCGCAGAGTCTCGTCGATGCGCTCGAGGCCGAGGCGCGCGACTACCGCGGGGCCGGCGGCGACGAGGGCGCGCCGGCGCCGGACCTCGGTGACGTCGAAGACGTCGAGGACATCGAAGCGATCGATCTCGACGAGTTCGAGGAGGAGCGGAAGCTCGAGGGCTACAAAGAGGAACTCCTCGACGAGACGACGCACGCGCGCTCGGAGGTCTCGCGCGCGCTGCTCTCTTCGGATTTGCCGCCCGCGGCGCCTGCGGCACGCCCGGGGAGCTCGCGCGCTCCGGCGTCGAAACGGCCGTCGGAGAGGGTGCGCTCCCAGCCGCCGTCGTCGCGCCCGCACAAGCCGACGGAGCGAACCGTGGTCTCGGCGCCCCCGCCGAAGCCGGCTCGGGCGTCGGTCGGCCCGGCGCCGTCCTCGTCGCGCGCGCCGTCGTCGGCGGGTCGGGGCGGCTCCTCGGCGCAGCGGTCGCGGGCGGCCGGGTCGTCACGCGCGGGAGCCGCGCGTGGAACGTCGTCGCGGACGAGCTCGATGTCCCCGCAAACGGGCTCGACCATTCCGGGCACCGGTTCGAGCGCGCCGCCCGCATCGCGACGCTCGCGCCAGGCGACGCCCCAGGTTCCGCCGCCCGCCGAGTACAAGCTGCCGCCGCCGCCGATCCCGCGCTTGCCGTTGCCGCAGCCGCGCACGAGCACCCGGCCGCTGCCCGAGGTGTCCGAGCCGCGCGCGACGTTTCCGTCGGAGCCCGTGACCGAGCCCGCGTCCGAGCGACCGATGTTGCCGCTCATCACGGAGCCGCGCCGGCAGCGCGACGAATCACTGCCGGAAATCTCGGTCGCGGAAGTCGAGATGCCCGAGCAAGAGGCGCCGACCTCGTCGTACACGCTCGGCGCCGGCGATGAAGCGACCACGGCCGCCAAGCCGCGCAGCGAGCTCGAGCCGCGCGCGTCGTCGCTGCCGCCGCGCGCTTTACGGCGCGAGCCGCCGGTTTCGTCCGCGGCGCCCTCGGAGCTCGACGCCGCCGTGGACGCGCTCTCGGAGACGCCGCCGCCCCCGCCAGCGCTCGACGTGGCGCTCCTCGCCGCGTGCCGCGGCCTCGAGGATTTGCCGCCCGAGACGCAGGCCGAGCTCGCGATGCGTGCTCGCCTCGAGACGCTCGCGCCCGATCAAGAAGTGAGCGGCTTCGGGCTCGCGCTCGTCACGCGCGGGCACGTCGTCGTGATGCCGACGATCGCCGAGGGCGCGTGCGGCTACGCCGGGCGAGGCGAGCCCGTGTTCTCGCGCGGCAGCTTGAGCGACGGCGTGCCGCTCCGCGCGGTCGCGCTCGCCGAGGGCGCCGAGGTCGCGGTGTGGCGGCCCGAGGATTTCGAGCACGTGCTCACGACGTGCCCGTGGGTCGCCGACGAGCTCCGGGCCGTCGCCGATCGCTTTCAGGCGCTCGCCGGCGCGGCGATGGGGCCGCTCGGCGATCGCCTCGACGACAACATGCGCGCCATGCTCACCGATCGCTGCGAGCTCCGCGTGCTGCTCGCGGGCGAGGTTTTGATCGAAGAGGGCAAGGCGCCGGGCGGGCTCTTCATCGTCGGCGGCGGCAAGCTCGAAGCCGTTTCGGGCGGCAAAGTCGTGCAGGAGCTCGGGCCCGGCGACTTGCCGTTCGCTTCGTCGGTGCTCACGCACGCGAAGGCGACCGCCACGGTGCGCGCGGGCGCGGGCGGCGCGCTCGTGCTGCATGCGGATCGCATGGCGACGCACGAGCTCATCGTGAGCGTGCCGCCGTTGTTGGAGCTCGTGAGTATGGTCTAAAGACGAGAGGGCTTTTGGAGAGCGTCAGCCGCGGACGAGCCAGAGGATTTCTTGATTGCCTTGGGGGCCGGCGAAGCGGAGGCCGAACCAATGGGCGCCGGGCGGGATGGTGGGACGCCCGTCGGCGCGCACGCGCGGGAACGAGATGCGGAAGGCGCTCCGCCACGGCGAGGTGTACGGAAAATAGGTGAGCTCGATGGCGCCGGGGCGGCGGATGCTCTGGATTTCGGAGGGTGCCGTCTCGGTGCCGGTGTCGTCGATGAGGCGGACGATCCACGCCGGCTGATCGGCGCGCAAGTCGTTCCACTTGTATTTCTCGGCCTGAAGCGCGACGTAAAATTCGTGTTTGTCCCGCGTCTCGGCCAGCGTGTGCTCGAGGAGCGCGCGGCGCTGGTCGACGGTGAGCCGGTAGTCTTCGCTGTAGCGCACGGCGTAAGCCCAGCGAAAATCCCACGATTCGTAGGTCGCCGTGACGGTGAGGACGTTGTCCATCGCGTCGAGGGTCGTGAGCTGCGCCGAGCGCGTCCATTGCCGGAGCACGCCGTCGTAGTCGCTCGCGACGTATTCGCGCGGGCCCTCCGCGAGGCGCACGCTTTCTTGCGCGCAACCGGTGCCGAGGAGCGTGAACGAGAGCACGAGAAGCGGCGCGACGCGCGGCACGGCGACGAGCCTACCATGCTACGGTTCGACGCGATGGAGCCATCGTGCGGCGTTCCGGCTTAGCGCGGAAGGCGCTCGGGCTCCTCACCGTCGCGTGCCTGTCCCTTTTGGCGGGCGCCGCCCGCGCGGACGCACTCGCGGCCATTCGCGCGCGCGGTGAGCTCAGCTGGGGCGGCGATTTGCAAGGCGGCGCGCCGTACGTCTTCGAGGACGCGGCGAGCCCGGACGGGATCCGGGGTTTCGAAGTCGACATCGCGCGCGCTCTCGCGCGGCGCTTGGGCGTGAAGGCGCGCTTCGTCCAGAACGACTGGTCGAATCTGATGCCGGCGCTCGAGCGCGGCGATTTCGACGTGCTCCTGAACGGACTCGAAGACACGGCCGCGCGCCGCGCGCGGCTTCGCTTGACGATTCCGTACTTCGTCTACGGCGAGACGCTCGCGGTGCGTCGTGGCGCGCCGTACGGCTCGCTCGACGACCTCCGGGGCAAGCGCGTCGGGACGCTGAATCAAACCGTGGCGCACGAGATCCTGAAAGCGCGGCCGGTCGAGGTGGTGCTCTACGAGGGACAACAGGAGCCGTACTTCGATCTCGCGCACGGGCGCGTCGACGCGGTGCTGCTCGATCACGTGATCGCCGACATTTACGGCTGTCCGCTGCCCGAGGTGCGCTGCTTGCCCGGCGACGTGGCGCGCGGCGTCTACGTGGCCGCGGTGCGGCGCGATCGGCCGGAGCTCGAAAACGCGCTCGATACGGCGCTCGGCGCGATGATCGCGGACGGGGAGCTTCGGCGGATCCTCGAGGCGTACAAGCTTTGGGACGCGCGGCAGGAAGAGCTTCCGCGGCGCGCAGCGGCGCTCCGTGCCGACGAAGCGAACGCCACGAACGGAGTGAACACGGCGAACGGCGCGAACGCGGCGAGCGACGGCGTGGACGGCGACGTGCGTCGCCGTTTCGACTTCGCGCAGGCGCTCCTGTTTCTACACGGCGCGCTCTTCACGTTGCTCATCTCGGTCGGGGCCTTCGCGATCGCGCTCCCCTTCGGTCTCGTGCTCGCGGTGGCGCGCGGCTTCGGCTCGCGCGCGGTGTCGTTCCTCGCGGCGACGTACGTGGAGGTATTTCGCGGGACGCCCGTGCTCTTGCAGCTTTACGTGCTGTATTTCGGGCTCGCGCCGCTCGTTCGGCTCGGGCCGTTCGAGGCGGCGATCCTCGGACTCGGATTGAACTACGCCGCGTACGAAGCGGAGGTGCACCGTGGCGCCCTCCTCGCGTTGCCCTTCGGACAAACCGAGGCCGCGCGCGCGCTCGGGTTGAGCACGGGGCAAGCGCTCCGCCACGTGCTCTTGCCGCAGTCGTTTCGCAACGCGCTGCCCGCGCTGACGAACGATTTCGTCTCGTTGCTCAAGGATTCGTCGCTCGTCAGCGTCATCACCGTCGTCGAGCTGACCAAACGCATGACGATCGCCGCCGTCGATCTGCGTGATTGGATGATCCCGGGCCTCGCGTGCGCGGCGCTCTACTTCGCGATGAGCTTCCCGCTCTCCCGTCTCGCGCTCCGGCTCGAGCGGAGTCTCACCCATGATCCGCGTCCAAGGCTTGCGTAAGCGCTACGGCGAAAACGCCGTGCTCGCCGGCGTCGACGTCGAGGCGCCGGAGGGCTCGATCGTGACGCTCGTCGGTCCGTCGGGGTGCGGCAAGTCGACGCTCTTGCGCTGCTTCAACGCGCTCACGAGTTTCGAGGAAGGGACGCTCGAGATCGCCGGCTTCCGGCTCGAAGGCGGCGTCACGCCGTCGAGCGCGGAGCTCGTGAAGTTGCGCTCCGCGGTCGGCATGGTGTTTCAGGAGCTCCACCTGTTTCCGCACCTGTCGGTTCTCGACAACGTGACGCTCGCGCCGCGCGTCGTGCGCAAGACGCCGCGCGCCGAAGCCGAGCGGCACGCGCGCGAATTGCTCGGCCTGGTCGGGCTCGGCCAGCGTGCCGCGGCGCGACCCGCGGAGCTCTCCGGCGGGCAAAAACAGCGGGTCGCCATCGCGCGCGCCATCGCCCAGGGCGCGCGCGTGCTCCTCCTCGACGAACCGACGAGCGCGCTCGACGCCGCGCTGCGCGAGGACATGCGCGAGCTCCTCGTGCGCGCGGCGCACGGCGACATTTCGCCCGGCCCCGACGCGCGGCCGCTCACGCTCGTGGTCGTGACGCACGACCGTTCGCTCGCGGTCGCGCTCGGCGGCGTGACCTGGACGCTCGAGGCCGGGCGCGTGGTGTCGCGCGGCTGAGCGGTCAGTTCGAGCGGATGTCGACCACGTCGAACACGCTCACGACGGCGATGAGCGCGAGCAACATGACGAGCCCGAAGAAGTGCACGCGCGCTTCGACCCGGGCGTTCGGGCGCCGGCGCGTGACGGCTTCGTAGCCGAGGAACGCGAGCCGGCCGCCGTCGAGCGCGGGGAACGGCAGCAAATTGAAGCCGCCGAGGTACGCGCTCAGGATGCCGAGCCAGGTGAGGTACTCGGTCCAGCTCCGCTGCGCGACGAGCGACGTCTGCTTCACGATGCCGACCGGTCCGGAGAGCTGCGGCTTCTCACGGCCGGTGAGCATGCGAGAAAGACCGATGACCAGGTTTTTCACGACGTTGGCGGGGCCGATCAGCGACTGAACGCCCGCCTCGCGCCACGTCACGGGAACCTGCTTCGGCACCGAAGCCACGCCGATCTTGCTCTGGCCGTCCATCGTGATGGGCGTCACGTGGAACGACAGCGGCTTGCCCTTGCGCAGCACGCCGATTTCGAGCGGCTTGTTGCCGCTCGCCATCACGCGCCGCCGCAAATCGTCCCAATCGGTGATGCGCTGGCCGTCGATGCTCTGGACCACGTCGCCGTCCTCGAGCTTCGCGACCTTCGCCGGGCCGTCGAGCACCTGAATGGCGGTGGTGGACACGGGCTTGCCGCCGATGGCGAGCGCCGTGAAGAAGAACACGGACGCGAACAGGTAGTTTGCGAGCGGGCCCGCGACGATGGCCGAGATGCGCCCGACGAGCGACGCGTTCGCGTAGCTCGCCTTGTCCTCGGGATCGATCTCCTCGAACGGGTTCATCCCCGCGATCTGCACGTACGCGAGGAACGGGATCAGAGCGACTTGGTAGATGGTCTCGCTGCCGCGCGCTTTGTGACGCCAGAGCGGCGGCCCGAAGCCGATGCTGAAGCGCTGGACGCGCATCCCGAAGGCGCGCGCCGCGAGCAGGTGCCCCGTCTCGTGCACGACCATGAGCAGTGCCAGCCCCAGGATCCCGGCGATGACGTAGCTGATGCTCACGGAACCAATATAGCGTTGCGTTCGGCGCCCCGCCACGCGCGGACCTCGCGGTATTGCCGGGGCTCGGGGGCACTGCTAGAGGCGGGACCACCGGCCAAACCACGATGAGCCAAGAAACCGCACCGAAGGCGCCCGTCACCGCTCCGAACCTGCAGCTTACCGGAGGCGCCGCCATCGTCGCGCCGGTGAGCGCGTTTCCCGGCGGCGTGCCGGGCAACGCGCTCGTGGTCATGCCGCTCTCCAAGCCGAGCGAGGCGTTTCTCGATCAGGTCAAAAACGGACCCGTCGCGCTCCAGATCGAAGAAATGTGGAAGCTCCTCGGCTTCAACGGCCCGGCCGTGCAGGTGCAGGACGCGGAGGGCCGCCCCATCGCCATCGGTCTCGACGACCTCATCTCCGGTCTCGAAAAGCACTGGGCCGAGGACGCGAACGACCTCAACCGCGGCCGCCTGCTCGCGCAGGAGCTCATGAAGTACGGCCGCTTCGAAAAGGCCGAGAAGGTGCTCGCGAAGGTCGTCGCGCTCGGCGGCACGGGTGACGACTGGCTCGGCCTCGGCATCGCGCAAACGCAGCAGGACAAGTGGGACAAGGCCGAGGCGACGCTCAAGGGCGCGCAAAATCTCCTGCCCGGCAACCCGCTGCCGTTCCTGCACCTGTCGCGCGTTTACGAGGGCAAGGGCGACGTCGCCGCCGAGCGCGACATGATCGAGCACGCCATCGCCGTCGCCCCAGGCGCGGTCGACGGCTGGGCCGGGCTCTTCCAGCACGTCCAGCGCGTGTCGGACGAAGAGTCGGCGATCAAGGCCGTCGAGGAGCTCGCGAACGCCGAGTCGAACAAGCGTTCCTCGGCGCCCTACGTCGCGCTCCAGGGCCTCTTCGCCGGCAAGGAAGAGACGCGTGATCGCGCGATGGAATTCGCGAAGAAGGCGGTCGACCGCAACGACGGCGACCCGCTCGCGCTCATCGCGCTCTCGGCGCTCCACGGGCAGAAGGGCGACTTGAACGCCGTCATCGGCTTGCTCTCGAAGCACGAAGCGAAGATGGCGAACGACGTGCGGCTCGCGAACAACTACTTCGAGGCGCTGTTCCAGACGCGGCAGCTCGACCGCGTCACGAAGCTCCTGAACGCGCTCGCCGGCTCCTCGAACCGCGAGGTCAAGCAGTTCGCCATCGAGCGCTCGCGCGCCGTCGCGCAGTACTTACAGCAGCAGCAACAGAAGCTCACGAGCGCGACTGGTCGCGCCTGAGCCGCCGCACGACGTGGGCGAAGCTTTCGAGGTCCGCGTCGTCGGAGCCGTTCGCGCGGACAGGGGGAACGCATGGTGACGCTGGTCTTCACCGTGCTCTTCGCGCTGTCGGTGTCGTTCGTCTGCGCGGCGGCGGAGGCCGTGATCCTGAGCCTCACGCACGCGCAAATCCAGTCGCTCGGCAAGACGCGCGCCGCGGAGATCATGCGGCGCTTCAAGCGCGAAATCGACATTCCGATCGCGGCGATCGTGGCGTTCCACACCGTCGCGTACACGGTCGGCGCCTCGATGAGCGGCGCGATTTACGTCGACGTGTACGGCGAGCGCACGCTCTGGGCCTTCTCGCTCGTGCTCACCGTGCTCGTGCTCGTCTTCTCCGAGATCGTGCCGAAGACGCTCGGCGTCACCTTCGCGAAGCAGTTCGCGACGCCCGTCGCGTACGCCGTGTCCGGCCTCGCGCTCGCGCTCAAGCCGCTGCTCTGGGTCACGAACTTGTTCGCGCGGCTCGTGCGCGGACACGCGGCCTCGCCCGTCACGTCGATCGAGGAGATCCAGCTGCTCGTCGCGTTCGGGCGCTCCGAGGGCGCGCTCGGCAAGCGCGTGGCGGACATGATGGAGGGCGCCGCGAAGCTCCGCGAGCTCAGCGCGTACGACGTGATGGTGCCGCGCGCGCGCGTCGTCGTGCTCTCGGGCGAGCTCACGCTCGAGCAGAACCTCGACATCATTCGTAGCTCGGGGCACAGCCGCTTCCCGTTCACGCCGAACGGCGAGCTCGATCAGGTGAAGGGCGTCGTGCTCGTGAAAGACCTCTTGTTTCGCCTGCGCGAGCAGGGCGCGGTCGATCTCGAGGCGATCGCCGCGCCCGTGCTGGTGGTGCCGTCGTCGGCGCCGCTCGAGCGCCTGCTCCGCACCTTTCAAGAAGAGCGGCGCCACCTCGCCGTCGTCGTCGACGAATACGGCGGCACGCAGGGCATCGTGACGCTCGAGGACGTGCTCGAAGAGATCGTCGGCGAAATCGAGGACGAGAGCGACCGCGTCGATCCGAGCATCATCCGGCGCTCGAACGACGTGATCGTCTGCCGCGGACTCGCCGAGACGCGCAAAGTGTTCGAGCTTCTCGGCATCGAAGAAGAGACGGAGAGCGTGACGATGGGCGGCTTCGTCGCCGAGCTCGTCGGGCGCATCCCGCAGGTCGGCGATCGCGTCGAGCACCACGGCTTCCGCTACACGGTGCTCCGCGCAAGCCAGCGCCGCGCCGAGCGCATCGAGGTGCGGCGGCTCGGCGACGGCGTCGTCGACGGCCCGCAATTCGGCGCCGCGGAAGCGCTCACGCGCTGACGGCATTCGGAGGGGAGGGTTCGCCGGTGCGCTTCGGGCGTCGCGTGCTGCCAGCAGCGTTCGTCCGGGGCGCGAGCGTGCAGGCGCTGGCAGCACGCGACGCCCGGCGTGTGAAGGCGAACCACCCGGCACCGGTCCGTCGGCCGGCAGGGTGCGCCGTGCGCTCGACTGCGGCCCGCTCGGTCGAGAAATGACCGAGGAAACTCGGCCGCGATGTTGACATCTGAACAGCCGCACAGTACTTAGTGCGTCACCGTCAACGAGCCGAGCAGCTCCGAACGCGAAGCCGCTCGTCGCCCAAAGCACCCCTCCACCGGAGGGGGTACGAGGTCGTCCCATGGAGGAGAAGCAAAAGAGCAAGGCCCTCGAGCTAGCCATCGCCAACGTCCACAAGGAGTTCGGCGAGGGCGCGATCATGCGCCTCAAGGACGGCGAGAAGATCGGCGGGGAGGTGGCCGTGGTGCCGAGCGGTTCGCTCGGGCTCGATATCGCGCTCGGCATCGGCGGCTACCCGCGCGGCCGCATCATCGAGATTTACGGACCGGAATCGAGCGGCAAAACGACGCTCACGCTTCACGCCATCGCGAGCGTTCAGCGCCGGGGCGGCGTCGCCGCGTTCATCGACGCCGAGCACGCCCTCGACGTGACGTACGCGCGCAAGCTCGGGGTGAAGACGGACGAGCTCTTGATCAGCCAGCCCGACTACGGCGAGCAGGCGCTCGAAATCGCGGACATGCTCGTGCGCTCGAACGCGGTCGACCTGGTCGTCATCGACTCCGTGGCGGCGCTCGTGCCGAAGGCCGAAATCGAAGGCGACATGGGTGACTCGCACGTCGGGTTGCAGGCGCGCCTGATGAGCCAGGCGTTGCGCAAGGTGACGGGCTCGGTGGCGCGCTCGCAGTGCCTCATGTTCTTCACCAACCAGATCCGCATGAAGATCGGCGTGATGTTCGGCAGCCCCGAGACGACGACGGGCGGAAATGCCCTCAAATTCTACGCCTCCGTGCGCCTCGACGTGCGTCGCATCGGCGCCATCAAGGAAGCGGGACCGCCCGGCAAGGACATGGTCGTGGTCGGTAACCGCACGCGCGTGAAGGTCGTCAAAAACAAGCTCGCCGCGCCGTTCCGCGAGGTCGAATTCGACATCCTCTACGGCCAGGGCGTCAGTCGTTCGGGTGAAGTCATCGACATGGCGGCCGATGCAAACATCGTTCAGAAGAGCGGCGCGTGGTTCTCGCTCGACGGCGAACGTATCGGACAGGGCCGTGACAACGCGCGCACCTACCTCGAGCAACATCCCGAGCTCCTCGAAAAGCTCGAGCAGAAGGTGCTCGCCGCGAGCGGCGTGAACCGGCGGGACGCTCCTGCTACCGCCGCGACGGCACCTGCAGAGGGCACCAAATCGGAAAAAGCCGAGGCTGAGCCGGCCAAGGCGGCGCCTGCGAACGGCGCCGCCAAGGGGCAGCGTCCTCCATCGCCGCCTGCACGTCCGAGCTAACGCGCGCAGCACCCCGTTCGAGAAATTTCGCCGCGCTCCCGAGCCGCGCAGTTGCCTCCCGCGCGGCTCGGGTGCGCCGGCACGTTGCCCGTCGACCCAAGAGCGGTTCGCGAGTCGTCGCGGGGCTCTGTGATAGCTGGGTGATTTCGAGGGACTAGCTGTGGACAAGGACCGGGCCGGGGCGCGGAACCCCCAGGGCGGATTTTGTGCTCCGGCCGAGGGGGCCGCGGCTGGAAGCCCATGGGGCACGCGCACTTAGGTTCGTGAGCGGGTGCGCGGGCCAATTGCCTCATAAATGTTCGGAATAATTGGAGTTTGATCAGTTTCTTGACGCTCCGGATCCTGTCTCTTAGGTCGAGGATCGAACCCCCGCTCTGGGCCCCCATCATGTCCTCCGCTGAGCTTCGTCTGCCCTGGCTATCGGCGTCCGCCAATCGCGCTCGCGCGAAGCGCTTAGCTCGGAGCGCGGCGCCGCGCATGGCGCCGGCCGCGGTGCGGATCCCCGATCCGCGGCACACGCCGCTGCCTTTCGACGGCAGCCCGCTCGGCCCGCAAATCTTCATCCATGAGGGTGCGCGCCAGACGCTCGAACGGCGGCTCGAGCTCGCGTTCGGCGGGCCCGTGCAGCTCGCCGTCACGGACAACCTGCGGCGCATGGTGTCGCACACGCGCGTACGCGGTACCCGTCGCGTGCGCGTGCACATGATGTTTCTCGGCGCGCCGGAACGCGTGCGGCAGGCCCTCGTCGAGTACATCGTGCGCGGGGACCGGCGCGCCTCGGGCGTGCTCGGCGATTTCATCCAGGCGAATAGTCACAAGATTCGGGCGTCACGCCCGGTGACGGGTCCGCTCCGCACGCGCGGCGCGTCGCACGACCTCGCCGAGCTGCTCGCGGCGGTGAACTCCCAGTACTTCGGCGGCGCCGTGGGCGACGTGCTCGTGACGTGGGGCCGCCGTACCCGGCCGCGGAGCGAGGCGCGCGTGAGCATCAAGCTCGGCAGCTACAGCGCGACGGAGCGGCTGATTCGCGTGCACCCGGCGCTCGATCGTGACTGGGTGCCCCGCTATTTCCTCTCCTACATCGTGTTTCACGAGCTCCTCCACCACGTGATCCCCGCCGTGCCGGGGTCGCTGCATCCGCCGGAGCTCCTCCGGCGCGAGCGCGAGTTCCGCCACTACGAGCGGGCCATCGCGTGGGAGCAGAAGAACATCGGGCGGCTCCTCCGCTCGAAGTAGCGCTCGTTCAGATTTCGAGGACGAGGCCGGCGACCCAGGTGCTCGTGCCGACCTCCATGGTCGTGTCCGAGCCGAAGCCGTTCAGGTTGCTCTTGAAGTACTCGATGAACAGGCCCGAGTGGTTGATGCCGAGGCTCGCGTCCGCGGTGGCGGCCGTCAGCGGATCGAGCGGGTCGAGGCGCAGCATCAAGCCGAGGGCGGCGACGTAGCCGTACGAGGCGCCTTTGCCGACCTCGCCGTTCACGCGGGTCGACGATTCCCCGATGTTCGACCACCAGAGCGCGTAACCCATCCCGAGCTTCGCGTAGGGCACCAGCGGCACCACGGTGTGATCGGCGAGCCAATCGAGGCGCAGCGTCGCGACCAGATGCATCGGCATGATCGCGAGCGTCGTGTTTTCGGCCGAGAGGGTCTGGCCGTCGGGGAGCGGGACCGTGAGCGGCGCCTTGGCGCTCGACTGCGTGAAAGCCCAGCCGAGACCGGGGCCGAGGCTCAAGGTGTGCGGAATGCGGAACACCTGCCAGTCGACCTCGATGCCGCCTTCCCAGCGCGTCGCGTCGCCGAAGATGTCCTTGTAAGGGTGCCCCGGCAGATCGGCGTCCACGCCGGGGCGATACGGCCCGAACCGCGCCTCGAACGCGACGTTTTGCGGCGAGCGCTCGTGGCCGCGGTTCTCGAGACCGCCGTACGCGCCGAACTCGTCGACGCCCTGTGCGAACGCCGGAGACACCGCGAGCAGCGCGGCCGAACCGAGCAACGTCGAGAGAAGCTTTTTCATCACGCGCGATTCCTCGGACGACCTTGACGGCTCGCGCGACGGCGAGCGAAGAACGCGAACGAGCCCGCGAGGAGCAGAGCCGTCATCGCGTGCGCCGGTTGGGAGCTGATCGAGCAGAAGCCGCCGCCGCCCTTGCCGCCCGCGGCTCGATACGCCTCGTAGAAGTCCGTGACGGGCTCGGGCGTCGAACAGCTGAAGTCCGAGAGGACACCGAAGTTATGGTACTGGTCCTCCGCGACCACGGCGATGACGTAAGGGGTGCCGTTCGCGAGCGGCTTCGCCTCGGCGTTCGTGGACGTGAGCTGGGCGACGCCGCAGCCGTACGTCGCGATCTGGTCGTAGGTGACCTCGGCGCCGGGCGTGAACGCGGACGTGTAACAAATGCCGTCGTTCTGGGGCGTCGTGGAGCCCTCGTCGTCCTGCCCGCCGGCGCCCGCGGCGCCGATGATGGTGCCGCTCGGCAGCTTGTCGAGAGGCGGAGGGTCGCAGAGCAGTTGGTACTGATAGAGGTCCGTGTCTTCCGACGCTTCGGTCCAATTCACGACGAGCACGCCCTCGCCGATGCCGGCCGTGACGTTGGTCGGCGCTTCCGGCCCGACGAGGTCGTAGTTGAAGACCCACTTCGTCACGCCGCCGCTGCCGTAGACGTTGCCGCTGCTCGGATCCACGAGCATGAAGAACAGCGTTCGTGCTTCCGGGGTCGGAACGGTGGGGTCGCCTTCGCACACCGTGGGGATCGAGGTCCCGGTCGTCCCGCTGGTGCCACCCGTGCCCGTATCGCCGCCCGTGCCGCTCGTGCTCGTGTCGCCGCCCGTGCTGACGCTCGTGGTGCCGCCCGTGCCGCTCGTGCTCGTGTCGCCGCCCGTGCTCGGGAGCGATTCGGTGCCGCCGGTGCTCGGCAGCGAAAGCGTGCCGCCCGTCCCACTCGCGCCGCCCGTGCCGCTCGCGCCGTTCACGCCGCTTCCCGCGACGGCGCCCGTCCCGAGCGCTCCGGCGCTGTCCGACCCAGCCGTGCCCGGCATGCCGCCGCCGCCGAGCGCGCCGCCGTCACCCCCGGAAGTGGCGCCCGCCGTCGCGCCGGCTCCGCCCGAGCTCGCGTCGAACGGAATGAAGGTGCCGCCGAACCCGGCGACCTCGGACAAGCCGTTGTTGATGGTGCCGCCGGTGCCGCCGGTGCCGCCGGTGCCGCCGGTCCCTCCGGTGAGTAGCGAGCTCACGGTGCCACCGGTGCCGCCGGTGCCGCCGGTCCCGCCCGTGCTGCTCACCACCTCGCCGCCGTTCAACGGCTGGAGCAGGTTCTGCACCGGAACGTCGATGAAGTGGTCCGCGACGCTCGTGGAGCCGACTTCGACACACTGTCCGGTCGTGCGCGCGGTCGCGAGGCTCGTGTCGCACGCGGTGCCGATCCACGCTTCGATCTCGTAGTTTTGGAAGCTGGTCGTGAGGGCGGTGCCGAGGCTCAGATTGAACTGGATGGTCGGGTTCTGGATGCAGTCGTTCTGATTGATCTGCTCGATGTGCAGGCCGCCGTGGTCGTAGTCGGCGGGCCACTCGACGCCGCGCGTGCCGGTGAGGAGCGTCAGCGTCTGCGCCTCCGCGCTGCGCGTCGTGAAGCTGAGGCCGAGCAGAGCGAGCGCTAGCGTGAGCCGCCGGCGGAAGGACATCGGGTGCCTATTGAGCATAGGGTGTGCCAGCGAGCAAATCGAGCCAGTTTCGCTTGGTTTTTGGGCGCGCGTGCGACGACCGGCGCGCCAGCTTGGCGCGTCCGCCGCCGCCGCTGCCAAAGTGACAAGCGGCTGATACGGTTCGAAAAGTGACGATCGGAGCGCCGACACCGTCCGGCAACGCGACGCGGAGTTCGTCTCGCGGGCGTCGCTTGCTCGGCGTCGCCGTCGTGCTCGTCGGCGCGGCGCTGATGATCGGCGGCATCGCCGCGGTTTGGTTTTACGCGCGAAAGCTTCCGGGCGTCGCCGCGCCGGCGGCCGTCGCGACCGCGCCGTCGCCCGGCACGCCGCTGCCGCCTCCGCCCGAGCTCGCGGCTCCCTCGCCCGACGACTCCGAGCCGCCCGCGCCGAGCACGTCGAGCAGCGCGAGCGCGCCCGAGCGGCGCAAGCTCGTCTTGCCCGTCGCCGTCACGCCGTATCCCGAAGACGCTACGGCGCCCGTGCCCGTGCTCGGCGGCCATCCGCTCTGGGGCGGTCGCGACGCGTTCGTCACGCTCACCGTGTTCGCCGACCTCGAGAATCCCGAGAGCATCGCGCTCCTGCGCGAGATTCTGCCGCTCAAGGCGGAGCTCGGCGAGGAGCTCCGCGTGATGTTCCGTCACTTGCCGGCGAGCGATCACGCCGCGGCGCGGCTCGCCGCGCGAGCGCTCGCGGAGATTCACGCGACGCGCGGCGAGCAGGCGTTCTGGCACGCGCTCGCCGCGATCGTGCGGCGCGGCGATCCGCTCGGGCCCGGCTTGCTCGCGCCCGTGCTCGACGACGCCGGTCTGCCCGGCTACCCGCTGGCGTCGCCGAACGCGCGCGCCGAAGCGGCCCTCGCCGACGACGCCGAGCTCGCGACGCTGCTCTACGTGCGCGACACGCCGACCTCGTTCGTGAACGGCATGCGCGTCACGGGCTTCGCGCCGCGCGCCGCACTCGCGGAAATCGTGGAGCGCGAGCGGCGAGCGGCGTATCTCGCGCTCGCGAACGGCACGCCGCCCGCCGCCGTCTACACCGAGCGCACGCGCAAGAACTTCTTGAACCTCGGCGTGAATCCACCGGCGCGCGCTTGCGTCGCCGACGGCGGGTCGCCCGCGCTCGGCACGCCGGGCGCGCTCGTGACGATCGTCGAGTTTTCCGATCTCGAGTGCGAGCTTTGCCGCCAGGGCGACCTTGCCCTCGCGGCGGTGAGAAAGGCGCACCCGAGCGACGTGCGCGTGGTCTGGAAGAATTTCCCGCTGCCTCAGCACCACCGCGCGCGACTCGCCGCGAACGTCGCCTTCGCGGCGCGGCGCCTCGGCGGCGACGCGGCGTTTTGGGCCGTCACGCACGCGCTGCTCGACCCCGGCGTGACGCTCGACGACGAAGGGCTCGCGCGCGCCGTCGCTCGCGCGGGCCTCGACGCGACGAAGATCCTCTCCGCGGCGCGCGACGGCGGGGACGACGCGAGCATCGACGAGGACGTGAAGCTCGCCGAGAGTCTCGGCATCACCGGCGCGCCGACCTACTTCGTGAACGGTCAGAAAGTCGCCGGCGCGCTGCCGGAGCCGGAGCTTCGCGCGCTCGTCGACAAAGAGCTCGCGCTCGGTCGCCGCGTCCACGGGCAGGGCGCCGGTCTCGTCGGGGAGCTCGCGTGCGGCGTGCGCAGCCCCGCCAAGCGCGATTGAACACCGCGCTAGCTCGAGAAACCGCTCACGACGCCGAGATCGAGGCTCGCCACGACGCGGCCGCCGGTCGTCGCGTGGCCCGAGAAATTCCAGGGGCCGGGCACGCGCTCCATGCGGAGCTCGAGCTCGTCCCCGGCCCACGCGAGCGCGGGCGTGCGCAAACGGAGCGCGCTCACGCGAAAGCGCGTCGGCACGAGCCGTGACGTGAGCCGCACGAGCTGGCCGAGGAGCGTGGTCGCCGGCAACGTCGGGTATTGGTGAAAGTGACCGTGACACGCGCTCGTGTCGACGGCGAGCGTCGCGCGCGCCACGTTGCCGTCGTGCACGCACGAGACGAACGGCGGGTACGACGCGTACGAGCCGGTGTCGCCGAACGTCGCCGTGCGCTGCGCCGCGAAGAGCCGCGCGAAGAGCGCCTCCTCCACGACCGCGTACGTGACGCGGAGGCGCGCGACGAGCTCGCTCGCGAGCCGCGCTTCGACTTGAGCGGCGCCGCCCACCGGGCCCTCCGCCGTCGCGATCGCCGAGTAGTGAATCGGGGTGCCGAACGGCGCCGAGCCGGTGAAGAACGTGCCGTCGATGCTGCTCACGAGGTAATACGAGCGGCCGTCGCTCGGCCGTCCGAGCGCGAGACAGCCGGACCCCGCGACGAGCGCGTGACGCGCAATCTCCGCGGAGCTCGCCGTGCCGAGCTCGGTGCCCGGGTCCGTCTCGGACGCGGCGCGCGCCCGGAGCTCGGCGCCGTCGAACACGCAATCCTCGAGCGCGAAGTAAGGCGCAGCGTCGCCCACGCGCGCGAGCAATTTCGCGCCGACCGCTTCGCCGTCCCGCCGCCCGAGCGGCTCTCGCGTGGTCGCCCACGGCGAGTTCGTTCGCATGGATCCCTACCTCTCCTCTTGCCCTCGCTCACCCTCAATGGTCATTACGTGAGCACTTCAGCCGCTCACAGGCGAACCTCCACGTGCTGCTGCCTGCGCAGGTTGTCGAGCCACGAACGCCGCGCCTGCGTCATCTTCTCGAGGTAGACGCGCTGCGCGAGCTCACTCTTCGCCTCTTCGAAGCTCGGGAGGGACGACTCTTCTCTTTCGGTGAGTTTGAGCACGGCGAAGCCCGTCGGCACCACGACGACGGCCGACGGCTGACCCACTTCGAGTGACTCGACCACGCGGCGCAGCTGCGGCGCGAGCTCGGCCACGTGCGTCGCCGGCAGCACGCCGCCCGTGTCGCGCGTCGACGGGTCGTCCGAATAGCGGCGCGCGAGCGCGGCGAAATCCCCGTGCGCGGCTTCTTTCTGCACCCGTTCGGCGAGCTCGCGGCGGGCGGCCATTTCAGCCGCACCCGCGCCCGGTCGCGTGGCGACGAGCACCCACGCCACCTTGAACGCGAGCTTCTCGCGCTCTTCGACGACGAGCTTGTCGTAGGCCGCGCGCAGGTCGTCGTCGCTCACCCGAATGCGACCCTGGAGCCGCACGTTGATGAGCTTGGTCTGCAAGAGCTGCCGGCGGAGCTCGTCGCGGTAGGACGCTTCGTCGAGCCCGGTGCGGCGCGCTTCCTGGAACAGTCGCTCGACCGAGACGTTGTTCTGCGCCGCGACCTTCGCGAGCGCTTCGTCCACCTCGTGCGGCGTGACGGCGACCTTCGCTTGAATCGCCGCGCGCTGTTCGAGCTCTTCGTCCACGAGCTTCTCGATGAGCCCCTTGTAGAGCTGCGAGATGGCGGCGTTGCGCTGCGCGCCGTTCGGAACCTGCGACAGGATCTGCACGAGGAACGGCTGCGCGCGTTCGCGCAAATCGCTGAGCAAGATCGCGTGCTCGCCGACGACCGCGACGATGCGCTCGATCACCGTCGCGTGCGCGACCGGCGCCGCCAGCGTGAACGCGGCCAAAAAGCCCGCGCAGACGCCGAAAAATCGCTTCATCACGCGTGCTCCATCGTCAGAGCCTCATGTGGTCGCGGTCGGCCATGGTGACGAAGAAGTTGCGCGGCCAATGCCGGTAATAGTTCGCCTGCAGGATTTGGGTGCCGTCGGCTTTGTCGACGTCTTCGGTCAGCTTGCCGATGACGCGCACGAGCGAACCCGCCGCGAGACTCGTCGCGCCGATGTCGTCTTCGGGACGGAGCTTCACCATCGCGTGGAGCACGGCGAACTCGTGGTCGCTCACCGTGACGCGGCAGGTATCTTCGTCCATTTGATCGCAGAGGTTGCGGGTCGCGAGCGTGCGCACGCTCAGCGTCAAATAAGCCATGCCGCCCGGCGCTTGGCCACGCTGCTTCACGACGCCGAACACGCTCACGCGCTGGCCCTTCCACGCGGCCGGCTCGCGCTCCATCATCACGGGGTCGTACTCTTTGGCGCCTTCGGCCGCGCTCTCCTCGTCGGAGAGAGGCGCGTAGACGCGGCTATAGCCGTAGGGACCCGCCGAATGGCAGCCCGCGAGCGCCACGGCCGCCACGCAAGCGGCGAGGAACGGGCGAACGGAGCGGGCGGCCGACATGGCGGGGGGATTTAGCGGAACCCCGGGCGCGCGTCGACCCGGCGCAAGCGCAGGAGAAGCTCGAGCCCGAGGAGGCCCAGGACGGCGTAGGCGACGTCGGAGGAGGCGTCGAGGAGCTCGCCGCTCGGGGCGCTCGCCTGGGCGGTGGCGCTCGCGGGCGGCGGCGCCGGTTCGAGCGTGATTTCCTCGGGGTCTACGCTGACGGTGCGAATTTCTTCACCGCGCTCGGTCGTGATGCGGTAGCGGCCGCGGAGCACGGGGGTCGCGCTGCGGCCGCGGTCCGGCGTTTCGACGACCCGCAGCGTGCCTTCCGGGCCGACGATGCTCGGGTGCTCGCCGGGGAAGCTCCAGGTCGTGCCGGCGACGCTGGTCGTGAGTCCGCGTCGCCGTCGCGCCGCGTCGAGCCAGCGATCGACGAGGGCGACGAAGCCGGGCCGCAGCGCGAAATCGCTCGCGCTCACGGAGCTCGGCAGCGTCACGGTCGTGACGAGCCCGCTCCCGAGCGCGCGCTCGACGACGAGCGGCGCGCCGTCCGTCCACGTGGCCGTGACGCGCGCGCCCGGGGTGTGACCCGCGTCCACGAGAGCGCGCCCCGCCGGCTTCACGTCGCCGAGACTCTTCGCCTCGGCGCCGAGCCAGCCGAGCGACGCCACGTTCGCGCCACGCGACTTCGACGGCTGCTCCCAGCGCACCGCGCCGAGCGCGAACGGCTCGAGGCTCGCGCCGATGCGCCCCGCCTCGGCGCGCGGCCCGAGCAGCGCGGCGACCATGCCGCCGTGTTCGACGAAGGTCGTGAGCGCGCCGCGCGCTTCGGGGCCGAGGACGGCCGGATCGTCGAGCACGACGAGCGCGTCCTCGGCGAGGTCGGCGGCTTGGTCGGGCACGACGGTGAGCGGGCGCAGCGTCACGTCGCGCTCGAGGGCCGTGATCACCTGCTCGACGAGCGGCGCGCCTCCCGTGGCCGTGCCGCTCTCCGTCTCGTCGGCGAGCACGGAGACGCGCATGCCGCGCGTGTCGGGGGCGACGGCCGCCGAGTCGTCTTCGGCGATCGCGTCGTCGCCGTCGAGCCGCAGATCGAGCGGCACGGCGGCGCCGGCCGCCGACAGCGTGACGCTCTGCACGCCCGCGCGCGGCTCGAGCGCGACCTTCACGACGGTTTTGTCGCCCGAGCGGAGCTCGAGCGATCGGCCGCGCGCGGCGTCCGCGCCCGTGCACGCGACGGTCGCGGCGACGCGCGTCGCGTGCTGCTCGGCCGCGGCGACGCCGCAGTTCGCGAGCTTTTCCGTGAGCTCGGGCAGCGGGAGCCACGGCGCCGGATCGCCGGGCGGCGGCGTCGGGGCCGCGAAGTCGCTGAGGACGATCAAACGGCGTTGTCGCTCCGGAGCGCCGAGGAAGCTCGAGCGCGCGAGCGCGAGCGCGGCCGTGAGATCGGTGCCGCGATCGCTCGGCGTGAGCTCCTTGACGGTGCGGCGCGCGAGCGAGAGATCCGTGGTCGGCGCGAGCGCCACGCGCGCCGGCGTGCCGGCGAGCACGATGGCGATCGAGTCGCCGGAACGCGCCGAGTCGAGCAGCCGCAGCGCGGCGTCGCGTGCGCGCTCGAAATGCGAGGCCTTGCCGCGCGGCGCGGCGCGCATGCTGAGCGAGTCGTCGAGCACGACCGCGACCGCGAGCGACGCCCCGGCGCCGCGCGCGAGCGACAGCCGCGAGCAGCGGACGAGCGGCGTCGCGCCGAGCACCGCGAGCGCCGCGATCGCGAGCGCCCGCAGCGAAAAGAGCGCGCGATCCTCGAGCTTACGCTCGCGGCGCGCGGACGTTTGCGTGGCCTTCACGAGCGCCGCCGGCGGAAACGGGAGCTCCGCGGCGCGCCCGCGCCGCAAGAAGTGCGCGACGAGCGGCAGGACGACGAGCACGGCGACGGCGAGCGCCGCCCCGACGAGAACGCTCACGAGCCGGCTCCGGCGATGCTCTCGAGCACGCGCCTCACGACCGTGCCCGGCTCCTCGAGCGTGGAGCTCCGGAGCCAGCGCGCGCCGCGCGCGACGAGTCCGTCGCGCCACGTCGCGGAAAGACGCGCGAGCGCGGCTTGATACTCGGCGCGCGCGCGCGGAGCGTCGGTATCGACCACGAGATCCGACTCGAGCGCCCGCAGCCGCACCGGGCCGCCGAACGGCAAGTCGAGCTCGTCCGGCGCCAGCACCTGCACGGCGATCACGCTGCGATTGCGACCCGCGAGCGCCGCGATTTCTTCCAGCGCGTTCGGCGGCAAATCGAGAAAGTCGCTGAAAAACACGGTGATCGAGCCGCTCGGCGAGCTCCGGCCGAGGCGCGTCAGGAGGCTCGCGAGCCGCGCCGGCTCGACGCTGCCGCGCGCCTCTGCGTCTTCGAGGACGTGCACGAGACGCTCGAAGGCGGGCATGCCCGAACCCCAGGGCAGCGGCGAGCCGCCGCCCTCGCCCAGCCAATCGAGCGCGACCCGATCACCGCCGCGGAGCGCGACCCAGCCGAGCGCCGCGCCGACCACGGCCGCGAACGCGAGCTTCGCGCCGGGCGCGCGCGAACCGCTGAAGCCCATCGACGCGCTCGCGTCGAACACCAGGCGGACGCTGCGATCGGTGTCGGTCTCGAACTCGCGCACGACCCGCACGCCGTGACGCATGAGCGCGTGCCGATCGAGGAAGCGCAGGTCGTCGCCCGGCGAGTACTCGCGGTAGCCGGCGAACTCGACGCCCGCCCCGCGGCGCAAGCTCCGGTGCGGCCCGGCCCAGAGCCCGTCCGCCGCGCCGCGCGCGCGCAACCGGAGCGGCGCGAGGGCACCCCAGTCGAGCGCGCTGTCGAAGCGACTGTTCACGGCGTCGCGCGTTCGCACGCGGCGATGATCTTCGGGCTCATGACGACCGGATCGAGGTGTACGGCGCGATCGCGCTTGCGCCACTCGCTGCACGCGGCGGCCGCGAGTCCCGGCGCGTCGAGCGCGACGTACGCTTCCGTGAGCTTCTGCTCGACCAGGGCGCGCTGGGGCTCCGTCAGCGCGCCGCTCGCCACGAAGCGCACGCCGCGCGTCACCGCCTCCGCGTAACGTCCGGCGCGCACGTCCGCGACGAGCGCCGGCAGCTCCTGCGCGATGTGCTGCTGCGAGCGACGCACGGCGCCGCCGGCCTCGGTGCATTCGGAGCCGGCCGCCGCGGCCGCCGCCTTGATGCCCGCTTCCGTGAGCGTGAGGTCCGTCAGCGGGACGAGCAGCACGTCGCCCTCGAGCGGCTTCTTGCCGCCGAGACCGTTGTAGTGGTCGAGTGTCCACGCCTTGTTCATGTCGCCGAGGTAGCGATAGGCGATCGCGGTGAGCTCCTCTTTCTCACCGACGACGACGCGCAGGTTGTACGGCACGGCGATTTCGGAGCCGTCCTCGGGCGCGAGCCAGGGGCTCGAGCCGTTCGCTGCGCTGAGCGCGTCCGCGCGGGACGGCGCGCCGAGCAGATCGGCCGCGAGCGTCTCCCACGTCTCGCCGCGCGCGATTTTGTGGTGGCCGAGGGCCGGCACCTCAAGGCGCATGCCGGGCACGATGGGCGTACCGCGCCGCGCGTCGAGAAAGTTCGCCGCCACGAGCAGCCGCTCTTGTTGGATGCGGCCGTAATAGCGCTCGGCGATGGACGCGAGCGTGTCACCCGGCGCGACGACGTAGCTGAAGGCGTGCGCCGGCGCGTCGTACAGCGTGAGCGCGCACGCGCCGAGCGCCGCCGCTACGAACGTCGCTCGGCGAGAGAGCCGCGAGCCTTCACTCATCGCCTTTCTTCCTCGCCACGCGCTTGGCCTCGAGCAGCTCCTCGAGCAGCCGGCGGTTCACGGACAAGAGATCGGCGATGAACGCGAGAAGCCCGGTTTGAAAGCCGAAGATCATGAGCACGGCCGCCAGGATCACCGACTGCACGTGGCCCATGCCGCCGTGCCGGAAGAGGTAATAGTAGAGGAAGCGGATCCCGAGCACGACGCCCGCCACGAACAGCGTGCTGCCGAGCGTCATGAAGAATTGGAACGGCCGGTAGATGATGCCGATGCGCAGCATCGTCACGATCGAGCGCCGCACGTAGGACGTGATGCTGCGCACGAGCCGTGACGGCCGGAGATCGCCGTTCACGCGAATCGGCACCGAGACGATGCTCATGTTCTTCTGGCCGGCCTGGATGATCGTCTCGAGCGTGTAGGTGTACGCGCTGAAGACGTTCAAGCTCGCCGCCGCCTCGCGCGAAAACGCGCGAAAGCCGCTCGGCGCGTCGGCGACGCTCGTGCCGCTCACGCGCTTCACGACGGCGCTGCCGAGCTTCTGCAAGAGCTTTTTCACGGGCGAGAAGTGCTCGATGGTCGCGATCGGGCGCGCGCCGACGACGATTTCGGCCCGGCCTTCGACGATCGGCGCGATGAGCGCCGGAATGTCGTCGGCGTTGTACTGGTTGTCGGCGTCCGTGTTGACGATGATGTCCGCGCCGAGCTCGAGGCACGACCGGATGCCGAGCATGAACGCCCGGGCCAGGCCCTGGTTCTGCGCGAAACCGACCACGTGTTTGACGCCGAGCGAACGCGCGACCTCGACCGTGCGGTCGCGCGAGCCGTCGTTGATGATGAGCACCTCGACGCTGTCGACGCCCGGTACCGATTTCGGCAGCGCCGCCAGCGTGATCGGCAGCGACGCTTCCTCGTTATGACAAGGGATCTGGATGAACAGCCTCATGGCGCGGCGGCGTCCGCCATCGGCACCTCGGGGCTCTGGCGACGGCCCGCACTACTACCACGGTTTCGCCGGCCGCGCGCCCGGGCCCCCGGCGGATCTGATACATGACCTACGGCTCGGAAAGACGCGGGCCGCACCCGCTCAAAACATGGCTCTAGGATCGGATACCCCGCGCGCCGAAGTGCGGCCTTCCCGCCTGCGCGGCGTCGTCTCGCTCGTGTTCCTGCTCGTGTGCGTCGGCTACGTCGGGCACGTGCTCTATCGCGAACGGCACGAGCTCCGCGCGGCGCTCGAGCTCAGCGCCGGAGCCATCGCCGCGCTCTTCGCGTTGAACGCCGTGGCGCACCTCCAGCGCACCTACGAGTTCACGTACATGCTGCGCCGGCTCGGCGTGCGCGAGCCTTTCGGCGAAGGCTTTTTGCTCACCGGCGCGGGCTTTCTCCTGAATCACCTGCCGTTCAACGCGGGGCTCGTGATGCGCGCGACGGTGCTCAAACGCGACCACGCGCTGCCGTACGCGTCCTACATCGCGCTCGTGATGGTGAACGCGCTCGTCAACGTCGCCATGTCGGCGATCATCGGCCTCTTGTGCGTCGCCTTCGCAGCGGCGCGCACGCGCACCGAGTGGCCGCTCGTGCTCATGTTCGGCGCCATGCTGCTCGGCTCGATCGGCCTCGCGTTCGTGCCGAGCCGCTGGGTGCCCGATCGTCCCGGCTTCGTCTGGAACCGCCTGCGCACGCTCGGCGTCGGCATCGGTCTCGTGCGCGGCAACGCCTCGAATCTCGCGCTCCTCGCCCTGCTCGCCTTCACCAAAGTCGTGGTGGCGGCGCTTCGCATGTGGATTTGCTTCGGGGCGCTGCAGGCCGCGCTTTCGCCGCTCGCGGCCGCGCTCCTCTCGTCCACGACCATCGTGTTCTCGCTCATCAACGTGACGCCCGGTAACCTCGGGCTCCGCGAAGTGGCCATGGGCGCCGTCTCCACGCTGCTCGGCACGAGTTACGACATCGGCATCGGCGCGGCCAGCATCGATCGCGCGGTGTTGCTGCTCTACACCGTGGCTTCCGGGCTGCCGGGGCTCTACGCGCTCAGGCGGCGCGGTCCTTTCAAGACGAGCGCCGCCGGATGATCAAGCGCCACTGGGCCGACTTCCTTTACGCCGCCCTCGCGTGCGCCATCGTGGCGTGGGTCGGGTGGGACGCTTTCCGGTTCCGCATCATCACGTTCAGCCCTGGCGCCGACTATTGGGAGCACACGGCCGTGCTGCGCGCGCTGCTCGACGACCCGTGGCACCCGGCGCATCCGCTGATCGTGACGGAAGCGGCGTCGCCGCGCTTCGGTCCGCATTTCTTGCTCGTCGCGCTCGTCGCCCGGCTGCTCCACTACGACGCGATCGACGCGATGGCGCTCAGCGCCGTGACGAACACGGTGCTCTTGCTCGGCGGGCTCTTCTGGTTTTTGCGCGGCTATTTTCGCGACCCGCGCGCGGCGCTCTACGGCCTCGTCGTCTTCTTCGGGAGTTGGGGCGCGGCGCCGCATTTTTCGAACGTCTTCAAGCTCAAGGTGTTTTTCAGCGTCGCCGGCTACCCGTCGACGGCCGCCTTCGCGATGACGCTCATCGGTCTCGGGCTCGTGGTGCGGCTCCTGCGGAGTCCGCGCCGGCGGCCGCTCGGTCTCGCGCTCTCGGCCGTGATCTGGGCCTACGTTTACGTCACGCATCCGCTCACGGCGACGATGGGGCTCCCCGCGGCGGTGCTGCTCGCGTTGACGGAGCCGGGCGTCGCGCGGCGCGAGCGCCTTTGGATCGCCGGCTCGGTGTGCGGCGGCTTTCTCCTGAGCGCGGCCTGGCCGTACTACCCGGCGCTCGGGATGGTCTTCGGCGGCACCGTGCATCGCGTGCGCGGCCTCGAGCCGGAGTCGTTCGCGCCGCCCCACGAGTTTTACGAGCCGCGCCACCTCGCCGACATTCTCGGCTACTGCTTCGCGTCCTTCTTCATGCTGCCGTACCTCTGGGTGCGGCGTCAGGACGTGTTCGCCGTGCTCGGCGCGCTGCTCATGCTCGCGGTCTTCGCGGTGAGCGCGCTCTTGCCCATTCCGCTCGGGCATCGCTACGTGCTCTTGAGCGTCTTTTTCCTGCAGCTCGCGCTCGTGAGGCTGCTCCTCAATTTGACGCCCGCCGCGCCCCCGGCGGGCACGTGGGCGTCGCGCCCGGTCCTCCGCGTCGCCGCCGCGCTCGGCGTCTTCGCGCTGCTCGCCTACATGGCGGTGTCGAACGTCACCGTCGCGCGCGAGCACTTCGAGCACACGGCCGCCGCCGCG
>DATJXW010000295.1:0-4365 GCA_035499895.1 Polyangiaceae bacterium | reverse complement strand
CGCGCTCGCCGGCTCGCCGCGCGGCGTGATCCTCGGCGGGCTCTTTTTCGCGGGAGCGGCCATGGGCGCGCTGTGGATCGGGCTCGCGGGCTTTCTGCGGGCGCGCCGCGGCGTGAACGAGACGATCTCGAGCTTGCTCCTCACGTACATCGGCATCGCGCTCCTGAACCACTGCGTCGAAGGGCCGCTCCGCGATCCGGAGAGCCTCAACAAGCCCTCCACGCGGCACATCGGGGAAGCGAACATGGTCGGCTCGATCCCGGGTCTCGACGTGCACTGGGGGCTCGTCGCCGGTGTCGTGGCGTGCATCGTGGCTTACGTCTTGATGGAGCGCACCGTGTTCGGCTTCTCCGCGGCGCTCGTCGGCGGCAACGCGCGCGCGGCGCGGCTCTCCGGCGTCAAGGTCGCGAGCATCATCGTGACGACGTGCGCTCTCGGCGGCGCGGCCGCGGGTCTCGCGGGCGCGTTCGAGGTCGCGGCGGTGCACGGCCGCGCCAACGCGTCGCTCGTCGCCGGTTACGGCTACGCCGGGATCTTGGTGTCGTTTCTCGCGCGCCACAACGCGCTCGCCATCGTGCCGGTCGCGCTCTTTCTCGGCGGCATCGCCGCGAGCGGCGGCTTGCTCCAGCGCGTCTTCGCGCTGCCCGACGCGACCGTCAACGTGCTCCAGGGCATCCTGTTCGTCGTGCTCATCGCGAGCGACACGCTGTACGGGCGCATCCGCTGGGGCGCGCTGAAAGGAGCCTCCTCGTGAGTGCCGACACGACGCTCGGGTTCTGGGGCATTCCGCTCGCCGTGCTCGGCGGCGCCATCCGCGTGAGCACGCCGTTCTTGTTCGTGAGCCTCGGCGAATGCATCACCGAGCGCAGCGGGCGCGTGAACCTCGGGCTCGAGGGGACGCTCGTGATGGGCGCGATGTCCGGCTACGGCTTCTCGTACCTCACGGGTTCACCGTGGCTCGGCGTGCTCGGCGCGGGCGTCATCGGCTCGTTCCTCGGCGCCATGCACGGCTTCATCTGCGGCAAGCCGCGCGTGAACGACATCGCTCTCGGCATCGCGATGATGCTGCTCGGCGTCGGACTCGCGTTCTTTCTCGGCAAGCCGCTGATTCAGCCGACGGCGCCGCGCCTCGGGGCGATTCCGTTCGGCTTCTTCGCTCACACCGCGCAGCTCCGCTCGGCGCTCAACGTGAACGTGCTCTTCGTGCTCGGCGTGCTGCTCGCGCCGGCTCTGCACTACGGTTTGCAAAACACGCGCTGGGGACTCGTCGTGCGCACCGTGGGCGAAAGCGCCGAAGCAGCGCGCGCCCTCGGTTACGACGTGAACCGCGTGCGGCTGCTCGCGACCGCGGCGGGCGGCTTTCTCGCCGGCGTGGGCGGCTCGTTCTTGTCGCTCTACTACCCCGGCAGCTGGAACGAAGGGCTCTCGAGCGGCCAGGGGCTGATGGCCGTCGCGCTCGTCATCTTCGCGCGCTGGAGCCCGAAGCGCTGCCTGTTCGCGTCGCTCCTCTTCGGCGGCGCGGGCGCGATCGGCCCCGCGCTGCAATCGGTGGGCATCACCACGGGCTACTATCTCTGGAACGCGGCCCCCTACGTGCTCACGCTCGCCATCCTCGTCGCGTCGAGCTCGGCCACCCGCGCGTCCGTGGACATGCCGGCCGAGTTGGGCGTGGCGAGATAACACGCTGAGTAAACCCATGACCTACGTCGCAGCAGATCCGTACCCCTGGCCCTACGACGGCGCGCTCGAGCCGAAGAACACGGCGCTCATCATCATCGACATGCAGACCGACTTCTGCGGCAAGGGCGGCTACATCGACGGCTTGGGCTACGACATCTCGGCCACGCGCGCGCCGATCGAGCCGATTCAACGTCTGCTCGCGCGTGCCCGCGCGCTCGGCTACCACGTGATCCACACGCGCGAAGGCCACCGCGCCGACCTGTCCGACCTGCCCGCGAACAAGCGCTGGCGTTCGCGCGTCCTGCAGCACGGCGGGCCGGGCCAGCCGGGCATCGGCGATCCGGGGCCGTGCGGCCGCGTGCTCGTGCGCGGCGAGCCGGGTTGGGACATCATTCCGGAGCTCGCGCCGAAGCCCGGCGAGCCCATCATCGACAAGCCCGGCAAGGGCTCGTTCTGCGCGACGGACCTCGACATGCTGCTCCGGCAAAGCGGGATTCGAAACTTGATCCTCACCGGGATCACGACGGACGTCTGCGTCCACACGACGATGCGCGAAGGCAACGATCGCGGCTACGAGTGCCTCATCCTCGGCGACTGCTGCGCGGCGACGGACGCGGGCAACCACGCGGCCGCCCTCAAAATGGTGACGATGCAAAACGGTGTCTTCGGAGCGGTCTCCACCTCGAACGCCGTGCTCGAGGCCTGGTCGTGAGCGCGGCGGTCGCGCCCGGCTCGACCGCGCGCCTCGGAGTGGACGTGAGCGGCGTCGGCGTGAAAGGACCGCCGCGCATCGAGGCGCGCGGCATGACCAAGCGCTTCGGCGGCAACACCGTGCTCGATCACGTCTCGCTCACGCTCGAGCCCGGCAGCGTGCACGCCCTGCTCGGGGAGAACGGCGCCGGCAAGAGCACGCTCGTCAAGTGCCTGATGGGCTTTTACGAGGCGGACGAAGGCGAGCTCTTGGTGAACGGCGAGGTCGTCAGCGTGAAGAGCCCGCGCGACGCGCAGGCCCGCGGCATCGGCATGGTCTACCAGCACTTCACGCTGGTCGAGAACATGACCGTGGCGGAAAACCTGCTCATCGCACGGCAAAAGCTCCCCGCCGTGATCGATTGGAAGCACGAGATCGCCGAGCTTACGGCGTTCATGCAGCGGATGCCGTTCAAGATCGAACCGACGCGGCTCGTGCGCAAGCTCGCCGCCGGCGAGAAGCAGAAGCTCGAGATCCTGAAGCAGCTCTACCTCGGCAGCCGCGTCGTGATTCTCGACGAGCCGACCAGCGTGCTCACGCCCGACGAAGCGGACGAGGTGCTCGGACTCGTGCGGCGCATGGCCGAGCACGGCGAGCTCAGCGTGCTCGTCATCACGCACAAGTTCCGCGAGGTGCTCGCCTTCGCCGACGACGTGACGATCCTGCGGCGCGGCAAGCACGTCGCGACGGACCGCGTGCAAAACCTCACGCCCGAGAAAATGGCGGAGCTCATGGTCGGCGCCGAGCCGCCGAAGCAGTCGTCGTCGCGCACCGACCGCGAGCCCGGCGCCGTGGCGCTCGAGCTCGCCGGGCTCCAGGCCGACGACGACATCGGCTTGCCGGTGCTCGAGGGCGTCACGCTCAGCGTGCGCGCGGGCGAAATCGTCGGCATCGCCGGCGTGAGCGGCAACGGACAAGACGAGCTCGTCGAGGTGCTCGCCGGCCAGCGGCCGCTCCAATCGGGGGCCGTGCGCGTCGGCGGCCGTCACTACCATTCGAGCCGCGAGCAGATCCGGAACGAGCGGGTGCGCCTCTTGCCGGAAGCGCCGCTCAAGAACGCGTGCGTCGCGCACATGCCGCTCTCGCACAACATCGCGCTCCGCGATTACGATCGACCTCCCTTCACCGTGGCACGCTGGGTCATCCGCTTTCGCGCCCTCAAAGAGCGGGCCGAAGCAGCCATCCGCGCCTTTCGCATCCGCACGCCCGGGCCGCACGCGCCCATCGGGCAGCTGTCGGGCGGCAACGTGCAGCGCGCGGTGCTCGCGCGCGAGCTCGCGGGTGAAGTCGCCGTGCTCATCGCCGCGAACCCGTGCTTCGGCCTCGACTTCGGCGCCGTCGCGGAAATCCGCTCGCGCCTGATGGACGCGCGGAACGCGGGGACGGCCGTGCTCCTCATCAGCGCCGACCTCGAAGAGATTTTCGCACTGAGCGATCGCATCCTCGTGATGAGCGAGGGCCGGATCGTCCACGAGACGCCGGCGGCGTCGGCGGACGTGCGCGAAATCGGACGCCATATGGCCGGGCACGCGTGAAGCCGCGGCCTGCGACGAAGAAAACCCGACTCACGAGGCTCGTTGCGGGGGCGCTGTCGCTCGCCGCGCGGAGGACGGGATGGGAGCCGCTGCGCCAGGGCGTGGATCTCTTGCGTCTCGCCGGAGACGGCAAGGCGGGGCCGAGCGTGGCGCTCCTGCGTTACGCCCCGGGCGCGCGCGTTCCGCACCATCGCCACCACGGCTTCGAGGTCATCTACGTGCTCTCGGGCGCCCAGAGCGACGAGCGCGGCACGTACGAGGCGGGGACGCTCGTCGTCAATCACGCGGGCGGGCACCACAACGTCTGGAGCGACGGCGGCTGCCTCGTGCTCATCGTGTGGGAGCGCCCCATCGAATTCGTGTGAGCTCGAATTCGTTTGAGCAGGAAGCACTTGGGGC
>DATJXW010000294.1:0-4903 GCA_035499895.1 Polyangiaceae bacterium | reverse complement strand
CCAAGGCCGCCTGGGGAGCGGCAACCGCACGAGTCTCGCGTAGCCGCTCGTCCGCGCTTGGGTTAGGCTGCGCGTGCATGCGCTCCGGGAGCTCGCTCGGCCCGGTCGGGCTCAGGATCTACAACGCCTTCTACTGGCCGTACCTCGCGCTCACGTGCGCGCTGTTCTTCGTCCCTGCGATCGCGATTTGGCTGCTGACGCTGTGGGACCCGAAGAAGCGGGCGCTCCACGCCTTCACGAGCTTTTGGGGCGCGCATTACCTGGCCTGGGCGCCGTTCGCGGCCGTCCGCGTGGCGGATCGCGAGCGCGGCTTGCTCGGCGCGCCGTGCGTGTACGTGTCGAACCATCAGTCGATGGTCGATATCCTCGCGGTCTTCGCGACGTACCTGCCGTACCGCTGGGTCTCGAAGCGCGAGAACTTCTTCGCTCCGTTCCTCGGCTGGACGATGTGGTTGAACGGCTACGTCCCGCTGCGGCGCGGCCACCTGCCGAGCATCCGGCGCATGCTGCGTCGCTGCGAAGCCGAGCTCCGTGCCGGCAACAGCTTGTTCGTGTTTCCGGAAGGGACGCGTTCCGACGACGGCGAGCTCAAGACGTTCTTCCGCGGCGCGTTCTGGCTCGCGGCGCGCGCCGGGGTGCCGGTCGTGCCGGTCGTCGTCGAAGGCACGCGCGACATCTTGCCGAAGCGAAGCCTCTTGATCCGCCCGCAGACGGTGCTCGTGCGGGTTCTGCCGCCGGTGGATCCGCGGCCGTTCGCGGGCGACGATCGCGGTCTGCGCGCCCTGGTTCACGAGCAGATGCGCGAAGCGCTCTCCGGCCTGCGGGCGGAGCTTTCGGCCGACAGCAACGCGGGCTTGGCGTCCCTACGGCATCATGCTAGTTCGCGCGCGACTCCGGCGAAGGCCGGTGACCCGAGGAGCGCATGAGCCAAGGCAAGATCATCCAAGTCATCGGTCCGGTCGTCGACGTCGAGTTTCCGCCGGGGAAGCTCCCGACCATCCTGAACGCGCTGACGCTCTCGAACCCCAACATCTCGAGCGAGAAGGACAACCTCGTGCTCGAGGTCGCCCAGCACCTCGGTGAGTCCGTCGTGCGCGCGATCGCCATGGACACGACCGAGGGTCTCGTCCGCGGCACGCCGGTGACCGATACCGGCAGTCCGATCATGATGCCGGTCGGCACGGCCACGCTCGGACGCATCCTCAACGTCGTCGGCAAGCCGATCGACGAGAAGGGCGTCGTCAACGCGACGCGCCGGCTGCCGATCCATCGCCCCGCGCCGCTCTTCGTCGATCAGAACACGAACGTCGAGATCTTCGAGACGGGCATCAAGGTCATCGACCTGCTCGCCCCCTACCGCAAGGGCGGCAAAATCGGCCTCTTCGGCGGCGCCGGCGTCGGCAAGACGGTGTTCATCCAGGAGCTCATCAACAACGTCGCCAAGGCGCACGGCGGCGTGAGCTGCTTCGCCGGCGTCGGCGAGCGCACCCGCGAGGGCAACGACCTCTATCTCGAAATGATGGAGTCGAAGCTCGAGACCGGCGAACCGGTGCTCTCGAAGACGGCGCTCATCTTCGGGCAGATGAACGAGCCGCCCGGAGCGCGCGCGCGCGTGGCGCTCTCGGCGCTCACCTGCGCCGAATACTTCCGCGACGAAGAGGGCCAGGACGTGCTGCTCTTCGTGGACAACATCTTCCGCTTCACCCAGGCGGGCAGCGAAGTGTCGGCGCTCCTCGGCCGCATGCCGAGCGCCGTCGGTTACCAGCCGACGCTCGCGAACGAGATGGGCGCGCTCCAGGAGCGCATCACCTCGACGCGCAAGGGCAGCATCACGAGCGTGCAGGCGATTTACGTCCCCGCCGACGATCTCACCGACCCGGCGCCGGCGACCACCTTCGCGCACTTGGACGCGACGACCGTGCTCTCGCGCGCGATTTCCGAGAAGGGCATCTACCCGGCCGTCGATCCGCTCGACTCGACGAGCACGATGCTCTCGCCCGCCATCGTCGGCGACGACCACTACGCCGTCGCGCGGCAGGTGCAGATGACGCTCCAGCGCTACAAGGATCTGCAGGACATCATCGCGATTCTCGGCTTGGACGAGCTCAGCGAAGACGACAAGCTCACCGTGTCGCGCGCCCGCAAGATCGAGCGTTTCCTCTCGCAGCCGTTCTTCGTCGCGGCGCAGTTCACCGGTCGCCAGGGCCGCTACGTCCCGCTCAAGGAGACGATCGCCGGCTTCAAGGAGATCCTGTCGGGCGCGCTCGACGATCTGCCGGAGCAGGCGTTCTACCTCCAGGGCAACATCGACGACGTGAAGGCCGCCGCGGCCAAGATGAAGTCGGCCGCAGCCTGAGCCCGAACGCCGAGCTTCGAGAAATCGCATGGCTGAAACGCTCGCCCTCGAGATCGTCACGCCGGACGGCGTGAAGCTCACGCAGTCCGTCGAGATCTTCACCGCGCCCGGCGTGAGCGGGGAGTTCGGCGTGATGCCTCGCCACCGGCCCATGCTTGCGGCGCTGACGGCCGGCATCGTCACTTACACGCGCGGCGGCGTCATGGAGTCGGTGGCGATCGGCCCCGGCTTCGCCGAGGTCGCCGACGACAAGGCCGTCCTCATCACCGACCACTTCACGACCAAGAGCGAAATCGATCCGGTCAAGGTGCGGCTCGAGCTCAAGGAAGTCGACGAGACGCTCGATCACTTCGCGGGCGATCCGAACGGCGCCGAGTACGGCGCGCTCGTCGCGCGCGAGCTCTGGGCCGCGACCCAGCTCGAGCTCTACGGGGATCCGCCGCCCGCGCGCATCCGCACGCACAACGAGCTCGCGCAGGGCATGGTCGAGACCTATCGGCAGGCTCCCGAAGGCGAGCTGCAAGAAGGCCTCGAGCCGCAGCACTGAAGCGGGCTCGACCCGGCGAGCGCTCAGTTTTCGCTGGGCGCTTCGCTCGCGGGGATCACTTTGAAGCCGCGATCGAGCACGTTCTTGCCGTCGAGCGCGACGCGAACGCGCCAGGCGCCCGGGCGATCCCCCTCGCGAAAAGCGAGCGGGACGTCGAGCACCGGCTCGCCCGGGCGCGTGCGAGCCTCTCCGTAATCGACAATCGAGCCGAGGCTCGCGCCCGTCTTCGTCGCGCGCGGCTTCTCGAGCTCCCAGCTGACGCGCTCGGGCGCGGTCGGCGCCGCCGCGAACTCGAGCCGGATGCCGAGACTCTGCCGCGCGCGGTCCAAGACGAGCGGGATTTCGTCGCGCTCCTCGATCTGCCCGCCGAAGAACACGCCGAAGCGTGCGTGCACGGCGGGCGCTTCCGGCGCCGCGTGGCACGCGCCCGCGAAGAGCACGGCGAGCAGGGCGAGTCCTCGCGTCACCCGGCGTCCGCCTCCGCGGCCATGCGCGCGAACTCCGCGACCGAGAGCGTCTCGCCGCGGCGGTCGAGCTCGATGCCCGCGCTCCTCGCCGCGCGCTCGAGCTCGGGAGGCGGCAGCACGGAAGACCACGCGTTTTTGAGCTTCTTCCGGCGTTGAGCGAACGCCGCCTTCACGAGCGCGCGAAAGCGGAGCGTCTCTTCGGTCACGCGGCGCTCGTGCGGCTCGAGCACGACGAGCGCCGAATCGACGCCCGGTTGCGGATAAAAGGCGCCGCGGCGCACGACGAGCGCCCGCGTCACGCGAAACGCGGCTTGCGTGAACACGCTGAGCGCGCCGTAGTCCGCGCCGCCGGGGCTCGCGGCGAGGCGCGTCGCGACCTCGAGCTGGATCAGAGCGCCGGCGCGCTCGAGTCGAGGCGCGAGCCCGACGAAGAGCTCGAGCAGCGCGCCGCTCAAATGATACGGCAGGTTGCCGGCGACGACGCGTGGCGGCGCTTCGTTCGCGAGCACGCTCGCGTAGTCGAAGCTCTTCGCGTCCGCCTCGGCGATGCGGAGCCGCCCGTCGGCGACGCTCGGCGCGAGCTCGGCCGCCAGGGCGGGCACGAGATCGCGGTCCCGCTCGATGGCGAGCACGCCGCGGCAGCGTTCGAGGAGCGGCGCCGTGAGCGCGCCGAGCCCGGCGCCGACCTCGATCGCGAACGCGCCTTCGGGGGCGACGAGCTCCGCGATTTTCCGGCACAGGTTGCGATCGAGCAGGAAATTCTGGCTGAAGTGCCGCTTCGGCGTCACGCCGTGCCGCGCGAGCGTCGCGCGCGGGTCGTCGCTCGCGGGGCGGCCCTCGGCGGCCGCGCCCCGCCCGTTCATGACCGCACCGGCGCGTGCCGCGCGGCGGCGAAGCGCACGCCGAGACGGCGCAGAGCGTGTTCACCGCGCCGTACCGCGGCCTGCGCGCGGAGCGAGACCGTCTCCGCCACGACGTGCGCCACGCCCGTCGCGTCCGTCGGGATGCCGGCGTCGAGGCGCACGCTCATCCAGTTGAGCTCGAAGCGCCGGCGCGGCAGGGCTGCGAGCGCGCGGTCGAGCGCGGGGCGCGTCTCGGGGTCCGGCGCCGGCGACCACAGGTAGACGAGACTCGGCCGCTGCTTCTCGCGCCCGAGCCGCACGAGCAGGCGCGCGAGCTCGGCGTCGGTGCGCGGCCGGTCCGGTTCGACACGCGCGGGTGACCCGAGGCCGAAGGCGGCGAGGTAGCTCCGGAGCGTGCGTTCACGGCGCGTCGCCGCGGCCACGCCCGCGTGCTTGAAGAGAGAGCGCGCGACGATCATGCGTTCGGCGCGCCGAGCGATGCGATCGAGCTCGTTCGGGCGCAAATGGGCCGCGGCACGCGGATCGAGCGGGCGCAGGTGCTCGAGGACGCGGGCCGCCACGTCGGCTTCGTCGAGGCCGCTCCGCTCGGGCTCGAGGCAGCTCGTCGCGTCGGCGAGCGCGTTGACGAGCGCGAGCGCGTGGCCCGGCGTCGACCCCGGCTCGAGGAACG
>DATJXW010000293.1:0-4674 GCA_035499895.1 Polyangiaceae bacterium | reverse complement strand
AAGACCGTGCAGATCGAGTGAGCGCGAGCCGAGCGGTCGTCGAGCGGCGCGCGGCGCCGGCGCCGAACTAGTTCGACGGGGCGATCGCGGGGGCGCCCTGGGGCGTTCCGGTCAAGTCGGTCGGCGAGGCGTCGCGCGCGGTGACCTGCGACGCGGTGGTCAGGATGTCCGGCTTCACGGCGAGGTCGATCTCGTAGCCGCTCACCGATCCGTGGCAGCCGCCGCAGAGCCCGTTGAAGAGATCGCGGCGGAAGCTCTGGTGCGAGTGCTCGCCCGGATAAAACTGCATCTCTTCGCGTTGCTGGTGCGCGACCGGGCCGCCGTCGCCGGCGAGCTTCGTCGAAATTTCGAGACTCACGGGGACGCCGCCCGGGAGCATCACGCCTGCGGAGTTGTCGCTCGCGATCGGCACGCTGCCGAGGAGCTGGCGGCGAATGTACTGCTGGCCGTACGCGTCCGAGAGCACGTAGTTCGCGCCGGAGTCGTAGTCGGTCACCCCGGGTTCGGGCGGCAAATCCTCGTACACCTTGAACGAGCTCAGCGACGGGATTTCGCGGCCGGAGCGCGTGTTTTGGAAGAGGAGACTGCCGAGAATGCCCATGTCGAGCACGGTGACGGTGGCGTTGGTCCCCGAGCCGATGTACGTCGCCGCGTTCGCCTCGTCGTAGCGCGACGTGAAAACGCCGTTGTTCGGCTTTTCGTAGACGGCGACCGGCCACACGCAATCCTCGGCCGCATCGCTGACGAGCGTCGTGCGGGCGGCGGTCTGCGGGTTCACGACGTCGATCTCGAACTTGCCGCTGAACGCATCGAGCGCCGTGGTCGTCGGCGAATAGCTCACGAGCAGATTGCCGTTCGGCAGCGGCGCCGGATTGCGGTAGGCGCCCATCGTGCCCGTGAGCTTTCCGGTCGCGTTCGTGTCGATGATCTTGAGCGAGTGCTGGTAGAAGGGTTTGTCCGGCGTCGTGATCGCGCTCGGATCGACCGTGTAGTCGTTCGGGTCCTCGCTCAGTTGATCGACGCCGACGCTCCGGTTCAGCACGGCGAGCGTCCCGGCGCCGCGCTCGGCGCCCTTGTCGCTCAGAATGAACGCGAGGTTCTTGTCGGCGAGCTCGACCACGTCGGTGAACTGCGTGAAATCGATGGTGCTGCGTTGCCCGAAGAGCGGGTGGTAATCGCCGCCGTCGAGGTTCATGCGCCGCCCGGCGAGCTGGTAGAAGTTCGGCGCGCGCTTCTCGGTCGTGAAGATGAGGCGGCCGTCGCGCATGAACGAGGGCAAAAATTCCTGATTGCTGAGGAAGGTGAGCTGACGGACGTGGCCGTCGAGCTCCTCGATGTAGAGGTTCGCGTTCAGGCGCGAGGGGTCGGCGGGCGTGCGCTGCGGGCCCGAGTAGGAGAGCGCGCCCGTGTTCACGATGTTGCCGCGCGTCGAGGCGAACACGATGCGGCCGTCCGGAGCGAACGCCGGATCGAAGTTGTGCACGAGCTCCCCGTTCACGGAGACGGGCTCACCGAACTCGTTCTGCGCGGGCGCGTCGATCACGGCGTCGACGGCGCAGGCGCCGCCATTCACGACGTACACGTGGTACGGGTCGTTCGCGCTCGTACGCGCGGCGAACGCGATGCGCTTGCCGTCCCAGGACACGGCCGGCCGCCGTGCGTCCGTGGTCGCCGGCGTGAGCCCGCACAACGTGCTCAAGCTCGTCTGTCCCCCCAGCATGACCGTGCCGTCGGCGGCGAAGCTCGCGGCGTTCTCGATCACTTCGGCGCCGGGCTCGTACGTCGCGAAATCCTGCGGGGTGTCGGGACCGGTCGGCGCGGGGCGCTTCACGAACACGACGCCGGAGAACGGCGTCGCGCTCGCCATGCGCGCGGCCTGCTCCTCCTCGAACCATTCCTTGATCACGCAGTACGGCTTCTGATCGTCGATCGGCCCCGTTTGCGCCGCCGTCATGTCGCACGCTTCGTCTTCTTCGCCGGTGCCGAAGAGCGAGCCGCCGCGGTGCCGGATGCCGCCCGCCTCGGGCGCGAGGTTCTTCGCGATCAGGCGGCTCGCGTTCGGATCGGGTGACTCGAGCGCGAGTTGCGCGAGGGTGAGCTCGTAATTGTGGCGCGTGGTCGCCAGGCTGAACTGACCGCCCGCCCCGCCGCGCAGGCGGTAGTCGTGGAACATCGACGCGGAGTGACAGCCGAGCATCATGCAGCCGCGCTTGACCAGCATCGGCTGCACGCGATCCGCGAAGAACTCGAAGCCGGGGTTCGTCGGGATGTTCGTCGGGCCGCCCTTCAGCTGTGCCCACGCCTGAATCGCCTGGTAGCCGGGGTCGTCGCGCGACTGGAAGACGGTGCCGCCTTCGTGAAAGGTGCCGCCCGCTTCCGGCGCGAGCGCGCGCCGCAGAATTTCGCTCGAGGTCGCGTCCGCCGACACGTAGTCCTCGAGCGCGAAGTAATTCCAGCGCACGCCTTCGGGCGTGTCCCCGCAGGTGAGATGAAGCGCGTTCGACGACGCGCCGTGGCAGTTCCCGGCCGAACAACTGCTGCCGACCACGGTCGCGACGCTCGAGACGAACGTCGGGTAGTCGGGCGTCGCCGGATCCATCGTCGGATCGAACAGCGGATCGGTGCCGGGCGTCTCGCTGCAGGGGTCGAGCTTTCGCTTCGGCGGCGCCTGCGGCGCGTTGTTTTCGGCGGCGCCGTTCCGAATCCACGTATCGAGCGTGACGTACTGCGCGCTCGTGAAATCGATCTGGTTCTTCGCGTCGTGCGTGACCGCCGTCGTGATGATCAGCGGATCTTCCGCGCGCCAGTTCGTGAGCGAGACCTTGAACGGCGGCAGCACCTTGAGCAAGAGCCCGGGCACGCCGTACGGGCCGTAATCGGTGAGCAGATCGCGCCGCAACGTGAGCGTGTCGTAGCTCTCGAACGACAGATTGCCGTCGGCGTTGCCGTTGCCGTCCGAGACGTGACAGCTCGAACCGGCGCCGCTCGGCGTGCAGCCCGCCGTGTGGATCGCCGGTTCGATCTCACGATCGTAAAACGTCGTGTTGCCGTAGTCGGTGCCGCTGCGCTCGCAGCCGGCGGTGACCGAAATCAGAGCGACGACGACGAGCGAAGCGGGCGCAGATCCGGAGCGAAACCGCACGCGCCCAGGGTAGCCCAGCGCGACGCGCCACGGGAAGAGGAAGCTCGTGTGTGGTCGTTTGGCGCCGGTGTAGGTACGGTGGTCGTCGCCCGCTACCACTGTTCGTTCATTTCACGCCGCGTCTCTTCCGAGTGCGCCTCGCCCGGTCTCAGTCCACCGAGCCGCCGAGCGCGATGGTCGCGAAGTGCGCGGCGTCGCGCACGAACGGATCCGGATCGTTCTGTGCCGCGGTGACCGCGTCGAGCGCGCTGCCGTCGCGGATCTGACCGAGCGACCAAACCGCCGCTTTGCGCACGCTCGCGTCCGGCTCGTTGTCGGAAGACGAGAGCATTACGAGGCCGTCCACCGCGTCCTTCACGCGCATCGTGCCGAGCGCGGCCGCCGCCGAGCGCCGCACGGCCGCCGAATCGTCGCCGACGAGCGCCACGACCGCCGTGACGTTCGTGAACACGTTGACGCGCGTGGAGGCATGCACCGCCGCGAGCCGGACCGACGGGTCGGTGTCGCTCATCGCGAAGCCGATCTCTCCGTTCGGGCCTTCGCTGTTCATGCGCTCGAGCGCGGCGACCGCCGCCGCGCGCACGACGGGCGAGCCGTCCGAGCGGATCGAAGTGGCGAGGTACTTCGCGCCGCCGAGCGACAAGAACTCACCGAGCGCGTTCGCCGCGTAGGAGCGCGTCGTCTCCGGCTGCGACTGATCCGCGAGGGTCTGCACGACTTGCTGGTACACTTCACCGTCGCCGAACACGCCGAAGATCCGGCGCCGCAGCCACCACGCCGCGATCTCGCGCGTCTTGTCGTGCGAGTCGTAGAGCAGTCCGGCGACGAGCGGGATGCACGAGAGGCACTCGACCTTTTCGCCGTGCTCGAGCGTCGACCAGATGCGCGTCGGCGCGAAATTCGGATTGCCCTTGCTGTCGAAGAGCGACCGGATCGCTTCCGGCGTGCTCACGTTCTCGAGCGAGGAATCCTGCAGGTTCTGGTACACCGTCGCGCGACCGGCGTGCGTGCTCGGGTCGTCGTCGGCGCGCGCCGAGGACGAGACCGCCGCGAGGCCGAGGGCCGCCGCACTCACGAAGAAGCTCTTGAGGAATTTCGTCATGACTGGTTTCTCCGTGCTGCCTGATCAGTATTGCGTCCCGGCGCCGACCGGATCGCTGGTGAAGGGTTGGAAGTTCGTGTTCTGGCGGGAGTAGAACTGACCGCCCATGTCGATCGCGCGGATGAGCTTCACGAGCTCGTCGCGCGTGAGTCCCGCCACCGCGGCGTGATCGACGTGCGTGCCGCCGGCCACCGTGCCGCCGTTGTCGTCCGCGGGGATCGGCGTGCCGAGCTTCCACGCGTAGTCCGTGGCGTCCGACGACGAGGTCACGTTGAGCTTCTCGATCACCTTGCTGTGGCGCGCGTCGCTCGGGATCGCCCAGCGCGGCGGCACCGTACCGGTGACCATCGCGCCGTCGCGGCCCATCTCCATCGAGAGCGCGGCCGGATAGAACAGCGACACGTAGGAAGCCGGGTACGAATGCTCGGTG
>DATJXW010000292.1:0-10844 GCA_035499895.1 Polyangiaceae bacterium | reverse complement strand
GCGCACGTCGAAGGGACCGGCGACGAAGTCCCACGCCGAGGTCGCGTGATGCTCGACGTGCACCGTGGCGCGACCGCGCTCGACCAGCACGCGCGCGCCCGCGACGCGCGCTTCGTCCACGCGCAGGCGCGAGCCCGGATCCGCCGCGAGCGAGCTGCCGTCCGAGAACGCGACCGTCACCGGCGCGAGCGCCGGTGCGCTGATGTACGGTCCGTCACTCCGCCCGCCGTGCACCTCGTAGCGGAGCGGTCGCGGCCGGAGCGCGAAAAACGCGATGCCCGCGGCCGCCGCCGTGGCCGTCGCCGCGACGACCCACGCGCGCGAACGCGGCACGAGCTTCACCCGTTCGCTCCGCAAGCGGCGCTCGAGCTCGAGCCTGCCCGCGCGATCGAGTTCCGGATCGACGCGTGCGTGCGCGTGCTCGCGCAGGAGCTTGGCGAGCCCGGCCAAGTCGTCGTGCTCGTTCACGCGCTCCCTCCCGTGCCGCGGGCGAGGTAGGGCTTGAGCGCCGGTTCGCGTGCGCCGCGCTTGTGCACGTACGTGCGCGCGCGTTCGAGCTCGCGCCGAGCCGTGGATTCGGAGATCCCGAGGGTGGCGGCCACGTCGAGGATCTCGAGACCTTCCACGTGCCGCAGCACGAACGCAAGCCGGCGCCTGCTGCTCACGCCGTCGAGCACGCGATACAGGGCGTCGAGCGCGGCGCGACCTTCCGCGTCCGCGGGCTGCGTGAGACGCTCCGGTACCTCACCCGTGGGGGTGAGCATGACCCAGCGCCGAATTTTTCTGCGCCGGAGCTCGAGGGCGGCGAGTCGTACGGCGACGCCCACGAGGTAGCCGCGCAGGGCCGCGCCCTCGTGGATGTTCTTCGCGCCCCGGAGAAAACCGACGAACACCTCCTGCAGGAGGTCTTCGATGGCGTGATCCGGACCGAGCGAACCGCGGAGCACGCCGCGCACGAGCGGCGCGTAGCGCTGCCAGACGACGCCGACCGCGTCATTGTCGCCGGCGGCCGCCGCTCGGACGAGCTCGGCGTCGCTCAGCCGCTCGGCGGGAAACCGCGCGACCGAGGCCGGCACGGCTGCGAGCTTGAAGGGCGGCGGCTTGGACAAGACGCTTGTAAGAGAGGTTGCCCGAACCCCCGAGAGGGCGTCAGCATTCACGCGCTCGCCGGCGTGACGCTGATAAATACATGATTTTGCTTATAATTCGTCAGTTTCGCGAAACGACGGAAGCGGCCGCATCAGAGCCCGATTTGCGGGACGGGTGGAACCATTCGGGGAACACCGTCGCGTGGGTGGCGCGGAATTTCCGGTACGAATGCGCGCGAAGCTCGGCGTAATCACCATAAAGGCCGATGGTTTCGCAGCGCGAGCCCGTCGCGTAGGCCGAATACGTCGCGTAATCGACCGGCCACTTCTTGCAGTGCTCCTCGGCCCAGCGGTGCGCCCGCACGAGGAGCACCGCGCCGGCGTCGAAGCAGCGCCGGAGCTCCGGGTACTCGAGACCGACGACCTTCTGAACCAGCGCTTCCTTCTCGAGGCCGGCGAGGTCCCACGGCACCGCGCTCCGCAAGCTCTCGGGCAGGATGTCCATCAAGCACACTTCGCCGGCGCGTCCGCGCTTGCGCCCGGTCTGGATGTCTTCGCGTAGCCCCGTGCTCCAGCCCGAGGCCGCGAGCATCGCGCGCGCGAGGTCGACGGGTCCTTCTCTCCAACTCGCGCCGGCGTAGAGCGCGGCGTCGGCGAGCGCATCGGCGACGACCTCGAGCCGGCGCGCGCCGGCTTCACGACTCTCGGCGCGCACCCACGCGTCGAGTGCCGGCTCGTAACGCGGCGGCGCGCACAACACGGACGCGGCGTCGCACACGGGAGCGAGCTCGCACGTCGGCGTCTTCGGATCGGTGCCGCACGCCGGCAGCTTCTCGAGCGAGTGCACCGTCACGCCAGGAGGGAAGGACGCGAGTGCGAGCGAGAGGATGTATGAAGAGAGAGCAGACAATCGAAAGGTGGTTGTCGTATGCGACACGAATCCGGCTCTGCCAAGGGGGCAGTTTTAGACATTCCATGCTTCTCGATACTTGCGAGTGCACTTCGCTCTAGAAATGCACACGCTCGGGACAAAAATACACGCGGCGCTCGCGCACGCACGCGCGCTCACGCCTCGGAGTGATACGCGTGAGACGCACGCACCGGAGCCGTGCGCTGCGTGCGAGCGACTGCGCGCGGCGACGTTGGGCGCGTGAGCGCGGAGCGCGGCGGGCCCGCGCCGTGTCGGATGGATGGCGCTTCGAGGACGCGCGCGAAAAATCGCGCACCCCGCACGCGATAAAACTGTCTTTTGCTTTCCATGGGCGCCGGCTTCGCCAATAGTCGCGCGACATGGAGCGAACGTTCATGAAGAGACGCGCGGTGCTGCTCGGCGCCGCGACGCTCTGCAGCGGGGTCGAGGCACTCGCGGACAGCGTGCACTCGGAAGCGTTGTTCGTGATCGCGCGCAGCAAGAACGCGAACGTCGTGCACTATGCCGCGCGCGTGCACCAAAACGGGCGGCTGGATCCCGACGAGCCCATCGTCGCGTATTGGATCATGCACGCCGAGGACGGCCGGCGCGAAGCGCTCACCTGGCTCGAGCAGAAGTTCGCCTACGGCTTCACGACCGCGCTCGCGCCGGGCGGCGACGCACTGAACCTCCGGCTCAAGGCTTTTTCGCGGCGCGAGCTCGCGGTCCGGCCCGACGAAAACGGGCGTTTCCACGCCGAAATGACCGTCGCCGCGCGACGAGCCCGGCTCGAGCGCATCTTCGTCGCCTCGGACGAGAGCGGGCTCACGCCGAGCGTGCGCTACGTCGATCTTTTCGCGCGGCTGCCCGAGGGGGCACGGGTGTCCGAGCGGATTTTGCCGTAGGCTCCGCGCCGTGGCGAGGAGCTCGTTGCTACGCAAACTCGTCGGCCTCTTGCCGGCAGTGGTCGGCGTGGCCGTGCTCGTCGCCGTCGCGAGCTTCGTCGGCGTCGCGAAGGTCGGTCAGCGCTTGGAGGGAGCGCTCGTCTGGCTGCCGCTCTTGTTCCTGCTCGAGGGCGTGCGCATCCCGCTCGAAGGCGTGGCCACTCGCCGACTGCTCGGTGCGCGCGCCGCACGCGTGCCGCTCGCGTTGCTCGCGCGCGTGCAGCTCGTCTTCTACGCGATCTCGGCGTGCACGCCGGGCGGGCGCGTGCTCGGTGAAGCGTCCAAGGTCGCGTTGCTCGGCGGTCGCGTCGGCGTGCCCGCCGCGTCGGCCGCAGCCACGGCGAGTCAAGCAACGAGCCTCGTCGCCGACGCCCTCGTCGTGCTCGTCGGCGCCGGCGCCGTCTACGAGCTTTCGGGTTTCACGAAGCTCACCGCGCTCACGCTGGTGTTCGTCGCCGGCTGCATCTTGCTCGCGGCCGTCGTCGTCGCCGCGACGCGCACGTCCTTCACGCCGGCTTGGCTCGAGCGCTTCCCGCGTCTCGCTCAGTTTCTGGACACGTGGCGGCGCGCCGCGCGCGCACAACGACTGTTCGCGGGCGACGTGATCGCGATTCTCGTGGTCGCCCGTGTGGCTCAAGTTCTCCTGCTCGGCGCGTCGCTCGCGGCCGTCGGCGGCGGCTTCTCGCTCTTGCGCGCCTGGTCCCTGCTCGCCCTCGTGATGGGCGGCTCGGTCGTCGGGGAGGCGATTCCCGCGCAGCTCGGCGCGACGGACGCCGTGCTCGTCGCCGCGGCCCCGACTCTCGGCATCGACCAAGCTCAGGCCGCGACGGTCGGCGTCCTCTATCACGTGGTGCAGCTCGGCTGGGCGGTCATCGGGGCGATCGCCGGAGCCGCGGTCCGTGACCGGGGTTCGTCGGACGGAGGCCGTCCGGGCGCGCGCCGCTCGGACCTCCAGGCGCCGCCCGCGAGCGGGTGAGCCGAGCGCGAGCGCGCCCCAAAGCCTCCACGCGCGTCGTCGTTTGCCCCGGGTGGGCCACGGCGACGTTCTGAACGTTTCTTTAACCACCTAGGCCGAATGAATCTCGGCTCATTGGGTGGCTTGACGTTCAAAAAGATATGTCTAGAGATGTGTCTAGAGATACATCGGCGACCGGTCTTTCACCGGTCACAAAAATGCATGCAGTTCGGTCGATCCGGGCGTGGCTCGTTCGTCGTTCTGAATGCCAGGAGACAAGACAATGATTGGATCACCGGCCTGTGGGCCAGGCGCTTGGATGTGGGCGGCCCACCAGCATCATCACCGACACGGCAGGGGCGGCTTTCGCCGGCCGTGGTGGGCAGGCGCGATGGACGAACGCACGCCGCGCGCCGAGCGCGGTGAGATTCGCTTCCTCGTGCTCGACGCGATTCGCGAGCAACCGCGGCACGGCTACGAAATCATCCAGCACATCGAGCAGCGCGCCGGCGGCACGTACCGGCCGAGCCCGGGCGTCATCTACCCCACGCTGCAGATGCTCGAGGATCAGGGCTGCGCGCGCGCGGCCGAGACGGACGGCCGCAAGGCTTACTCGATCACGGACGAAGGGCGCGCGGAGCTCGAGCGCAACGCCCGCGCGGTCGACGATTTCTATCAGCGCTTCGACGAAGAGCCCTGGGAAAATCACGCCGAGGACTTCGCGGAGCTCATGTGGCGGGTCGCGCGCCTCGTGAAGACGTTCAAACGCGCGGCGCGTCAAGGTCGCATGTCGCCCGAGGTCATGCGCGGGATTCGCACGGTGCTCGACCAAGCCCTGAGCGGCATCGAGGACGTGCTTTCTGGAAAGAATCGCTGAGGTCAGGACCATGTTGGATCGCGAGTACGAGACCGAGCTCTTCGAGCGTTTGCGGCAGGTGGGTGACGCGCGTGCGGCCGACGAAATCGTCCGCGCGAGCCTCCCCTCCGTCGTGATGATCGCCCAGAAGTACCGGCGTTATGGCTTGCGCGAGGGTGAGCTCGTCGCGGAAGGCAACTTCGGGCTCGTGCGGGCGATGGACAAGTTCGATCCGACGCGTGGCATCCGCTTCATGACCTACGCCACGTATTGGATCCGCGCCTACGTCATCGACTACGTGATCCGTTCGTGGAGCCTCGTCGGTGCGGGCTCCGGCGCGCTGCGCTCGCGTCACTTCTTCAAGCTCCGGCGCGAGCGGAGCCGTGTGAGTAACCTCCTCGGCGAAGGTGAAGAAGCGGAGCGCGCGCTCGCCGAGCGCGTCGGCGTGAAGCCGGCGCGCCTCGGCTCGATGCTCCGCCGTCTCGACGCGCGCGACGTCTCGCTCGACGTGCCGTCGACGGAGGGCGCGCCGGCGTTGTCGGAGCGCTTGCCCGCTCCGGACGACGTCGAGATGAAGCTTGCCGAACGCGAGTCGCTCGAGCTCGTGCGCCAGCCGATCCTCTCGGCGGTGAGGAGCCTCGACGAGCGCGAGCGGTACATCGTCGAGCACCGCTTGATGGCGGACGCGGAAGACGAGCTCTCGCTCGCGCAAATCGGGCGTAACCTCGGTGTCTCGCGCGAGCGGGCCCGCCAGCTCGAAGAGCGCGTGAAGAAGAAGCTCCGCGCGCGCATCGCGCCGCAAGTCGCGGTCGCGTTCTGATGGCGCCGTTGGCGCCCGGTTGCTTGGCGACTCAACCATGTGCAGCCCTTGCGCGAATTGCGCAATTCGCTCGCGCATCGCGTCTCGGTTGGCACAGGTGTTACCCCGCCGACCACACTTTCGACCCTCGGATCAGCGGGAATTGACGTGAATTATCGCTCGGCACGCTGCTTGCTCAGAGTCGCTCGCCTTCCTTCGAGGAACGATCAGCATGCTCAAGCGCGCCGCGTCCAAACCCCCTCGTGTCTTCGTTCTGAAGCCGCGCGCGCTCGGCGCTGACGCCGAAAAGTCCGTCTCGTGTTGGGTGGAAGACCGCCCGTACCGAGGACGGGCCGAAGTGGAGAGCGCACGGGCAGAGGTGGTGCAAGCCCGTGTGAAGCGTGTGCGGACGCAGGCGGGGCCGCGCGCGAGCTAGGCCCGGTGGGACACGGCGCGGGCGGCGGCGCGGTCACTTGGCGCCGCCGCCCGCGTGCCGCGCGAGGTGCCGAGCCGTCGCGCGTGCACGCGGGTGCTAGCCTCGAACCTTGCCCGAGGTGCGCTCATGTTGAAGCTTCGAAAGGCCGCCGAACGCGGTCACGAGAACCACGGCTGGCTCGACTCGTATCACACGTTCTCGTTCGCCGATTACTACGACCCCGCGCACATGGGCTTTCGCGCGCTCCGCGTGATCAACGAAGATCGCGTGGAGCCCGGCCGCGGCTTCGGGACGCACGGGCATCGTGAGATGGAGATCGTCTCCTACGTGCTCGAGGGGGCGCTCCGCCACGACGATTCGACGGGTACGGGCTCGGTGATTCGTCCGGGGGACGTGCAGCGCATGAGCGCCGGCACGGGCGTCCGCCACAGCGAGCGTAATCTCTCGGCGAACGAGCCCGTCCATTTTCTCCAGATTTGGATCGTGCCGTCCGTCGGCGGGGTGCCTCCGAGCTACGAACAGAAGACGTTCACGGAGAGCGACAAACGCGGCCGGCTCGCGCTCGTCGCGAGCCCCGACGGACGAGCCGGCAGCGTCACGATCCACTCGGACGCGACGCTCCACGCCGGCCTTTTCGACGGCGCAGAATCGGCGGAGCTACCGCTCGCGAGCGGCCGGCACGCTTGGGTACAACTCGCGCGCGGCCGCGCGAGCGTGAACGGGAGCGTGCTCGGAGCGGGCGACGGTCTCGCGCTGTCCGATGAAAGAAGCGTACGCATCGAGCAGGGCGCCGGCGCGGAGCTTCTCGTTTTCGATTTGGGGTAATTCGCCCCCTCGGCACGGCGTCGTTCGGCGACGAGCGGATTCCTTCGGCCGAGCGTGGAAGAGCGCGCGGCTCGCGAGCGAAGCGAGTGCGTTTTTGCGTCCCGAAGGTCGCGAGTCGTGCGATGGGTGAAGGCTCCGGGTTCGCCGTTCGATGCACGCCGCTCGCTCATTCCCCGCGTTGGCGACAGCCGCCGTCCTCGCGCTCGCCGCGCCGGCGCGGGCGGCCGACCGCTACGTGGCGACGAACGGCAGCGACAGTGCCGCGGGCACGCTCACCGCGCCGTACAAGACGATCGCGAAGGGCATCTCCGTTTCGAACCCCGGCGACACCGTGTGGGTGCGCGGCGGGACGTACTCGGGCTCGGTGTTTTTCTCGAAATCGGGCGCGGCGGGCTCGTACCTCACCGTGAGTGCCTACGCGGGCGAGCTGCCGATCGTGGACGGCGGCGGCAGCTCGGGCAGCGGGTTTTCGAGCTCGAGCGCGACGTACGTCAGGTTCGTGGGCCTCGCGGTCCGCAACTTCGAGAGCAGCGCCTTCAGCAACGGCTGGGTCAACGACACCGGGACCTCGAACGGCAACTGGCAGATCGTCAACTGCATCGCCGACGACAACGGCATCAACGGCATCGCGTTCTACAACGCGTCCGGCATCCTGATCGACGAGTCGATCGTCGCGCACAACGGCAACGTGCTGCCGTCGTGGTCGAGCGGCGTGAACCTGTTTCACGTGAGCGGCGGCGCGGCGAGCAACGTCGTGCGCCGGACGGTGTCGTTCGAGAACGTGGACATTTCGAGCAACCACACCGACGGCAGCGGCTTCATCCTCGATCAGAATTCGGACGGCGCGCTCTTCGAGAACAATCTCGGGTTTCGCAACGGCGGCTCGTGCATCCGCATCACGAACTCGACCGGCATCCAGCTCGTCAACAACACTTGCTACCACGACGGGCTCGACTCGAACGACGTGAGCCCCAATAATCCCGGCGAAATTTACGCGTGGCCGCCGCTCGCGTCGGGGAGCGCCGTGCTCGTGAACAACCTGCTCGCGGCGAGCGGCTGGAACGACACGATGACCGCCCTGCAGAACGTCGCGGGCGGCAGCAACAACGTCACCGTCAACGCGAACGGCGCGACGCCCTTCTTCGTGAACCCTGCCGGTCTCGACTTTCACCTCGTCGCCGGCTCGACGGCGGAGATCGACGCCGGCACGACTTCGAACGCGCCCGCGACCGACCTCGGCTTCGATCCGAAGTGCATCACCGCGCAAGCGGGCGCGCTCCCGTTCTGGCAGTTTGCGCCCGACTACACGTACATCGCGAGCGTCGGCGGCGTCGCCGGCTGTTTCGACCCGAGCACGCGGCCGCTCGGCTCGGCTCCCGACATCGGCGCGTACGAATTCGACCCCGCGACCACGAGCGGCTGCACGTCCGCGAGCGATTGCGACGACGGGGACGTCTGCACCACCGACAGCTGCAACACGCAAACGGGCACGTGCGGGCACGCGGCGGTGAGCGGCTGCTGCACCTCGGCGAGCGACTGCAACGACGGCGACGCCTGCACCACCGACTCGTGCAGTGCCGCCAAGTGTGTTCACGCGAGCATCACGGGCTGCTGCGAAAACGACGCCGGTTGCGACGACGGCGACGCCTGCACGACGGACAGCTGCAATCTCGGCTCCCACACCTGCACCGCGAGCCCGATTTCCGGTTGCTGTAACCGCGACGCCGACTGTACGGGCGGCTCGACGTGCGTGACGGTGTCGTGCAACGTCACGACGCACGCGTGCGTGAGCACGCCCGTGGCCGGCTGCTGCACCAAGAACGCGGATTGCAACGACGGCGACGCCTGCACGACGGACACCTGCGACACGGGGACCGGCGCGTGCACGAACGCGCTCGTCGCCGCCTGCTGCTCGCTCGACGGCGATTGCGCCGACGCCGACGCGTGCACGGTGGATACCTGCAATCTCTCGACGAACCGTTGCGCGCACGCTCCCGACCCGGCCTGCGCGCAAGGTGGCATGGGCGGGATGGCGGCGGGCGGCTCGTCCGGCGCGGGCGGTTCGTCCGGCAAGGGCGGCGCCGCGACGGGCGCTGCCGGCGCGGGCGCCGGGCGAAACGGCGGCGCGGGCTACGGCGGCTCAGGCTACGGCGGAGCGGGCTACGGCGGCTCAGGCTACGGCGGCGCGGGCTACGGGACCGCGGGGTACGGCGGCGCGGCTGCGGGATCGCCGCCCGGTGCTGGTCGCGCGGGCGACGGCGGCGCCGCGGCCGTGAATGCGGGAAGCGGCAGCGGCGCGGCGACGGCCATGGCCGGGGTCGCGGGAGTCTCTTCCGAAGCGGCGGGTGCCGGAGCGGGCGGCGCCGGCTCGGGTGTGGTCGCGGGCGGGGGTGGCCCGACGAGCGGCGCGCCCGCGGTTGCGAGCGCCGGTTTCAGCGCGACCGGTGCGGCGGGGAGCGGCGTGCCCGAGCTCGAACCGAACGCGCCCGATCCTCCGGGCGCCTTCGCGTGCGCTTGCAGCACGCCGCGTGAACGAACAAGCCCGACCGCGTCGTGGTGGCTGTTCGGCGTGTGCGCCGTTCTCGCCGCAGGCTGGCGCCGCGTCGCGCGTTCGTCCGTTCGCGCCGCGCGGCGCGCGGCGACGCGTGCGTGACGACACCCAAGCTCGCTTGGGCCTCACCCAAGTGGGGCTCCAAAATTCACGATCGATACGAGTGGTCTCCGGTGTAGCCAGCGACGCGCGCCTCGGCCGGCACGGTGGTGCGCGTGAGAACGCGATCGACGATGCGGTTGCACCGCTCGCCCCCGAAGCCGAACGCCCTCAGGCTCGAAGCGTTCGGATCGAACCCCACGAGCTTGTCGCGCAACATGGCGCGCGCGCGATGAAGCCGCACGCGCACCACCTCTTCGGTCACGCCGAGAGAGGCGGCCGTCTCTTCGCCGCTCAGGCCTTCGACTTGTCTCAGCATGAGCACGAGTCGGTAGTTCGCGGGCAACCCGTCGAGCGCCGATTCGGTGAGGCGCGTGAGCTCCTGGAGCGAGGCCTTGTCTTCCGGGTTCGACGCTCTGTCGGAGAGCTCGTCGGCGAGGTCGTAGGCGCTCGCGAAGCGCCCGTAACGCAAGCGTTCCCGCCGCCGCGCGAGCGCTTCGTTGATCACGATCCGCGTGAGCCACGTCGCCACCGACGAACGACCGGCAAAGGTCGCCACGCCTCGGAAGGCCGCGAGGTACGCCGTCTGAACCACGTCCTCGGCCTCGGCGTCTTCGAGCACGATCGAGCGGGCCACGCGGAAAAGGCGCTGGTTGTTCTTTCGCATCAAGAGCTCGAACGCGTCGCGATCGCCCGTGAGGAGGAGCGCGACGAGCTCCGCCTCGCTCGGCTCCCCCGGGTTCTCGCTCGCTCGGTCGGCGCTTCTGGTTCTGCGCCAAGTCGTTTCTGTCGTCATGACGACCCTTCAGTTTTTCCCCCGCCAAGCAAAGTGCATCGGTCGCCGGTGAGTCAGGCACCACCGCGCTCGGATTTCGATAGGACGCCACTCCCTCGATCGCAACGCGCCCGCGGCCGAAAGTGGGCGCGTCGACGTTGAGTCGACGGCACGAGTGTCGTGACGGAGCGGCACGGAATCGACGCGCGCGCTCGACTTCGTGCGCGGACACGCGCCCCGACCGGCGCAAAGCCTGAGCGCTAGCAGCGACGAGCACGAACACTCAGCGCACGCGCTTTGTCGATCCGGCGTGCGGCCGAGCACCGTGCTGGCGCGCCGGGTCGGAGTAGCGACGAGCGGTGTCCAAGCGAAGCGCGGTTACCGTCACTCCGCGAGACGCGTGATGGACGCTCGCCGTTCACTCGTGCTCGCGGCGTTCGACACGCTTCGACGCGACGCGGCGCCGCGCGCCCTTATGCGCCGTTTTCTTCTGATCATTCGCGGACCCGCATTATTTCCGCTCGAAATCGTGCGCAAGTTTCTTTCAAGGAGTGTTAAGTCGCATTCGTTGCCGCGCAATAGGTCCGAAAAGAACGAGAAACATGA
>DATJXW010000291.1:0-10983 GCA_035499895.1 Polyangiaceae bacterium | reverse complement strand
TCTTCGTGCGTTCGAGATGACGCACGCGGTCGTCCGCGGGGAAGAGCTCGACGATGTCGGCGGGCGTCGTGAGTCCTTCGTCGAGCGCGATGCGGAGATCTTCGCTTGCGGAGGCCGTCGACTTCTTACGCACGATGCGCTCGTGGACGCCGGCCGCCTTGATCAAGATCGTTGCGCGCAAATCCGGTGCCTTCTCGAGCCGCTGCATCAGATCGGCCGGCTTGAAATGGCGCAGGAAATCCTCCGGCTTGCGCCAGCCGTCGGTTAACGCGCTCACCATCACTCGGGCGAGATACCGCTCGGCGCCGGTCTTGAGTTCACTCTTGAAGGGCTCTGACATGAAGGCTCCGGTTGAATGAGATCGCATCGTACGCTTGCTCGGGCGCTCCCGTCAGCACCCGAATGATCGGCTCTGATATGCTGCTCGGCCGTGAGTTCGAGCCCTGCACATCCGTCCACTCTGGGGCCGGTCGCGCTCGCGAACATCCAGGTCGACGTGACGACGCGCCTCGGCGCGATCACGAAGCCAACGGCGACGGGCATCAAGGGCCTCGACGCGGCGCTCTCGGGCGGCCTTCGTCACGGCACGGTGCTCGCGCTCACCGGCGCACCAGGTGCGGGTCGCACCGCACTCGCGCTCTCGCTTGCCTACATGGCGGCTCGCGCGTCGGTGGGTGTCGTCTTCACCTCGCGCGGCTTCGACGAGACCGAGGTCGTCGCGCGTCTCGCCGCGCGCGCCTTGCGCAAGAGCTATCCGGCGTCGGAGGTCACTTACGCGGACATTCTCGCGGGTCGCGTGTTTGCGAACGACGCCGTGCGGCGCGCGGTGAACGAAGCCGTCGACACGGTGGTGCAGAAGGTAGGTGCGCATCTCCACTTCGCCCACGTCGACGCGCACGACTCGATATCGACTCTGGTCGAGCGAAGCACGCAACTCTGGGCACGCTACGAACGGGTGCTCGTGGTCGTCGACGACATCGAGGGGCTCGCCGTTTCCGAGCCGGGCGATCTCCCTGCTCGCGTGATGAGCGTCGCGTACGAGCTCCGCCGCCTCGCCGACCACGGCTGCTCGGTCGTCCTCACGGCGCTCGAGCGCCACGCGGAGTTCGTCGCCCCCGCGGTCACACTCCTCGCCGAGCTCGCTCCCGCGCCGAGCGAGGACACCCGCTCCGTTCCTCTCGAGATCATCATCCGCAAGAACCGTGTGGGCACGACCGGCCGCTTCAAGCTGCACGCGCTCTATGGAGCAACCGAGTTTTCGGAGCCGTAGATCGCGCTCCACGGATTATTTTGGTCGGACAAACCATGTCCGGCCGGTCGGCCCTCGAAAAATTACGAAATAACGCTGGTTTAGCCAGTGCCTCGGATCGAGATTTTGGCGTCTTTTAGGCGCTTCGGTGAGATCTCGATGAACTTTCCGTTGGTAGGCAGGGGTGGTCCAGTGTAATGAGGGCCCGTGACACGGTTGTCGCGGTCCAACTTGACGCATCGCGTGAAGCGCCCGCGAAACAAAGTCGAAATGACTTGTGGTTCTATAAAGTTAGGAACGCAGCATATAATAACTTGCGATTAGGCATGGATGCTGCATAAAGCGCGGCGGGCAACAGTGCCCCCATGGTTAACCTAGGTTTCGGAGGAAATTAGATATGAACAAGCTGACTAGCCTACTGGCGATGGTCGCGCTCGGCGCGAGCGTCGCGATGGTGGGATGCGGCGGCGACGACGACTCTACCGGCACGGCCGGTACTGGCGGCGCCTCTGCTGGCAAGGGCGGCTCCGCCGGCAAGGCCGGTTCGGGCGGCGCGACCGGCGGCTCCGGTGGCGCAAGCGCTGGCAAGGGCGGCACGGCCGGCAAGAGCGGTTCGGGCGGCACGGCTGGTTCGACCGCCGGCACGAGCGCCGAAGGCGGCTCTTCGGCTGGTACCCCGGCTGAGGGCGGCGCGGCAGGCACCACCCCGGGTGCGGGCGGCGCTGAAGGCGGCGCGGCAGGCACCACTCCGGGTGCGGGCGGCGCTGAAGGCGGCGCTGGCGGCGAGAAGCCCGGCACGGCCGGCGAAGCGGGCAAGAAGGGCTGAGCCCAGCCTGACTACGCAGCGAACAGCTCGAGCGTTCAAAGCGTAGTTTGCAACAGCGTGAAAAGGCGCGACGACGGTCGCGCCTTTTCTTTATTTGGGGTACGGCTTCGGGCGATGCGTGAAGTGGGCGCGTTCGCGAGCCTCCTCGTCGCGGTCGGCTGTGCCGCCGCTCCCGCAGCACGGCCGCCGGGTTCGGCCGTCGAATTCAGCGAGGCGCTGCCGACGGGATACGAGTCGCTCGGTAGCGTCCACGCCGACTGCAGGCAGCAGCCGCGCGACCACGCCCTCGCGGGCGTTCCTGCGGTGAACCTCGCCTGTGGCCGCGCCGAGCTCGAGCGCGCTCTCGTGGAACAAGCGAATGCGCGCGGCGGCTCGGTGCTCGCGGGGGAGCGTTGTCGCCGAGCGGGGGCGCGGCTTCATTGCAACGCGCTCGTCGGGCGGCCCGGGGGCGCGAACGGGCGCGCACTCGCGGCGACGGACGATGCCGCGAGACGTTCCGAGGCGGAGCTCCCTGCGACCGTCGCGAGCCGCGTCCTCATCGACGTCGAGGCGCGGGACGTCCACTTCGACCGACGGGCACGCGCTGCGGCGGACGTGACCGAGTTTACCGCGGTGCCGATCGGTCACGTCGAGCTCGGCGTGATGCGCGCGCGCTGCGACGTGGACGCGTGTGACGACACTGAGGCTCGCGCGGGCCTGCGGCTCGCGGCCGGAGGGCTCGGCGTTTCGGATCTCGTCGGCGTGCGCTGCTTCGCGTTCGACGGCGCGCGCGCTTGCGTCGGCACGCTCGCGATGAGTGAGCGCGATCCGGAGACGGACCCGAGCGCGCGCTGAAGAGGCCGCTCAGCGCTTGGTCGCCATCACGACCAGAAATCCGCCGAACCAGCGCAGCGGGCTCCGCGTGACCGTGCGTTCGGCGCGTGCCAGCGCGGCGCCGAGCAGCGGAACGCGATGCACGAACGCCGCGGGCGTGAAGACGCGCAGGCCGCGCACCTCGTCCAGCCGAAGTGACGCCGGCAGTAGCGAACGGAGCGTGTTCGGCGCGTCCCAGCGCGTGAACACGTCCGCTTCCGAGCGGCCGTCGGAGATCTTGCCCGGGCCGCCGAGCCGCTTGGCGAGAAAACGCAGGCTCCACGGATTGTAGAGCTCGGCGAGCACGCGCCCGCCCGGCCGGCACACGCGCGCCATTTCGCCGAGCGCCGCGCGGAGATCGGGCACGTGTGCGAGTACTTTGAAGCTCACCACGAGATCGAACTCGGCGTCGGGGTAGGGCAGCGCGGTGGCGCTCGCTTCGCGGACGCTGAGCCCACGGGCGCGCGCCTTGTCGAGCATGCCCGGCGAAAGATCGATGCCCTCGGCCCGCTTCGCGCCACGCGCGAGCCGCTCGAGAATGAGCCCGGTGCCGCAGCCGACTTCGAGCACGTGGCGCTCTCTGGCGAGCGGCAGCGCGATGTCGAGCTCGAGCTCGTCGAGGAGCGCGTGATAGCCGTGGTGGCGCTCGTTTTCGTAGCGGGTCGAAAAGTCGTCGTAGTACGCGCGGGCGCGTCCGTCGTCGTCGCTGGTCACGAGAGAAGCCCATCGTAGAGGAGCTCGTACGCGCCGGCCATGCGTTCGCGGCTGAAATCGGCGCGCGCGGTGGCCAAAGCCGCCGCGCCGAGCGTCCGGCGCGCGTCGTCGTTCGCGAGCAGGCGCGTCGCCTGCTCGGCCACCGCGTCGAGCGTCGCGGGCACGGCGAGCGCGGCGCCGCCCTCGGCGAGCTCCGCAGCCGGCGTGTTTTCGGCGACGAGCACCGGACGCGCGAGAGCCATCGCCTCCAACAGCACGAGCGGGTAGTCCATCTTCGCGTACGCCACCGTCGACGGCAAAAGCACCATGTCCGCCGTTGCGACGAGCGTCAGAATCTCCGGGGTTTCACCGATGAAATGGACGCGCCGGGCCGTGCCGAGCGCGCTCGCGCGTTCGCGCAGCGCGGCTTCCTTCGCGCGAGCCGCGGGCGTCTTCGGCCGGCACGCCAGGGCGAGCTCGACGTTCGGCGCGAGCTTTTCGTGGGCGTCGAGCACGAGCCGCGCTCCTTCGCCGAACTCGAGATCCCCGGGGTAGACGAGGAGCGGCGCTTCCGCCGAAATCCCGTGCGCGGCGCGGAAGCGCGCTCGTTCGGCTTCGCCCGGCGTCGCGAGCGGCGGGACGGCGGGCGCGATGCGCACGAGCCTCTCGCGCGCGATCCCCGCGTCGAGGAAGCGCTTCTCGGTGTGCTTCGACAAAACGACGACGCGATCGCCGAAGAGCACGCGCGAAAGCTCGGCGCCGTCGCTCGGAACGCTGCACACGGTTTGGACGGTGCGCGCCCGTCGAAGCCGCGCCGCCGCCCGCGCGGCGCCGGACGTTTTGGGGTTCGGCGCAAAGAAGAAGTGCCACGCCGCGCAGCGCTCGCCCGTGAGCAAGCGCGCGAGCACACGGCCGTTTTCGCGGAGGCCGGGGCTGAAGCCGCCGCGAGTATCCGGGTGCAGCGGCTCGATCTGCGCCCGCCCGAGTCTCCCCGCGTCGCGCGCGCGCCCGAACGCCACGGCGTCGTAGCGCGTGAGGCCGAGCGCGAGGTCGCGCACGAGGTTCTTGCTCGAGTCGTTCCAGGGCGGACCGAGCGGCTTGCTGACGAAGAGGAGGCGAGGCACGAAGCGAGCGCGCGGGCTAGCCGGCCCAGTCGAACGTGGTCGGAACGTCGATGGCCGGCAGGAGGCTCAGCCGCACCGGGCACTCGTTCGCGCGACGCTCGAGGTCGGCGCGGCCCGTCGCGTCGATGCGCGCCGCTTCGGCGGCGGGGATCGTGAGCTTCACGTCGAGGCGGGCGACGCGGCGCGGCGGCGGCGTCATGTGCTTCACGACGACGAGCGTCATGCCCTCGAGCGGGTAGCCGCGGTCCTGCGCGAGGATGCCCATCGTGGTCGCCATGCACGTGCCGAGCGAGGTCGCGAGCAGGTCCGTCGGCGAGAACGTCTCGCCGCGGCCGCGGTTGTCGACGGGTGCGTCCGTTTCGAGCGCGACGTGCGAGGGGCCGTGCACGGCCCGGCAGTGAAGATTGCCGGCGTAGGTGATGTCGATGCGTACCAAGCGCTTGCCTCCGGTTCTGGAGACACGTAGCACTACGCTCCTTGGAGATCCTGCTGGTTCGACACGGCGAAAGCGTCGGCAATGCGCAAGACCGCATGCAGGGCCGTTCGGATTTCCCCCTCACGGACCACGGGCGCATTCAGGCCAAAAAGCTCGGCCTTTGGCTCTGCGGCCTCTCCCTCGAGTGGCAGGCCGTCTACGCGTCGCCGCTCGCGCGCGCTTGGGAAACCGCGGCCATCGTGCACCGGGAGGCGCAGGGACCCGCGCCGGTCGCCGAGCCCGAGCTCGCCGAGGTTCACGCCGGGGAGCTCGAGGGCCTGAGCTACGTCGAGATCGTGGAGCGCTTTCCGAGCTACACGTCGCGCGGTGTCGCGGGCATCGGGGATTTCGCCGAGTTCGGCGGCGAAAGCTACGAACAGGTGCAGGCGCGTGCCTCGGCCGTGTATCGCCGGATCGAGGCGAAGCACCGCGGGCACGCCGAGCGCGTCCTCTGCGTCGGCCACGGCGGCCTCAACTACCAACTCCTGAAGCAGCTCGTGTGCGAGCCGGTGCCGCGCGTGTGCATCGTGCGCATGGGTAACTGCTCGGCGACGCTCGTGCGGTTTCGCGAGCGACGCGGGCGATTCATGGGTGAAATCGTGTGGCACGTGCCCGTCGAGCTCATGGGCGGCACGAGCCGCGACGGGACGCCCGTCCTATGATCACGCTCGCGTTCGCGGACGGGACGCTCGAAGTGGCGGGCTTTCAGCCGAACGACGAGGTTCCGGCCGAGTGCCGCTGGGACGCGCGGAGCGCGTGCCACCGGGCGCCGGCGCGCGCCTACGCCGACGTCGTGCTCGAGCTCCGGCGGCGCAAGCTCGCGTACGACGACCGAGCGCGGCGCTACGTCGAGCTCGAACCGAAGCTCGCGCTCGAGCGCGCGCCGCGGCCGTTTCAGCGCGAGGCGCTCGACGCGTTTCGCGCGGCCGGCGGTCGCGGCGTCGTCGTGCTGCCCACGGGCGCCGGCAAGAGCCACGTCGGCGTGCTCGCGATCGACGACCGGCGCCGGAGCGCGCTCGTCGTCGTCCCGACGCTCGAGCTCGTGCGGCAATGGTACGATCTCCTGCGCACGAGCTTCGCGACGGAGGTCGGCATCGTGGGCGGCGGCTCGCACGAGGTGCGCCCGCTCACGGTCACGACGTACGACTCGGCGTACCTCCACATGCAGCATTTCGGCGCGCGTTTCGGCCTGATCATCTTCGACGAGTGCCATCACCTGCCGGGCGCGACCTACGAGCTTGCGGCCGAGCTCTGCCTCGCGCCTTTTCGGCTCGGTCTCACGGCGACGCCCGAGCGCCCCGACGGCAAAGAAGCGCGGCTCGACACGCTGATCGGGCCGGTCGTGTACCGGCGCGACATCGTGGAGCTCGCCGGCGAGTACCTCTCCGAATACGAAGCGGTGCAGGTCGCCATCGATCTGTCTCCGGAAGAGCGCGTCGAGTACGACGAAAATCGCAAAATTTACCTCGATTTCGTGCGTGCGCAGGGCATCCGCTTCTCGAAGCCGAGCGGGTGGAACGACTTTTTGATGCGCGCGTCGCGCACCCCGGCGGGTCTCCGCGCGCTCGCCGCGTACCGGCGACAGCGCGAGCTCGCGCTCGCCGCGGGGCGCAAGCTCGAATACCTCGAGCTCCTGCTCGAACGGCACCGCCGCGATCGTACGCTGATTTTCACGCAGGACAACGCGACCGCTTACGCCGTCTCGCGCCGTTTCCTCGTGCCGGTGATCACGCACCAGACGAAGGTGCGTGAACGAAGCGAAATTCTCGAGCGCTTTTCGCGCGGGGACTACGGAGCCGTCGCGACGTCCAAGGTGCTGAACGAAGGCGTCGACGTGCCCGAAGCGAACGTCGCGGTCGTGATCAGCGGCAGCGGCTCGGTGCGCGAGCACGTGCAGCGACTCGGGCGCGTGCTCCGGCGGCGCGAGGGCAAGCAAGCCATTCTCTACGAGCTCGTCTCGGCGGGCACGAGCGAGGCGTATACGAGCGAGCGCCGGCGCGCCCACTCGGCGTATCAGTGATGCTGAGTCCGGAGCACGTGCGGGTCCGCCGGCGCGGCAACGAGCTCGTGGTGCTCGGGCTCACGGGCGAGCTCAAAGAACGGGCCGTCGAGCTTGCCCGTGATCTGCGGGCCATCGCGGTCGAGCACGTCGGACGGAGCCGCGAGGAGCTCGAAGACGCGTGGACCGCGCTCGAAGTCGCGCCGCGCGAGCGCAAAATCGCGCTCGGTCTCGCGAAGCTCCTCGAAGAAGCGTGTGACTTCGAGAGCGGCGACGCGGAGGCGGCGGCGGGCCTCCGCGAGCAGCTCTTTTCGCTCGCGGCGGCGCGACGTCGCGAAGGAGAGGGCCACTTCGAGCGAGCCGGGGTTCTCGCGGAAGTCGCGGCGCAGAGGGGCGTCGAGCCGGGCGAGCTCGAGTCGCTGCTCTACGCCGATCTGCGCGGCGCAGAGCGGCTCATCGCGTGTCGCGCGCCGCAAGCCGCCGAGCTCGTGGAGCGGTACGAGCAGGCGCAGGTTCAGGCCGTGCTGCTCCGTGCCCTTCGCGTCGTCGCGGAGGTCCGCTGCGCGAGCGGCGACGCTTATCGGACGCTGTTTCAGAAGCTCAAGTTCCGCCGCCTGATGCACCGGGTGACGGCGCTCGACGGCGGCGGCTATCGCATCGAAATCGACGGCCCCTTCAGTCTCTTTCAGGGCGTCGCGAAATACGGCCTCGAGCTCGCCCTCACGCTGCCGGCGCTCGAAGCGTGCCAAAACCTCACGCTCCTCGCCGACGTGCGCTGGTCGAACGCGGGCAAACCGCTCGCGTTTCGCCACGAACCGAAGCGAGCGCTCGCGGCCAAAGAAACGCCCGCGATTCGCGACGAGGTGAGCGAGCTCCGCGACGCCGTGCGCGCGCTCGAAAGCGAGTGGAGCGTCGAGCTCGCCGATCGCATTCTCGATTTGCCGGGCGCGGGCGTGTGCGCGCCCGATCTCCTGCTCCGGCGTGAGCGCGACGGCGCCGAGGTGCTGGTCGAAGTGCTGGGTTATTGGAGTCGCAGCAGCGTTTGGCGGCGCGTGGAGCTCGCACGGCGCGGACTCGGCGCGCGGCTCCTGTTCGTCGTGAGCTCGCGCTTGCGGGTGAGCGAAGAAGTGCTCGAGGACGCGGACGAAGCGGCGCTCTACGTGTACAAGGGACGGATCAACGCGCGGAGCGTCGTGCGTCACGCGGAGGCGCTCGCCGGCGCCTAGAGCGGCGTCGAGCAGGCGTCGGCCATGTAGTGGTCGTCGCAGTAGTCGAGGATACACGCGCTGAAGGCGTTGTCTTCGGTCGGGCACGCGCCGGTCGCGCACGGGTCCGCGGCCTTCTGACGGCACCGGAGCACGCTCGCGAACGGCGCCGAGCATTTCGCGTCGGTTACGCCCGAGAGCACGTCGCCGCAAAACCTCGAGCAACTCTCGCCGAGCGCGGGCGCCATGCAGATCCCGCAGAGGTCCTCGCAGGACGCCTCCGAATCGACGACGCCGAGCGGTGTCGTGTTCGCGGGCGACGACGGCGCCGCGGTCGCGGTCGCGCCGGGATCACTCGACGGAATGCCGCCGTCCGCGGACTCGTGATGCTCGGAGAGGCCGCCGCAGGCGACGAGGACGAACCCAAGCAGAACCGAAGCGAGCGGCCGCGACGTTTGCGACGAAGGGGGCCGGGCACTACGCTCGCGAGGTGTCGTTCCGATTTGCCGGAGAGCCGAAGGCGTGGCGAAAGTAGCGGTCGTCGGCGGCGGCATCGCGGGGCTCGGCCTTGCGCTCGTCCGCGCGCGGCGGGGGGACGAGGTCGTGTTGTTCGAGGCGTCGCCGGAGCTCGGCGGACAGCTTTTGACGGTGCGTGAAGGTGGGTTCATCGTGGAACAGGGCGCTGAAGGGTTCGTTGCCGCGAGCGAGGCCGTCGCGCGGCTCGCAGGCGAGCTCGGCATCGAGGCGAAGCTGCAGGGGCAGCTCACCCACACGTCGTACGCGTTCGACGGTAGCGCGCTCCGGGGGCTCGGGCCGGGCGAAGCGGCCCAATTTCTGGGATTCCAGGTGCCGCAGCGCGCGCTCGGGCAGGGGATCGGGGCGTTCGAGAACGGCATGTCGACGCTCGTCGACGCCCTCACCCAAAAACTCCGCACCATCGTCGACCTCCGTGTCGGCACGCCCGTGAAAGAGCTCACCGCGCGTGCGGGCACGCTGACGCTCCTCGCCGGCGACGAGCGGCTCGTCGCGGAGCGGGTGTTCGTCGCGACGAGCGCGCAGAGTGCGGCGGAGCTTCTCGGGCCCGCTTTCGGCGAGACGGCGACGGCGCTCGGTCACGCTCGGACCGTGTCGAGCGTGACCGTCTCGCTCGCCTACCGGCGCTCGGCGATCGTGCACGCGCTCGACGGCACGGGCTTCGTGGTCGCGGAAGAGGCGCAGCACGACGGCTTTCGCGCGTGCACCTTCACGACGTCCAAACTCGCGGGGCGCGCGCCCGCCGACTACGCGCTCCTCCGCGCCTTTTTTCGCCCGACCGCGGGCGACCTCGCGACGCTCGACGACGCCGCATGGGCGCGCCGCGCGGAGCGGCAGATTGCGACGGTGCTCGCGCCGCGCGCCGCTCCGGAACGGAGTTGGGTCGCGCGCTGGGTCGACGCGCTTCCGGTGTTCGACGCCGAACATCGCGCGCGCGTGGCGTCGCTCGAAGCGTCGCTCGCCGGATCGGGCGTGGCGCTCGCAGGCGCCGCGTTTCACGGTTCGGGGATCGACGGCGCACTCGCGTCGGCGCGACGCGTCGCAGAACACAGTGTGTGACACGTCGGCAGGTCGGCCCGGCGGCGCGTCGTCGCGCGATCGCGGACTCACGTGCGCTCGACTGCGTCGACGCCGGAAATTGCGCGCGTGAGCGCACGAATCCCGCGTTGCGGCTGCCAAAGTCCGCGTGATAGCGTCGCCCTACGATGGACTCCCGGGAAATGGAGACGCTGGTCCAGCGCCTCGTGCAGAACCCGCACGATCAGGACGCGATCAGACTAGCGCACTCCGCGGGTCAGCGAGACCCGAAGTCTTACGCGATGTTGCTCGAGAAAGTCGGGACGGCGACGGCCGATCCCGCGTTCGCGTGTCACTGGCTGACGGAGGCCGCCAACGTGTGGTCCGTCACGCTCGGCGACGCGCATCGGGCGGCCCGGGCCCTGATGATTGCCATCGATCGCGATCCGACCCAGCAGGCTCCCGCCGACAAGCTGGCCGATCTGTACCGGGAGAAGGGCGACACCAAGGCGCTCGTCGCGTTGCTCGAGCGGCGCGCCAAGGCGCTCGGGCCGCTCGCCCAGCAAGACGCGAGCGTGCGCCAGCAGCTCGCCTTGTTGCACGAGGAGCTCGGGCGGCTCTGGTCCGGCGAGCCGCTGCTCCAACCGAAGAAGGCGATCGAAAACTACCGTCGCGCGGTCGAGCTCGATCCCGGCAATCAATTCTCGATTTACTCCGCGCGGGAGCTCCTCAAGGGCGCCGAGCAGTGGAGTGAGGCGATTCCTTATTTCGAGATGGAGCTCAGGCTGGTCGACGATCGCGACCGCCGCATCGCGCTCCGCCAAGACGAAGGTGAAGTGCGCAAGAGCGCGCGGGACTTCGCGGGCGCCGTTCACGCGCTGCGCGAGGCGCGCAACATGGAGGGCGGCGCCGATCCGACGCTCCGGCAGCTCCTCGGGACGGCCATCCTCGAGTGGGAGCAGTCCGGGCAGCGCGTAGGCGCGCAAGACGCGAACGAAGGCGCGCTGCT
>DATJXW010000290.1:0-27473 GCA_035499895.1 Polyangiaceae bacterium | reverse complement strand
CGGCAGCGTCGGCACGGGCGGCAGCGTCGGCACCGGCGGGGCTTCCGTCGGAACGGGTGGAGTCGGCCCGAGCAGCGGCGGCATGCCGGCCGCGAGCGCCGGCGGGAGCAGCGGCGGCACGCTGCCGTTCGATCCGAACTTCAAGCCGCCGGACATGACCAGCACCGCGAAAATCGTCGTCATGTACACGGCGAGCAACGCGATGAAGTCCACGACGAACATCCAATTCACCCTGAACCTGGTGAACAAGACGGACGCCGCGTATCCGCTGAGCACCGTCACCGTTCGGTATTGGATGAGCGCGGAGCCTCCTCCGAGCACGATGCTCTATTACTCGTCCTCGAATTTGACCTGTTCGGGCCCCAAGTTCGTGCCGAACAACGCGAACAGCTATCTCGAGTTCAGCTTCGGCAAGACGGGCAGCTTGCCGCCCTCGACCGATCAGAACGCGCAGAACGACGGCACGATTCAGGGCGGCGTGCAGGCCGGTCAAGGCGTCAACGAACCGTTCAACCAGTCGAACGACTGGTCCTTCGACGCGAGCGCGGCCATGTCGAAGCCGAACGAGAAGATCACGGTTTACGACGGCACCACGCTCATCTGGGGCTGTGAGCCGTCGGAGGTCTGCGCCGACACGAGCGCGCCCACGACCGGTGAAGCGGGCATGGGCGGCCAAACGGCGATGTAGCCGGCAGCGAGCTTCTGCGTGCAAACCTTCGTCGATCCGCGCTGGCTTCTCGGACTCTCGTTCGTGGCGTGGGCGTGCGCGAAAGAGTCCGCGCCCGACACCGGCAGCGCCACGTTCACCCCGAGCGGCGGCACCACGTCGAGCGGCGCGACCGGCGGCGGCGGCTCGACCGCGACGGGCGGTTCGAACGCAACGGGCGGTTCGAACGCAACGGGCGGTTCGAACGCGACGGGCGGTTCCACGGCGACGGGCGGCGCCGGCGGCACGCAAAGCGCGACCGGCGGAACCACTGCAACCGGCGGAACCACTGCAACCGGCGGCTCGACCGCGACGGGCGGTTCGACTGCGACGGGCGGCTCGCACTCGACGGGCGGCTCGACCTCGACCGGCGGCTCGACGACGGTCGGCGGTTCGAGCGGCGTCGGCCCCGCGACGGGCGGGTCGTCGTCGAGCGCGGGCGGCACGACGGGTCAGGCGGGGGGTGGCGGCGGTGTCGATCTCGTCGGCGACGGCAGCGTGATCGTCTTTTACAAGGCCACCGAGGCTCAGGTCATGACGAGCACCGTCAACATGAGCATCTATTTCCGCAATCAAACGGCGACGGCGCTCGATCTCAGCAACGTCGAAGTGCGTTACTGGATGACGGCCGAGCCGGCTTCGCCCGCGACGCACAGCTATTATTCGGCGAGCGGCATCGACGCGAAGACGCCGACGTTCGTGGCGGGGCCGCCGAGCTACGTCTCGTTCACGTTCTCGAAGGGCGGCTCCGTTCCGGCGAAGAATACCGACCTCAACATCACCGAGGTCCAAGGGACGATCGACGCCCCGATGGGCATGTTCGATCAGAGCGACGACTGGTCGTTCAACGGCAAGGACACGATGCCGCAGGCGAATCCGAACATCACCCTCTACGTCGCCGGCAAGCTCACGTGGGGTTGCGAGCCGAGCGGCGTTTGCGCGGGCGGCATGCTTCCGACCGCGGGCGGTCAGGGCGGCGCGCCGGCCGCCGGCGGACAGAGCGGCCTACCCTCGGCCGGCACCGGCGGCGATCTCGGCGCGGCAGGCCAGGCCAACTAGGCCGGCCTCGAACGCTCGACGGACGCTCGCGAGCTCAACTCGCCGAGCGCACGCGAGCGGTCTCGTGCACGAGACCGGCGTCGCGGGCACCGAGCACGTCGGCGAGCACGGCGAGCGCGCGCGGCGCGAGCTCGAGGGGCGTGAGCGCGCGGCCGCCGAGCGACGCCACGCTCGCGACGCCGTGCTCGCGGATGCCGCACGGCACGATGAAGTCGTAGAGCGACAGGTCGTTCACGAGATTCAGCGCGAAGCCGTGCATCGTGACCCAGCGCGAAATGCGCACGCCGACGGCTCCGAGCTTGACGGGCTCGGCGGCGGTCGCGCCGGTCGTGAAGTGCGCGGGGTTTCGTGCGTCGGCCCAGAGCCCGATGTGGTCCGCGTGCTCGCCCGTGGCGACCCCGAGCTCCGTCGCGAGTCGCTGCATCGCCGTGGTGAGGCTCCGAACGTAGCGGCGCACGTCGCGGCGATCCGGATTCAAATCCACGATGGGGTACGCGACGAGCTGCCCCGGAGCGTGGAGCGTCACGTCGCCGCCGCGATTGCTCTCGTGGAGCTCGATGCCTCGCGCGGCGAGGAGCTCGCGCGGCGCGAGCAGGTGCTCGGGTTTCGCGCCGCGCCCGAGCGTGACCACCGGCTCGTGCTCGAGCAAGAGCACCGTGTCCTCGCCGCCGCCTTCTTTTCGGTCGGCGAACAGGCGCTCTTGAAGGGCGACGACCTCGGCGTAGGGGCGCCTGCCGAGCCAGACGCCGCGGAGTGTTCGTGCTTCGGTCACGGGGGGAGCGAAGCTTACTCCACGGGACGAGGCGAGCTCATTCCGGGATGGGCTCGCCGGCGTCCCGCGCCTGCTCGCGCTGTTCTTCGATGCGCTCGACGAAGGTGCCCGCGAGGTCGGGGTCGAACTGGGACGCGGAACAGCGCTCGATTTCGCTCACGGTCACGTCGTGCGGCAACGCGCGGCGGTACGAACGATCGCTCGTCATCGCGTCGTACGTGTCGGCGATCGAGATGATGCGCGCGATGAGCGGGATGTCGTTCTTCGCGAGGCCGAGCGGGTAGCCGCGGCCGTCCCAGCGCTCGTGGTGCAGGTACACGCCGGGCACGACGGGCGCGAGGAAGCGCACCGGATCGAGGATGTCGCGCCCGTAGACGGGGTGGCGCTTAAACACGTCGTACTCGTCGGCGGTGAGCTTGCCCGGCTTGTTCAGGTTCATGACGCACCCGATCTTGCCGATGTCGTGCATCAGCGCCGAGTGCCGCACGATCTCGATCTCCGGCTCGGGCAGACCGATCCAGCGCGCGAGCGCCACGGCGTAGCGCGCGACGCGCTCGGAGTGACCGGCCGTGTAGTGATCCATCTTGTCGATCGTGCGCGCGAGGCTCTGGATCGTCTGCTGGAACGTGGCCTGCAAATCCTCGTACAGCCGCGCGTTCTCGATCGCGGCCGCCGCTCGCGACGCGATGATGCTCAGGAGCTTGCGCTGCCCTTCGTCGAAGCGCCGGCTCGCCGTCAGCGAAATCACCGCGATCCACCCCATCAAGCGATCGCGCATTTTGAGCGGCACCACCGCCACGCTCGAGACCTGACGGCCCGGGTGCTCGGCGAAGAGCTCGCGCGCGCGGGCGCCGTGCTCGACGACCGGCGCGCCGCTCTTCAGCCGCTCGGCCACGGCGACGCGATCGAGCAAGCCGAGCTCCTCGCCCTGCGCGAGCTCCGCCGACGCGACGATGCTGCGTTGAAAGAAGCCGCCTTCACCGTCGTCGAGCCACGTCGCCACGGTGTCGGCGCGGACCTCGTTGAGCGCGCCGTCCGTGAGCGTCGCGATCACCTCGTCGAGCGAGAGGCTCGCGGCGATCGCCTCGCTCACCTTGTAGAGCGAGAGCGCCTCACGCAATCTCAGGTTCTCGGCGGTGAGCCGCCGCTTCTCGAGGCCGCGCTGCACGATGTGCACGACCTCCTCCACCTTGAACGGCTTCAAGATGTAGTCGTAGGCGCCGCGCTTCATCGCGTCGATCGCCGTCTCGACCGTGCCGAAGCCGGTCATGATGACCGTGAGCGTGTCCGGGTGGGCTTTGGACACCTCTTTCAACAGATCGAGGCCCCCCATGCGCGGCATCTTGAGGTCGCTGATCACCATGTCGTAGCGGGCGCGCTCGAGCTCGCTCACGGCGCTCGAGCCGTCCTCGGCCGTGCGCACGATGTAGCCTTCCATCCCGAGAAAATCGGCGATGATGTCGCGAATGAACTTCTCGTCGTCGACGACGAGAACCCGCGGCTTGTCCTCGGGCAAGGAAGGTTCGAGTTCGGCCATGGTGACGGGCGACCGCGGACCCTGCGGGGCGGCAGCGCACCAAGGGTAACATCTCGGGGGCGAGGGGAAGAAGTCTCGGAATGGATCAGAGCCGCTCGACGCGCGGCGAGGCGAGCAAGCCGCCGAGGCCGTGGGGCGGCTCGGTGTCGTGTGAGCGCAGGTAGCTCAAGTTGAGTCCGTTGATCAGCGCGTGTGCCACGAGCGGCCCGGCCAGCGACCCTGTCAGCGCAAAGATCAAACCGAGCACGAATCCGACCAGCGTGGCCCAGCCCGCCCACACCCAGCGGCTCGTGCCCGCGAGTTGGTGCAGCACCCCGAAGAGGAGCGCCTGGAACCAAACACCGAGCCACGGCTGCAAGAGGCCGCGAAAGAGCAGCTCCTCGCCGAGCGAGCTCGTCACCGCCAGCCAGAAGATGCCCATGCCCGTGAGTCCGCGCGTGAGCGGCCTGAGCTCGCGATGTAGGTTCTTCGCCCACGCGAAGCGCCGCACCGAGACGCGCGTGCCGACCGCGACGAGCAAGCCGAAGCAGGCGCCGAGCGCCAAGCTGTAGAGCACGTCGCGCGGCGGCTCGAGCTCGAGCCACGGCGTGACGTGGAGCGGCAGCGAGCCGCGCAGCGCGAGCGCGAGGAGCGCCGCGAAGAGGGCCATGCCGGCGTACGCGGCGGCGAAGCGACCCCAACGCGCCATGGGTTTCGGGACTATGCCACGCGCGCTCGCGGCGCGCTCCGCGGCGAAAACGGCCTCGCGCGAGGCGCCTCCGCCGCCCTCTTCCCGTCATTCGGCGCCCGGGGGCGTTTGCGGTGCCGCGCGGACTCGATAAAGTGCTCCGCGGAGTCATCGTGCCGGAAGCGTCGGAGGAGCTTGCCCGCTTCGAGTCGGCGCTCGATCTCGTCGAAGCCATCGCGCCGCGCGTGGCACGCGAAATAGGAGGCGCCGCCGAGCTCGCCGACCTCGTGAGCTACGGCCGCGAGGGACTGCTCGAAGCCGCGCGGCGTTTCGATCCGTCGCGCGGCGTTCCGTTTCGCGGCTACGCGAGCTTTCGCGTGCGCGGAGCCATCATCGACGGCGTGCGCCGGAGCTCGCGGCTGCCGCGACGCGCCCACGAGCGGCTGAACGGACTCCTCGCCGCGACGCGCACGAGTGAAGGCGCTCACGAGGACGCTCTCGCGCCGCCCGCTCCCGGCGCGACGCCCGCCGACGCCGAACGCGCCCTCGCCGATCACCTCGCGGCGATGGCGACCGCGATGGCCGTCGGTCTGGTCGCGCAGACCGGCTTCACCGAGGAGGGCGAGCGCGTCGTCGTCACGCCCGCCGACGACCCCGAGACCGCGCTCGAACGCGCCGAGCTCCTCGCCGTCGTCAAAGCCGCGATCGCACAGTTGCCGCCCGAAGAAGAGGCGCTCGTCCGGCGCCATTACCTCGAGGGCGAGCGCTTCGATCACGTGGCCGCGGAGCTCGGCTTGAGCAAGAGCTGGGCGAGTCGTCTGCACACGCGCGCGATCAAGCGACTGACCGAAAAGCTGCGTGATCCGGACGCGTGAAGCGCGCGCGGCTCGGCGCCTTCGACTTGACGGAGCGCGCGCGCACCGATACGCGTCGATCCATGTCGCTCGCGAAAACGGCGCTCGTGATGCTGGTAGCGGTGGTGACGGCGTGCGGGGGACAGGAAAAGCCGCCCGCCGAGCCGACGGCCGCGGCAAACCCGACGGAGACGCCCGCGCCGATCTCGGCTCCCGCGAGCTCGACCGCCGCGCCGGCGCCCGCGCCCGCGCCGAGTGAAGCGGCGAGCACCGCGCCGGCTCCGGCCGCCGCGCCCGAGCCGCCGATTTCTTCGCTCTGCGAGAAGATGTGCGAGGCGCAGCGCTCGAAGTGCTCGGCGGAAAAAGTCGACGCGTGCAAGCAGAACTACTGCAGCCGCTACGGCGGCGCTCCGCAAGCGTGCGAGCCGGTCGTGCGCTCGGCGCTCGCGTGCACCGAGCACAACCCCGAGTTCTCGGTGTGCTCGAACGTCATCTCGGAGAGTTGCGCGAAGCCGTTTCGCGCCGCGGAGAAGTGCATCGCGACCGGGGTCGCTCCGGCGGACCTCGCGCCGCCGAAAGAAATACCCGACGGCTGGGCGCGCTACGAAGCGCCCGACGCCGGCTTCACGGTCGCGCTGCCCCCGGGCGTCGAGACGAAGATGGAAGGCGGCGTGAAGACGTGGTCGGCGAAGTCCGGCGACGCAAGCTACGAGATCACGCTCGGCCCGCCCCCGCCCGAAAAGAAATTCGACCAGAAGGCGTTCGTGCGGCTCGGGACGAAGATGCTCGGCAAGTGCGCGCCGAAGATGAAGCTCTTCGCGCTCGTCGAAAAGCCCGAGAGCACGCTCATCCACTTCCGCACGGTGTGCCCCGACAAGACCCAGGAGCGCGGCGAAATCTTCGTTCAGGGCAACGACTACTTCGTGCTAACGGCGCGCTGGGGGGCGGCTCCGAACCCCGACGCCGACGCGTTCGCGTTCTCGTTCGTCCGCAAGAAATAGCCCGCGGGGCCGGCGCGGCCCCGAAATGCTAAAAAGGGCGCCATGCGCACCCTCGTCGCCATGAGCGGCGGCGTCGATTCGTCGCTCGCCGCGGCACGGCTCCTCGCCGCGGGCGACGAGGTCGTGGGCGTCACGCTGCACCTCTGGGACTACCCGGACGACGGCAGCGTCCGCGGTCGCTGCTGCGCGCCGGAGGACATCCACGACGCCCGCCGCGTCGCCGATCGCCTCGGCATCCCGCACTACGCGTTCGACCGCCGCGAGCTCTTTCGCGAAACCGTCGTGGACCCCTTCGTCGACGCGTACGTCGGCGGCACCACGCCGAGCCCGTGCGTGCGCTGCAATCGCGGCGTCAAGATCCCGGAGTTGCTGCGGCTCGCCGAGCGGCTCGGCGCCGACCGCGTCGCGACCGGTCACTACGCGCGCATCGAGCGCCGGGGCGAGCGCTACGAGCTTCATCGCGCGAAGGATCGCGCCAAGGACCAGAGTTACTTCTTGCACATGCTCGATCAGGCCGCGCTCGCGCGCTTGGCGTTTCCGCTCGGCGAGCTCGACAAGGCGACCGTGCGCGCCGAGGCGCACGCGCTCGCGCTACCCGGCGCCGACAAAGGCGAAAGTCAGGAGCTTTGCTTCGTTCCGAGCGGTCGCTACGACGCGTTCGTCGCCGAGCGCGCTCCGGAGCGCGTGCGACCGGGACCGATCCTCGACGCCGGCGGCGCGGCCGTCGGCACGCACTCCGGCGTTCACGGCTTCACGCTCGGGCAGCGCAAGAGCCTCGGCGTCGCGCTCGGCAAACGCGCCTACGTCGTCGGCATCGACGCCGAAAGCGCCGCCGTGCGGCTCGGGGATCGCGCCGAGCTCGCGGCCGGCTCCGCCCTGCTCGAAGAGACGGCGCTCGCTCCGGATTGCGAGCCTCCGTTCGAGTGCGACGTGCTCGTGCGCTACCGCGGCTCGGGTTACCCCGCGCGCGTCGAAGCGCGTGCGGGCGGACGCCTCTCCGTCGAGTTTCGCGAGCCGGTCGTCGCGGTCGTGCCGGGGCAGTTCGCCGTCTTCGTGCGCGGCGAGCGAGTCCTCGGTGGCGGCGTGATTCGCCGGACGAGCGCGCCGAGCGCCGATCACGCGCGTCCGCTCTCGCCCGCTCACGAGGAGCAGCTCGCGTGATGCGTGCGCTGCCCGTCGTCCTCGCGCTCGCGAGTCTCGGCTGCACCGTGGGTCAGGGTGAGGGTTGGGTGCGGAGCGACAAGCTCTACGTCGAAGATTGCTGGGACGGCGGGTTCGATCTCGGTCCGGATTTTTTTGCCGCGGACTCGTTTCGCGCCGACGCGCTGCTCGTGCGAGTGCAGCGCGGCGACAACATCGAGGAGCTTTCGGACGGCCTCGAGCTCGTGATCAACGATCTGCCGACCCAGCGGGCGCGCATCGGACAGGCGATCGCGGTCGGGCTCCCGCCCGGAGTGTCGCCGCCCGGCGTGCCGGTCACGTACAACCCCGACCCGCCGCCCGTCAGCATGAGCCTCTACCTGCACGCGAGCTGCCACGAAGAGAACGGCACCGTGTACTCGACGGACGGCACCATCACGTTCACCTCGCTCTTCAGCGGCGACCCGAACGAGGACGATTCGCACGACCGCCTGACGGACGCGACGTTCGACGCGACCTTCGCCGACCCGCGCGAGCTCGTCGGCGCCGGCGCGGACGACCCGACGCTGAAGAGCCGCGTGACCGGCTGGTTCCACTTCTTCTACCAGAGCGGCCAACCCGCTCAGCCCTTCCAGTGAGCGCGCCGTGAAGACCGAAGTCGACGAGCGCCTGCGTCGAGAAGCGGCCGCGTTCCGGCTCAGGTTCACGTGCGAGGATTGCGCTCACTTCGCCGAGCCCGAGGGCACCTGCGCGCACGGTTATCCCGCGGCGCCGCACCGCGCGCTCGATCTCGCCGCGCGCACCACGCTCGAATTCTGCAAAGAATTCGAGCTCGTCTGAGGCGGGCGTGACCCGCTCGCACCCGCCGACGCTCCTCACGCTGGCCTCACGCACGCTGCGCGAAGAATGCGCGGTGCCGGCCGGCGCCCGCGTGCTCGTGGCCGTCTCGGGCGGTCCGGATTCGATGGCGCTCCTCGACGTGCTCGCGCGGCTCGCGCCGAAGCTCCACTTCGAGCTCGCGGCTCACGGCGTCGATCACGGCCTGCGCGCCGAGGCGTCCGCCGAGCTCGACGTCGCCGAGCGGCACTGCCGCGCGCTCGGTGTCGCTTTCGCTCGAACCTCCGTCGCGGTCGCGCCCGGCGGTAACCTGCAGGCGCGAGCGCGCGCCGCGCGTTATGCCGCGCTCGAGGCCGCTCTAGAACGAATCGGCGCCGCGTTCATCGCGACGGCGCACCATGCCGACGATCGCGCCGAGACCGTCCTCTTGCGCCTGCTGCGGGGAGCGGGGCCGCGCGGGCTCGCCGTGCTCCCGCCGCGAGCGGGGCGTCGCCTCCGGCCCCTCGTGCGCGCACGGAAGAGCGACGTGCGGCTCCACCTCGCGCGCCACGGCGTCGCGAGCGCCGAGGATCCGTCCAATCGCGATCGCCGGCACCTGCGGGTCCGCGTGCGCGAGGAGCTTTTGCCCCTGCTCGCCGAGCTCTCGCCGGGCATCGTCGAACACCTGAACGCACTGGCGGATGCGCTCGACCCCGAACGGCGCGAGACCTCGCCCGACGGACCGAGCCTCGGCCGTGCTCAGCGTCGCGAGCTCGAGCGGGCGCTCGCCCTGGGCCGCGCGGGCGCGCAAATTTGGCTACCCGGGGGCGCCGTCCTCGGGCTCGATCCGACGACGCTCGAGCCCCGCGTGACGGCTCACGGGAGTGCTCCGGGTGTGAACAAACGCCCACGATCCCCGCGCAAGACCGCCCCGTAGCCGCGGGTGCGAAGCGCCGTGGGCAGAGCTCCCGCGCCGAAAGGGCGCCGCGCCGTGGCGTCCGAGACCACCGTGCGGCACCGAACGAGCGCAGCGAAATATGAAGAAGCGTGAAGGCGACGGAGAAGGTCATGGGATGCACCGGCGGACTCTGCGAAGAAAGTGCCGCGCTACGCGCCGTGAGAGCGCGGAGTTTCGCCGGGTTTCCGCGATTTCGGGGGTCGACGAAGCGGAGGACCGGTGCCATGCTGTTTGCTCGAGGCAAGCGTGAGGCAACCGCATAAAACACTGCTTCTCTGGGTGGTCTTGATCGTCGCTTTCCTGGCGATCTGGCAGTTCTTGAACGACCAAGACGGGCCGCAGCGCCAGGAGATGCCGTACAGCGAGTTCATCGCGCTCGTGAAGGCGCCGCACGACCAGCGCCACATCGAACAGGTGGAGATTCGCGATCGCGACTACACCTTCACGGTCAAGAACCCGGCGGGCAAGGGCGCCGAGGAGCACGGTCGCACCGTCGGTCCGAGTGAGGACAACGCGGCGGAGCTCCTCTCGCACGGCGTGAGCGTCAAGTTCCAGAAGGACGAGGGCGGCTCGTTCCTCACGCCCCTCCTCACGATCCTCCTGCCGATGCTGTTCGTGATCGTGATGTTCTATCTCTTCATGCGCCAGCTCCAGGCGGGCGGCGGCAAGGCGATGAGCTTCGGCAAGAGCCGAGCGCGCCTGCTCAGCGAATCGCAGAACAAGGTGACGTTCGCCGACGTCGCCGGCATCGACGAAGCGAAGGACGAGGTCGAAGAGATCATCGCCTTCTTGAAGGATCCGAAGAAGTTCCAGCGCCTCGGCGGCCGCATTCCGAAGGGCGTCCTCATGATGGGCCCGCCCGGCACCGGCAAGACGCTGCTCGCGCGCGCCATCGCGGGCGAGGCCGGCGTGCCGTTCTTCAGCATCTCCGGCTCGGATTTCGTGGAGATGTTCGTGGGCGTCGGCGCGAGCCGCGTGCGCGACCTCTTCGAGCAGGGGAAGAAGCACGCGCCCTGCATCATCTTCATCGACGAGATCGACGCGGTCGGCCGTCACCGCGGCGCCGGCCTCGGCGGCGGTCACGACGAGCGCGAGCAGACGTTGAACCAGCTGCTCGTCGAGATGGACGGCTTCGAGTCGAACGAAGGCGTCATCATCATCGCGGCCACGAACCGCCCCGACGTGCTCGATCCGGCGATTTTGCGCCCCGGCCGCTTCGACCGCCGCATCACCGTTCCCCGCCCGGACATCCGCGGCCGCGAGGGCATCCTCGCCGTCCACACGAAGAAGGTGCCGCTCGTCGGCGACGTCGATCTCGGAATTCTCGCCGCGGGCACGCCCGGGTTCGTCGGCGCCGATCTCGAGAACCTCGTGAACGAAGCCGCTCTCCTCGCCGCGCGCCAGGACAAAGACGCGGTCACCATGGAGGACTTCGAGCTCGCCAAGGACAAGGTGCTCATGGGCAGTGAGCGCCGTTCGATGGTGATGAGCGAAGCCGAGCGCCGCACGGCCGCGTGGCACGAGGCCGGCCACACCATCATCGGCAAGCTCGTCCCCGGCAATGACGCCGTGCACAAGGTGTCGATCATCCCGCGCGGCGCCGCGCTCGGCGTCACCATGTTCCTGCCGACCGAGGACCGCCATTTGATGACGCGCCAGCAGACGCTCGCGCGCATCGCGATGGCGCTCGGCGGCCGCGTCGCGGAAGAAGTGATCTTCGGCGAAGTGACGACCGGCGCGCAGGACGACATCAAGCGCGCCACGCGCCTCGCCCGCGCGATGGTGTGCGAGCTCGGCATGAGCAAGAAGATGGGCCCCATCGCCTACGGCGAAAACGAAGAGAGCGTGTTCCTCGGCCGCGAGATGACGTCGCGTCGCGAGGACTACTCCGAGAACACCGCGCGCGAGATCGACGACGAGGTGCGCGCCATCGTGCACAGCCAGCACGAGCTCGCGACCAAGGTCGTGACGGACAACCGCGAGAAGCTCGATCGTCTCGCCCAGGCCCTGCTCGAACGCGAGACGCTCGACGCCGAAGAGATCGACGCCGCGCTCGAAGGCCGCGAGCTGCCGCGCCGCCAGCGCATCATCATCCCGACCTGGTCCGAAAAGCGCGGCAAAGAGCGCGCCGAAAAGAAGCGCTCCCCGAGCCTCTTCGGCGCTCCGAAGCCGGCTCCCTCGAGCTAACCGAAAAAACGCCTGAAGTAGAGCGGGCTATACTCGGCGAGTGCAGTCCGCTCGTCTTCCCGCGACTTACGACGACGTTCTCGCCTTGTCCGAGGACGTGCGAGCCGAGCTCGTCGCGGGCGAGGTCGTCGTGGCGCCTGCACCGCGCCCGCGACACTCGCGGGTTCAACGCGTTCTCGGCGGCTTCCTCGGCGGACCCTTCGACGACGAGGACGGGCGCGGCGGTCCGGGCGGGTGGTGGATCTTCGTCGACGTCGACGTGCGCCTCGGCCCGCACGTGGTTCGCCCGGATCTCGCGGGTTGGCGCCGCGAGCGCCTTCCTGACCCCGACGTGCGCCCCATCGACGTCGTCCCGGACTGGATTTGCGAGATCACGTCCGAATCGAACGCCGCCCACTACCGCGTGACCAAACGTCGCATCTACGCCGAGAGCGCCGTGCGTCATTACTGGATCGTGGACCCCGACTCCCGCACGCTCGAGGCGCTCGCGCTCGAAGGCGGACGCTGGGTCGACGTCGGCTCCTTCGACGACACGGCACGCGCGCGGATCGCGCCGTTCGAGGCCGTCGAGCTCGAGATCTCACGCGTCTTTCTGCCGAAGCGCGCCTAGTCTCGGCACCTCGCGTGCGGGCCGGCGCCGCGCTCAGGATCCGCGCCAGAGCTCGACGCCCGTCGCGACGAAGCGCACTTCGTCCGCGCTGCCGTCGTCGGCTTTGCGGGGAAACGCCGCGCCTTCGCTTTCCATGTGCGCGACCTGCGCGGCCTCGATGTGACGCACGGCGAGCGTGCCCTCGACCCGTGCGTCGGAGCCGGCCGAGTCCGTCGGCACGAAGAAGGCATGATCTTTCATGATCACGCGACAGCCGGGCGCGTCCGCGGCGGTGCTCTCCGCGAGCTCCATCCAGCAGCCCATCGCCGTGCACGCGCGCCGGACGTGGCCTTCGACCTGCACCGGCTTGCCCGCGAAGCGCTCGGGCGCGCCGAGCACCGACGCGAGGCTTTCGGCGGGAGCCGCGCCGAGCGGTGCGCCGTATCTCCCGATCTTGGCGGCGCCGCTCGCGGCCGGCGGCGGAGCCATCTCGCTGCTCGAACCCGGCGAAACGACGCGCTCGGCCGTCGCCGACGGCTTCACGTCGCCCGCGCCGGCGTGCGGGCTCGCGTGGCACGCGCCGAGCGTCAAGAGGCAGAGGGCGAGGAGCGGGTTGTTGAAGGCGGGCGCCGTGCGTGAAGCCCGCGGCGAGGGGTCGAGCCGTTCCACGACGAGGGAGTGTAACCGACGAAACGGGAGCTCGGCGTCGTCACTTCGGCTCGGGCGGGAGCGGCGGCGGTTCGCTCACGAGGTTCAGGTTCAAGCCGCCCGGGTACTGGTAGCTCGTGAAGCGGCCGTAGCCGGTGACCTGGATGCCGACCGGCGCCGTCGCCCCGAGCTCGTGCTGCCCGTGGTTCGTCCCGCCGAGCTCTTCACGGTAAATGTCGAAGCCTTGCGAGGCGGCGCCGTCCGGCGCGCGGCCGGCGAGAGTCACGGCGCTGCTCGGATCGAGCGCGGCGCCGTCGAGCGTCACGGTCGTGCCGCTCGTCGCGACGATGTCGACGTAGTTCTTCGTGTAGTCGACGGGCGCCAAGAACACGTACTCGTCGCGGTACTGCACGACGGACGTGACCAGGCTCTGCGAGGGGTCGCCCATGCTGTCGCGTGGGTCAGTCGCGGGATCGAGCAACGCGCCGCCCACGAGGAAGGACCCGACGCCGAACGGAGTCGTGCCCAAAACCTGAAAATCACTCGTGGCCACGAATTCGGCGACGGTACCCGGCTCGAGCGTGTCGGGCGCGCCGCTCGGCTTCGCGGGAAAATAGCTGAGCGCGCTCTCCGCCGCGTGCCCGAACAGACGCACGAGGTGCTCGACCGGCATACCGCGCGGTCCGGTCGGCACCGTGACGACGTAGTCCTGTCCGACGGCTTCCGCGGGAAACACGATTTCCTCGAGGTGATCGGCCGAGTCGGTCATCGCGTCCGGGACGCGCGTCGCGGCGTTGCCGCTCATCACCTGCAGCGGCTTCGTGTCGGCGGATTGCACCTGCGTGCCGGCGAGATCCGTCCCGGGCACGGCGAGGAGCTCCGCCACGTCCCCCGCGTCGAGCGTGAGCGTGAAGACGCTGCCCGCCGCGGCCGCGGCGATGCCCGAGCCGTCGGGTCCGGCCTGGACGGCGCCCTTCGCGCCGACTTTGACGACGACGGTCGTGGCGTCTTCGACCGCGGTCACGGCGATGTACGACGGCGTCGCGTTCGCGCCGGTGTCGCGCCACGTGAACGCGAAGTAGTTCGGCGTGAGCGCGTTCTTCGGCAAGAGCAACGACGCGTCGTTCGCGTACGAATTGCAGGTGCAGATCGCCGACGCGTCGCACGCCCACGTCTTGCCGGCGGGGCCGCCGGCGGCCTGGAACTCGAGCGGACTGAACTGGTACGCGGCGACGGGGCGCGTGCTCGTGAGGTGGTAGGCGCCGCCGCGCGAGAGCACGGAGCCGCTCATTTTGCCAGAATTGCAGCTGCCGTCGGCGTTCGGGCCCTTCAAATCGGCGACCCACGGCAAAAAGATCGTCGCGAGCGCGTGCGGATCGACGCTCGCGTCGGCGGCGAAACCGTTCGGGCCGTCGACGTGGAGCGCGGCGGCCTCGTCGCCCGCGTTCGCGACGACCACCGCGAAATCGAAGTCGGGGTAGACGACGTTCGCGAGCACGGTCGGGAAGTATTCGCAGCCGAGGTAGGTGCGAAACTTCACGGCTTCGTCGCACGTCTCCGGATCGCGCATCGGGCCGCTGCCCGCGCTGGCGCCGCTCGGCATGCCGCTCGAGCCGCCGTTCGAAGTGCCGCCGACGACGATGGTGCCCCCGCCCGTTCCCGGAGCGCTGCCGCCGTCGGCCGAGCCGCTCGTGCTCGTGGTGCCGCCGGTGTTCGCGTTGCCGCCGCCCGTGCCGCCGAGGTCGGCGTTCGAGTCCGGCGCTCGGCCCGCGCTGCACGCGAGCGTTCCGCACAGCACGAAACCGCCGGCGACGCCGCGCGCGCCGCGCCGCGTGAACGTCATCGCGCGCTCCGTTTGCGGCGACGCGCGAAGACGCCGGCGGCGGCGAGCGCCGCGAGCACGCCGTACGGCGCCGTTTCGCCGCGGCGGAGCGTGCAGGCGCAGCCGGGATTCGCGTGCACGGGGGTGTCGTCGCCGAGCGCGCCGGAGCCGGCACTCGGCGACGGGGTGCCGCCGGTCGCGTTCGCGGAGCCGCCCGCGGCGGATGCGCCGCCGGTTGCGGCCGAGCCGCCCGTCGCCGGAGCGCCGCCGGACGCGTTCGTTCCCGCCGTCCCGCCCGTCGCGGGCGGCGGCGCGGTGCTGACGCACACGCCGTTTTTGCACGTCTGATCGGCGCCGCAGCTCACGCCCGTGCACGCGTCGACGCAGGCGCCGTTTTGGCAGCTCTCCGTACTCGTGCACGCCATGCACGGGTTTTCACACGTGCCGTCGACGCAGCGATCGTTCGGGTTCGCGCAGGGTGTCGTCGTGCAGTCGCTCGCGGCGACACAGGCGCCCTGGTTGTCGTCGCCGGGCACGCAGTTTTGGCCCGGCAAGCAATGCACGCCCGTGCACGAATCGGTGCAGTTGCCGGCGAGGCACTTCTGGCCGGCGTCGCACGTCACGTCGCTGCAGGCGTCGACGCACGCGCCCGCGACGCATTTTTCGCCCGTCGGGCAGCGAGCGCCGTCGCACGCGTCGACGCAGCTCCCCGCCGAGCACACCTCGCCGGCGTCGCACGTCTTGCCGGCACAGCCGGCGGAAACGCAGCGGCCGTCGGCCGCGCACTCGAGCCCGGCGCCGCACACCTGGCAGCTGCAGTTCGGGACGCACACGCCGCCGTCACAGACGCGGCCGCTCTCGCACGTGACGCCGTCGCACGGGTCGGCGCAGCGCCCCGCCAGGCACACCGACGGCGGCGGGCACACCACGTCTTCACACGGCGCTTTGCACGTGCCGGCGACGCACTTTTGCCCCGGGTCGCACGTGACGTCGGCGCACGCGGCGTCGACGCAGAAACCGGCGTCGCTGCACACTTCGGTGCTCTTGCAGGTGTCGGCGAGGTCGCTGCAGCGCGCGACGCAACTGCCGCGGTCGCACACCTGGCCGCTCGGGCAGAGGTCGCCGTCGTCGATCACGCCGTTGCAATCGTTGTCGAGGCCGTCGCACGTTTCGGCGGACGCGCTCACTTGCGGCTTGCAGTCGAGCGTGCCGCCCGCGACGCATTCGGTGAGACCCGGCCCGCAGACGCCCGGCTGTCCCGTGTCGCACGCGGTGCCGCTGCCCGGACAAGCGACGCCCGTGACGCGAAAGACTTCGTCGTTGAAGTCGCCGTCGTTGTACCAAGTGTCGGGAGTCGCGCCCGCGCCGCCCCAATCCTCGAAGGCGAGATAAAAGGTGTTCCCCAGCATGGTCGACGGGTAGATGAGCGCCGCCTTCCAGTAATCGGGCGTCATCATGAGGCCGGTCGTCGGGTTCGTGCCGGTACACCCGCTGCAAAAGGCGTTGCGCTGGTACTCGGAGTAGTACGTGAGCGTCGGCGGCGTCGAGTCGTCGTTGTCGTCGTCACGCACGAGCACGAAGCCGACGAGCCCGTTCGCGTAGTGCGTGCTCGTGCGGATGTCGGCGCTCGTGATGGTGGTGCCGACGGCGGTGCCCGGCGGCACGATCGGCCACACGTCGTCGGTCGTGAGCGGCCCGGTCGCGCCGGTGGTCGTGTTGTACCAACTGATGCCGGCCTTCGCCGACGAGTCGTGCAGCACGAGCGTCGCCGAGAAATCGCAGAGCGGCGAGAACGCGCCCGGCACGGCCGAAGCGTCTTTCACGGCGTCGATCATCTCACCCTGCTGGGTGAACCAATCGCCGAGGTACACGCCGCCCGAAGCGACCTTGACCGGCACGACGACGCCGTTCGGCTCCGTCACGTCGGCCGAGCTCGGCGGGCTCCACGCCGCGGTCGCCGTCGCGGCCAGAAGCACCCTGCACAATATTTTTGAATATCTCATTTCTGCTCAAGGAACGAAACCCGAGCGCGAGGCGGCTCGACCCCCCTAAGTAGCTTTGGGGCCCCGTCGAGCGCCGGATTTCGGCTGCTTCCCGGACGAGCGGGCGCCTCAAGCGCGCGCCTAATTCGTTTTGCGGGAGAGCAGGACCTTGGCGCGTTCGACCAGCTTCGACCTCTCGTTCAGCGCCGGGCTTTCGACGACCTCGTCGAGGAGCTCGCGCAAGAGCTCGCCGATTTGCCGCCCAGGGGGGAGGCCGAGCTCGCGCATCAGCGCCGAACCGTCGACCGCCAGATCGCGCACGCCGAACGCGGCCCCCTCGGCGACGACGCGCGCGGCGTGGAGCTTCAGGCCCTCGAGGTTCTTCAAGTCCTGCTCGTGCTCGCGGCCTTTGCCGAGGATGTCGGCGCGGCAGAGCGCGTAGAGCTCCTCGGAGAGCTCGGGCGTGACGCGCCTGAGCCAGCGCCGCACGGCCGCGTCCGACCACTGCGCGTCGTAACAGATGATGTGGTGGCGCACGAGCGCGACGATGCGGTCACGCTCTTCGGTCGAAAAGCGCAGCCGCGAAAGCAACGGCCCCGCCATCTCGGCTCCGATGCGGTCGTGATCGTAAAACGTATAGTCCTGATTCTTGTCGCTCCAGGCGCGCGAGCGCGGCTTGCCGATGTCGTGGAGCAGCCCGGCGACGCGCAAGACGGGCGAAGGCGGGCATTCGTCGAGGCAATGGAGCGCGTGTCCCCACACGTCGAACGCGTGATAGTGATTCTGCACGCAGCCGACGGATTCGACGAGCTCGGGCGCGGTGATGGCCAAGAGGCCGTGCTTTTGCATCACTTCGAACGCACGGCTCGGGGCGCGGGCTTTCATCGTCTTCAGCCATTCGTCGCGAATGCGCTCGGCGCTGACCTTTCGATAGCTCGCGAGCGAAGGCTCGATGGCGCGCTCCGTGTCCGGATCGAGCTCCACCTCGAGCGTGGCGACGAAGCGCGCGGCGCGCAGCACGCGCAGGCCGTCCTCCGCGAAGCGCGCTCCGGCGTCGCCGACCGCGCGCAGCCGCTTTTGAGCGAGATCGGCGAGTCCGCCGAACGGATCGATCAGTCGATCGGCGAGCACGTCGTACGCGATGGCGTTGATCGTGAAGTCGCGGCGAGCAAGGTCGTCCTTGATGTCGTCGACGAAGAACACCTCGTCCGGGCGGCGCCCGTCCGTGTAAGTCGTCTCGCCGCGCAGCGTCGTCACCTCGTATTGGCCGCCGTCGAGCAGCACCGTGACCGTGCCGTGCTTGATCCCCGTCGGGATCACGCGCCGGAAGAGCTTCATGACGGCTTCGGGCCGCGCGCTCGTCGCGATGTCCCAGTCGTTGCGCTGCTCGGTCGCCACGCCGCGGAGCTCACCGAGGAGTTCGTCGCGGATCGAGCCGCCGACCGCCCACGAGCGGTGGCCGGCTTCAGCGAGTCGCGCGCACAGCCGCCGAACGTCGGCGGGGATACTCGCGCGGAGGCGTGCGGTGTCGCGCATGCCCGAAGCGTAGCGCGGTCCTCACTTGCTCCACGGATCGATGATTTCGCCGCCGCCGATGCTCGAGTGTTTCGGCGCGGGCTTCGCCGCCGCGGCCTTCGCGGCCGTCGCCGCGCCGGCCTTTTGCGGCCGGCCTCGCACCGGGATGCGCTCGAGCGGCACGGTCTTGCTCGCGGCCGAGCCGTCGAGAGTCACCGTTTTCTCGACGAAGCCGTCGGCCTTGAGTGTGAGCTCGACCTTTTGACCGTCGGGCACGGGCACGGCGAGCGGACTCGTTCCGAGACTCTCGCCGTCCTTGAAGATCTGAGCGGCGACCGGCTCCGTGCCGACGATCACTTGCTTGACGACCTGTGCCGGCTCTGCGGACGAGACCGGCTCGACGCGCGGCTCGTTGGCTTTCGCGACTTCCGGCGCGGCCGTGGGCGTGGCCGCCGGCTGCGCGGGCACCGGCGGCGGCTGCCTGCGCGCGAGGAGCACGCCGCCGCCCGCGAGCAACGCGAACGCCGCCGCACCGAGCCAAATCCACGTGCCCTTGCCGCGCCGCGCGGCGCGCGAGGACGCGACGTCGTCGTAGTACGCGCCGGGCTCGGTGAGATCCTCGCTGCGCTCGCGCGCGGCGGACGGCTTGCTGCCGGCGATGACCTTGTCGATGTCGGCGACGAACTCCTGCATCGACGCGTAACGCTGCTCGGGACGCTTCGCGAGGCACTTCATCACGATGGCCTCGAGGCCGTCGGGCAAGAGCTCGGGGTTCGCCGTCGCGTCGCGCAGCAGCGGCGGCGGCTTGTACATGTGCTGCGTCAAGACGCCCATGAAGTTGTCGGCGTCGAACGGAACGCGGCCGCTCACGAGCTCGTAGAGGATGACGCCCACCGAGTAGATGTCGCCGCGATGATCGACCGACGTGCCGGCGGCTTGCTCGGGCGACATGTAGTGCGGCGTCCCGAACACGGCCCCCGCGCGCGTGAGCTTGCCCTCGGACGTCGACACCTTCGCGATGCCGAAGTCGAGGATTTTCACGAAATCCTTCTCGGCCCCGCGCTCGATGAGGAAGATGTTGTCGGGCTTCAAATCGCGGTGAACGATGCCGGCCGTGTGCGCGGCCGCGAGCCCCTCACCGAGCTGTCGCGCGACCTTGAGGATGCGGTCCATCGACATGCGCCGGCCGTCCTCGCCGACGCCGTTCAGCGCGCGCCCGGTCAAGAACTCCATCACGAAGTAAGCGGCGCCGTCCGCGAACTGACCGAAGTCGCTGATGTCGATGATGTGCGGATTGCCGATGGCCGACGCCGCCTTCGCTTCGTTCAAGAAGCGCTCGGTGACCTCGGTGTCGCGCGCGAGATCGGCGCGCAGCACCTTGAGCGCGAGTCGCTTGCCGATGATCGTGTGCACGCAGCGGTACACGACGCCCATGCCGCCCTCGCCGAGCACCGTCTCGACTTTGTAGCGGCCGTCGATGACCGAGCCGACGTACGGATCGCGCCGATCGCGACTCGGTGCCTCGACGTCGGGGAACGAGGTCGTGCCGGGCGCGACCGTCACGATCCGGAGCCGCGTGCCTTCCGGCACCGGCGTCACGCCGGCAACCCCGCCCGTCTCCATGGCCGGTCCGGTGAGGCGCGTGCCCGTGGTCTGCGAGCTCACGCTCGCGGCGCCACCGGGCTTGTTGTTCGGCTCGTTCATCGCGCTCTCGTCAGGCAACCGCTCTCTGCCAGGTAGTACGTGCAGCCGTCGAAAACAGGCGTCGCGCGCAACCCTCGTACAAAGCGACAGTAAGCATGCAAGACGCGAGCCTTCGAGACGGATTCAAATTCGGACGCTAACACATCGATTTCAGCGCAATTTCTCGCCGTGCGCCAGGGCGACGTGAACGCGGGTGCGCAACCGTTGCGCACCGCGGCGTCAGGGCGTCGCTGGCCAGACGGCCTGAGCCGTCAAGAGGGCTCTCCTCGGGCCCGTGTGCGGTCTCGGCGCGGAGGTAGTTGCTCGACGTACACGCGGGAGCTCGGAAATGAATGCTACATCGGCCCCTTCATGGGTTTTCCGGTCACGCTGGCGCTCCGCTACATGCGCTCGAAGAAGCAGGCGAGCGTCTCGGTGGGCACGCTCTTCGCGATCCTCGGCGTCGCCCTCGGCGTCGCCGCGCTCGCGACCGTCATCAGCGTGACGGGCGGCTTCCGCGCGGAGTTTCGCGAGAAGGTGCTCGGCGTGAACGCGCACGTGCTCGTGCTCAAGTATTCGAGCGACTTTCACGAGTACCGGACGGTGATGGACACCGTGGAGAAGGTGCCGGGCGTGATCGGCGTCGCTCCCTTCGTCATCAATCCGATGATGGTGACGCACGGCGACCGCACGGCGACGGGCGTGCTGCTCAAGGGCATCGATCCGGAGCGAGCGTCGAAGGTGCTCGATCTGCCGCGCCACATCATCGCGGGGAGCATGAACGGCTTGCGCCTTCCGGGCGCAAAACCGCCCGAACGCCGCCGTTCGAGCATGCTCGACGACGCCGCCTCCACGCCCACCGCTTACCCGCTCGGTCCCGATACGCCCGCCAAGCCGGACGCGACGAAGAAGGAAAAGTCGGGTGGCTTGCTCGCCGACTTGCGCAAGCTCGTCGAAGACGAGGCGCTCGAAAAAGACGCCGGCGCGCCCGCTCCGTCCGACGCCGCGGGCGACGAGGCGGAGGAAACGAAGCACGAGGCGACCGGAGTCGAGCCGGGGCTCGCGCCCGGCGCGCCCGTCGGGAAAATCGAGCCTTCGGGCGGGTTTTCGGTGCCGCTCCCGGACGACGACGTGTTGCCGGCCGACATCGATCCCGATCCGTGCCGCAGTCCCGAGGCGATCAAGAAGCTGCCCGGCATCATCATCGGCGCGACGCTCGCGCGTAACCTCGGCGCGAAGCTCGACGATTGCCTGCAGGTCACGTCGCCGACGATCGGCTTCGTGTACGCGCGCGGCGCCATGCACGCGCCCGTGGCGAAGCAGTTTCGGGTGACGGCGATCTTCGACGCCGGCTTCGATCAGTACGATTCGAAGCTCGTCTACACCGACCTCTACGAGTCGCAGGCGTTCTACGATTCTGGGGACAGCGTGACCGGCGTCGAGATGAAGGTCGCCGACATCGACCGCGCGCGCGAGGTGAGGGATCGCGTCGAGGAGGCGCTCGCGAACGGCGTGTACCACACGCTCGACTGGGAGGAGCTGAACCACGGGCTCTTCACCGCGCTCCGCATCCAACAAATTCTGATGAGCCTCGTGCTCGCGCTGATCATCGTCGTGGCCGCATTCACCGTGATCGCGACGCTCATCATGGTCGTGCTCGACAAGAAGCGCGAAATCGCCGTGCTCAAGGCGATGGGCGCGCGAAATAACGCGCTCTTGCGCGCGTTTTTGTACCAGGGCGGCTTCATCGGACTCGCGGGCACGGCCGCCGGGCTCGTGCTCGGTTACGTGATCTGCAAGCTCCTCACGGTGTACGGCCTGCCGCTCGATCCGAAGGTGTACTTCATCTCGAAGTTGCCGGTCTTGATGCGGGTGAGCGACTTCGCGTGGGTCGGCGTGTTCGCGGTGCTCGTGTGCCTGATCGCGACCGTGTGGCCCGCGCAGTACGCGGCGCGGCTTCGCCCGGCCGAAGCGTTCCGCGAGAACCGCTGAAGGTCGAAGCCGGGCCGGCGCGGGCTCAGTGCGCGACCGCGGCCGCCGCCGGTGCCTGCGTGCGGCGCAAGAGCCCGAGCACGCGTGCCTTGAGCTCGGGCGCGCGGAACGGCTTGCTCACGAAGTCGTCGGCGCCGGCCTCGAACGCGGTCACGAGATCGTCGCTCGAGGAATGGGCCGTGAGAAAGAGGATGGGCAGGGCTCCGAAGCGCGCGTCGCCGCGCAACTTGTGACAGAGCTCGAGCCCGCTCATGCCCGGCAGCGACCAATCGAGCACCAGGAGATCGACGTCCGTCGTCGTCAGGAGCTGCCATGCTTCCTCGGCGGTTCCCGCGGAAACCGCGTGCATGCCCGACGCTTCGAGCATGGTGCCGACGATGTTCTGCTGCGCGTCGTCGTCGTCGACCAGGAGCACGCGCGTGCCGGGCGCGGCGCGCACCGGATGCGGCACGTTCGCCCGTTCGGCGGGCGGCAGCGACGGCGGCGCCGCTTCTTCGGCGAACCCCTGCAGGCGCTCCCAGTCGCGCTCCTCGAAGAAGAGACGGAACCCGTCGGCGCGTTCGTCCACGCGCCCGGCCACCGTCGTCGACTCTTCACCGACGACGACCGTGACCACGAGCCACTCGCCGTCACGCACGGCCTCGCAATGCGGCATGTCGAGGTCGCGCTCTTCACGGCCGTGCGCGAGCACTTGTTCGAGCGCCGAGTAGCTCTTGAATTCGCAGACGATGCCGCGCACTCGGCGGCTACTCTGCCACTTCGGGCTCGCTCGTCCAGCGCGACAGGGCTCGCTCGCTGCGATGACCGCGCTCAGCTTGGCCCGCGGCTTGCAGTGAACGAGAGGTAGCTCGCCGCGAGGAGCGCGAGCATGAGCGCGGCGAAGCTCGGTGAGCCCTCGAGCACGGGGGTTCCGCCGAGCAGATTTCTAGCGTGACCCCGCGGCCACGGGACGGCGAAGGGGCCGCTGCCGGAGCCGAAAAAGAAGTCGCCCGCGAGCACCCAGAGTCGCCCCGCGCGGCCCCGCAGCGAGCCGACCGCGAGCAGGCCGCCGTACGCCGCGCCGGCGAGCGCGCCACCCCAAGCCGACGCGTCGAGCTCGCGCACGAGCGCGGCGGAAAGCGTCGTGGCCGAGCCGACGGCGATGACCGCGAGGAGGGCCGTCGCGAGCGCGCACGCGAGCGTGAGCGTGAGGAGCGCGCCGAGCGCGAGCGTCCGGCGATCGGCGCCGTGGCGAGCGAGCGGCTCGAGCAGCGCCGAGGTGCGACTGCGCCCGAGGGCGAGCTCGAACAACGCATCACAGACGAGCGGCACGACGAACGGCAGCGTCACGCCGAGCAGCGCGCGATCGGCGCCGCTCGCGCCGTCGGTCCGCTCGGTGCCGCCGATGGCCGCGACGACGCCGGCCGCCGCCGACACGAAAAGCCAAGGCCGCGCGCCGACCAGCCGATCACGCGCCGTTTCCGCGCCGAGACGCAGGCTCACGCGGCGACCACCGAGGTTTGCAGGACGCCGCCCACGACGGCCGCATGCGGCCCGCCGAAGCTCTCGGCCACCGCCGTGTTGGCGCTCACGAGCACGACCACGGCGCCGCGCGTGACGGCCGCGGCGATGCGCTCGCGCACGAGGACTCGATCGAGCGAGCTCGACGCCGGTTCGTAAAGGACGAAGAGGTCGGCGGCCGCGTGCGTGAGGGCGAGGGCGAGAGCCACGGAGCGGAGCTCGTCGTGATCGAGTGCGACCGAGCGTTTCGAGCTCCAGGCACCGAGGCCGAACGGTTCGAGCACGTCGTTCGCCCGGCGTTCGTCGCCGCGCGCCGCGAGCACGCGCGTGACGGCGCGTCCGACGCTCTCTGCGGGCGGTAGCGCTTCGCGCGCGAGGACGGACGCGACGCGGCGCCGCGCCGGGGGCCAGGCCGAGAGCGGCTTGCCGTCGAGCAAGGCTTGGCCGCGTGCCGGCGCGACGCCGCTCATCACCGCGGCGAGCGCGGCGAGGGCGGACGCATCGTCGCCGCTCACCACGGTGCATGCCGGATCGAAGCGGCCGGCCGCGAGCCGGAGCGCTCCGTCGCTCACGCCGGAGAGCTCGAGCCTGCTCACGGCGTGCCCTCGGCGAGCGAAACGGCGACGGCAAGCGCGGTGAGCGCCAACACCGGCACACCGAGCGCCCTCACCGCCCGCCACCCGGCTCCGGCGACGCGCGCTCCGGCCGCCGCCGCGCCGCCGAAACCAGCCTCACGGGCGAGCGCTCCGAAGGCGTCCTCTTCGCGGCCGTTCGCGGCGTCGCGCAAGGCCGCGCCCAGTGCGAGCGCGCCGACGATCACGCCGCCCGCGAGGAGCGCCTGGCCGACCAGCGCCCACGCGCTCGCCGGCGCGACGAGCATGAGCAGCGCGTAGCTCACGGCGATGCTCCAGCCGTAGAAGGTCGCCGCGCGGCCGAGATAGTTTTCGCGCAGGCGGCGTTCGGCGAACGCGGCGAGGGCGACGTGGCGGCGCAGCGTGTCGTCAACGAGCACGGAGGTCGGGCGATTGTAACAGCGGATCGAACGGGGACGTACGGCGCGCGCGAGCGAGCCACGCCGCCGCGTCCGGCGCGTCGAGCTCGCGGAGGGCGAGCGCGAGGGCGTAGGTCGCGACCGTGCTCTCCGGGTCGAGCGAGAGCGCACGCCGGGCGGACACGCTCGCTTCGGAGGGCCGGCCGCTCGCGAGCTCGGCCGTCGCGAGCCAGGCGAGCGCGGCGGCGCCGATTTCGTCGTGCCGATCGGCGAGCGGCAAGAGGGTCGAAATGGCCGTTTCACGCGCGCCCTGACGGAGCGCGCGCCGGGCGTCGAGCACGAGGAGCGGGGCCGCGTGCGGGAAGCGTTCGAGCGCCGCGCCGAGTCGCGCGTCGGCCTCGCCGTAACGACCGAGCCGGGCGAGCGTCTCGACGAGGCCGGCGGCGGCGTTCGGATCCGCGGGCGCGACCTCGACGAGACGCTCGTATTGGACGAGCGCCTCTTCGACGAAGCCGCCGCGGAAGAGCAGACGGGCGAGGTTGTTGCGGGCGGGGGCGAAGCCCGGATCGACGCGGAGCGCGTCGTAATAGTGCCTCGACGCTTCGTCGGGGCGCCGCTCGCGTTCGGCGAGCACGCCGAGCGCGTGGTGCGGCTGCGCGACGTCGGGGTTATAGCGGCGCGCCCGCTCGCAGAGCAGCCGTGCCCGCGCGAAGTTGCCGCGCTCGAGCTCGACGAGCCCGAGGTTCACGAGCGCCTCCACGAAGCGCGGGCTGTACTCGAGCGCGACGCTGAAGCGCGCGTCGGCCGTCTCGAGGTCGCCCCGGGCGAGTGCTTCCACCCCCGCGGCGTTCAAGGCGGCGGCCGGCGGCGGTAGCGGCGCACCGGCCGAGCAGCCGGCTAGAAAGAGCCAGATCCACGAGCGCACGAGCCTTCATCGGCCCGCTCGTGCCGCCGGTTTCGCGTGACGCCTCACATTCGCTTGCGCGGCCCGGTTTGGCGTGGTTTCAAGAGGCGCCCATGGCGACCGAGACCGATGAGGACGTGACCGACGCCTCCGACGAAGAGGAGGAGGAGCGCCGGGAGCGCCGGCCCAAAAAGAAGAAGCCGAAGCCGCCCGTCCCGACCGACGAGCGCGAAATCGACGCGCCCGACAAGCTCACGATCTCGATGCTCGGCGTGATGGGCATCGTGACGCTGGTGCTCTGGGTGTTCGCGCGTGCCGCCTGCAACTACCACCCGCCGCGCGAGACGCGGCGCCCGCGCGCGGTCAAAATCGAGGAGCTCGCGCGCGAGCCGAAAGACGCGGCGCTGGAGATGCAGCAGCGCTTCACGCAGCTCGACTTCGACGGCGCGCTTCAGCTTTCCGTCGGCGACGCCGCGGCCGAAGTCACCAAGGCCAAGGCTGCTTGTGCCGCCAAAACGGCCGATTGCGCCATGCGCAGGAAGCAACTCGAAAAGAGCGTCGAGAGCACCGCGGCGCTTCTCGAGCGCTCGCAGACGGAAGCGACCGTGCGCGTCACGACCGTGCGCCCCGGGGGCAAGGACGTGACCCTCGACAAGCTCCAGCGGGTCGGCTCGATTTGGAAGGTCGCCTCGCGTGGTCCGGACGATCCGAATTTCAAGCCGCATCCGCCCGATCTCCCGACGATGCAGCTGCTCGCGGCTCCGCCGCCGACGTCGATTCCGTCGCCGCCTCACGACGACGACGAATAACCGCGCTTAAGCCTTGCGGAATTCGGCGAAAACGCCGTAGCCACCGCCGAACGCCTCGCTCGTCCAGGCGCCGCGACCGTTCGCCGCCAGCCGCTCGAGGTGCGCGTAGAGCTCGGGGCGATGGTGCACGCCGAACCAGGCGAGCCAGCGCCCGAGCAGCGCGCGTGCGAGCGGCGGGAAGCCGGCCTGGTCGCAAAAATCGACGAGGTAGAGCGAACGCCCGGGCTTGAGGCTCGCGAGCGCCGCGTCGATCGCCTCGACGCAAGGCGGGATCATCGACAGCGAGTACGAGAAGAAAATCACGTCGAAACGTTCGTCGAGCCCGAAGGTGCGCTCGTGACAGAGGCGCTCGGCGAGTCCGTGCTCGAGTCGAACGGGTTGCTCGAGTCGCCGGCGCTCCAGGTTCGAGCGCGCGGTCGAAAGCATCGCTTGCGACGCGTCGAGCCCGTAGAGGCGCGCGGAACGGTGGAGCGCGTGGAGCTTCAGGAGGTTGCGCGCCGTGCCGCAGCCGACCTCGAGCACGCGATCGTCGTCGCGTACGGTCATGCGCCGGAGCAGCGTGTCGCGCCCGAACAGGAACAACGGGCGCGTGAGGTCGTAGAAGTGCCGCTGGTAGCGATAGATACGGTCCATCCTCGAGCTCGCGTCGAGGGTCGCGAGCGTCGTCGTCGCCGTGTCGAATCTCGGCGCGTGGGCGTGGTCGAGTTGCATCGCCCGCGCATCATCGCTTCACCCCGCGCGCGCCGGCGCAACGCTTCGGCAACACCCGAGTGAAGCGGCGTGACACCGCCGCCGTGAATCAGCGCTCGGCGATCCAGCGATCGAGCTCGTCGGTCGACGGCACGCCGGTGGTCGTGTGCCGCACCATGCCGTCCCGCCCGATGACCACGACGGTGGGTAAGAGCGACACCTTGTAACCGCGCGACACGCTGCCGTCGTCGAGCGCCACGTCGTACGGAATGGCCCAGCGGTCTTTCGCGCGCGCGGCGTCGCCGAGCGAATCATCGACGCTCACGGCGAGGAAGCTCACGTCGCCCTTCGCATGAGCGCGGTACGCTTCGGCGAGCACGGGCGCGGCGCGCCGGCAGGTGCCGCACCAGCTCGCGAAGACTTCCATCACGACGGGCTTTCCCCGCTCTTTCGCGAGGTCGAAGCGGCCGCTCGCGCCGACGAGCGGGAGATCGATTTCGGGCGCCGACGTCCCCTCGGCCGGACCGGAGTTACGGCGGCGAACCATGACCACCGCCGCGGCGCCGATGGCGCCCCAGACGATCCAGTCGAAGAGCTTGGCGGGGAGTTTCACGGCGCGAGCATGCGTCGCCCGGCCGCCGCTCCGAGCAC
>DATJXW010000289.1:0-14919 GCA_035499895.1 Polyangiaceae bacterium | reverse complement strand
CGTCGCGCTTGCCCGGGAGCATCACTGCTTGCCCGTGGCCATCGTGCTCGATATTTCCACCAAGATCGCGCTCGCTCGCAACCAGGACCGACCCGATCGCCGCTTCGGAGAGCAGGTCGTTCACGGGCAAAACCGTGACCTCCGAAGCTCTTTAAAATCTCTCCGACGAGAGGGGTTCAGCCACGTTTTCGTGCTCGAGGGTCCGGAACAGGTCGAAGCAACGACCGTCACGCGGACGCCACTCTGGAACAACAAGAAGCACGAAACGGGTCCGTTCGACATCATCGGCGACGTGCACGGCTGCTGCGATGAGTTGTGTGTGCTGCTCGAAAAGCTCGGTTATCAGGTGTCCGGGTTGCCGGACGCTCCGCGCGTTCAGCCACCGGTCGGTCGTCGCGCCGTATTCCTCGGTGATCTCGTCGATCGGGGCCCCGGGATCGCCGGCGTCCTGAAGGTCGTCATGTCGATGGTGGAGTCTGGTGCTGCACTGTGCGTGCCGGGCAACCACGAGCAGAAGCTTCTGCGCAAGCTCAATGGCAAGGACGTCCGCGTCACGCACGGGCTCGCGCAAACGCTCGAGCAGCTCGAATCAGAGCCGTCCGAGTTCAAAATCAAGGTTGCGCAGTTCATCGACTCGCTGGTGAGCCACTACGTCCTCGACGGCGGAAAGCTCGTGGTTGCGCACGCAGGGCTTCCGGCTGCGCTTCAAGGACGCGGCTCGGCCAAGGTTCGAGAGTTCTGCCTGTTCGGCGAAACGACAGGTGAAACCGACGAGTTCGGCCTGCCGGTTCGCTACAACTGGGCGGCGGAGTATCGCGGGAAGGCAATGGTCGTTTACGGGCACACGCCGGTACCGGAAGCGGAGTGGCAGAACCGCACGATCTGCATCGACACTGGGTGCGTGTTCGGAGGAAGTTTGACGGCGCTCCGCTACCCCGAGCGCGAGCTCGTGCAGGTGAAGGCAAGGCACACCTACTACGAGTCGGTGAAGCCTTTTCTTTCCGAGGACATCCGCGCTCCTGGCATCGAAAAGCGCGCCTACGAGGACCTGCTCGATGCCAAGGACGTTCTCGGCAAGCGCGTCGTTTCCACGCGCATCCACGGGAACGTCACCGTGCGTGAAGAGAACGCGCACGCAGCGCTCGAGGTCATGAGTCGCTTCGCCGCCGCCCCGAATTGGCTCATTTACCTGCCGCCGACCATGTCGCCGAGCGAGACGGTGACGGAAGGGCCGCTCCTCGAACATCCACGCGAGGCGTTCACCTATTATCAACGTCAGGGCCTCCCCGCGGTGATCTGTGAAGAGAAGCACATGGGGTCGCGCGCGGTCGTCGTACTTTGTCGAGACGAGAATGCCGCCCGCCGCCGTTTCCACTCAGCGGATGACCGTATCGGAGTCGTGGTTACACGGACGGGACGTCCATTCTTCTCGGAGTTGAGGCTCGAGGGCGCATTCCTCCAGAAGTTGGCAGGGGCTGTCACTGCCGCGGGACTTTGGGAGCGCTTTGCCACGGACTGGGTCTGCTTGGATGCGGAGTTGATGCCTTGGTCCGTCAAGGCCCAGGAGCTTCTGCGCGAGCAGTATGCGGCGACTGGAACTGCGGCTCGCGTCTCGCTCGCAGCCGCAGTCCGAGTGCTCGAGCAGACGACACGCGGGGACGGCAGGCCGACGGCGACGACCGAAGCCATCACGGGAATCCTCGACACGTTGCGTGCAAGAGAGGTGCGCGTCGGACGGTATGTCGAAGCGTACGGACGCTATTGTTGGCCGGTGCACGATCTAGCTGGCCTCCGGCTCGCGCCGTTTCACCTCCTTGCGACGGAAGGCAAGGTGCACACCGACCAAACGCATCAGTGGCACATGGAAACGCTCGCCGAGCTCTGTCGCTGCGATCCAGAGCTTCTGGTCGCGACACCATTCCGGACCGTGAACCTCACCGACGCTGCAAGTCAGGAGGCCGGCATTGCGTGGTGGAACGAGTTGACCGCGGCTGGTGGGGAGGGAATGGTCGTGAAGCCCATGCAATGGCTCGCGAAGAGCAAACGGGGTCTCGTGCAGCCGGCGATCAAGTGTCGAGGTCCCGAGTACCTACGAATCATCTACGGACCGGAATACGACGCTCCCGAGCACATCGATCGACTAAGAGCACGCGGGCTTTCGACGAAGCGCGGGCTCGCGTTGCGCGAGTTCGCCGTCGGTCTCGAAGGACTGCACCGTTTCGTCGAGGGTGAACCGCTATACCGAGTCCACGAGTGCGTGTTCGGCGTGCTTGCCCTCGAGAGCGAACCGGTGGATCCGAGGCTTTGATGTCACGACGACGTAGCCGAGGCCGATGGTCCGCGCTGCTTCGAGCCGGGTCCTGCTTGCCGATGGGGCCCCGGTCGATTTCAGGGCGTAACTTCGGGTCCTTGTTTGACGGCGCCTCGAATCCGCAGGGCGACGTCGAGCGGACTCGCGTCGGTCTCCCAGTACCCTTCAAGGAGGTACGTGTAGTCGTTCAAGTGCTCTCAGGATGACGGGGCAGCCGTGTGACCTCGCTCACGCACAGGATGAGCTGCTGCCGGTCGACGTAGACGAGGTTCGGAGGCCGGCGAGATCGCACGTCATCCCCTAGTGGTCGCGCACCGAGCTTCGGTCGAGCGTGTAGTTTTCCCGCTTCTCTGCCGCAAGGGGCGGCATTCGCGCGTGGACGCGAGGAGTCGGTGTTCCTATCATTCACGAATGGGACGAGGCAGCGCTTGGTGCTTGGGAGTCCTCGCGGCGCATCTCGTCGTGGCTTGTGGCGGCGACAGCAGACGGCGGAGCTACGCGGGCTCGATGAATGCCGTCGGCGGCGGCACTGCTACGGACGCAGGCGGGCAGTCGGGAGCACCCTCGGGCTCGGACGGCGGCACGACGAGTACGGCCGGCGGTAGGCGAGGGACGGGCGGCGGTGCGACGGCTGAGTCAGGCGGCGCGGCAAGTGGGAAGAGCGGCTCGGCGGGCGATCACGCGGGCGGTGCCGTCGCGGGAACCGCGGGCGTCGGCACGAGTGCCGCCGGGCAAGTCGGTGCGGGTGGCAGCGCCGGAAGTGGCGTCGCGGGCACGGCGGGGCAAGCCACGTCCGAGGGCGGCGCGGGCGGCGACGACACCGCGGCGGAGGGCCCGGTCCTCGCGATCGGCGTGGGCGACGGCTTCGCGTGCGCGTTGCTCGATCAAGGCGTCGTGTGCTGGGGGCGCGGCGACCGCGGACAATTGGGTAACGGTTCGAAGGACGACAGCGCCGTCCCCACTCCGGTGCAAGGTTTGAGCGGCCGCATGAAGGCGCTCGCCGTGGGTTACCGGCACGCTTGCGTGCTCACCGGGGATCGCGTCGTCTGTTGGGGAGCCAACGACTCCGGCCAGCTCGGTGACGGCACGCTCGACGACCGGTTTTCACCCACGGCCGTTTCGAACCTGCCGTCGGGGGTGTTGACGATGGCTGCGGGCGCCCAGCACACGTGCGTGCGCATGGCCCCGACGGATTCGGGCGAACCGGCGACGGCTTATTGCTGGGGCGACAACACCTACGGCCAGATCGGCAATGCCAGCACCCAACAGAACTACGACGTTCCGGCGCAGGTCCTTTCGTATTCGAGCGGAGCCGCCATCTCGGCGGGCGAGTTCAATACGTGTGCCATCGTCTCTTACTCCGTCCGCTGCACCGGCTGGCGACTCTCACCCATGGGCGTCAATCTGTCGCCCATGGATGTGGACGGGACGTACGGAGCCACGCAAGTGAGCGTCGGCAGCAAGCTCATCTGCATGATTCAGGGGGGTGGCGCCTCGTGTTGGGGCATCAATCAGGACGGCTCGCTCGGTGACGGCACGAACGACGACAACGGGACTCCGCAGCCGGTCGCGGGCCTGACCTCCGGCGTTACGGCCGTCTCGGCGGGCGCCGGACAAGCCTGCGCCATCCAGCGCGGCGTGGCCTTCTGCTGGGGCACGAACACCGACGGTGAGGTCGGCGACGGCACGACCATGTCGCGCAACACGCCCGCTCCCGTCGTCGACCTGCCTACCGGCGCGGAAGACGTCGCCACGGGTCCGGGCCAATCGTGCGCCGTCGTCAAAGGCCACGCGTACTGCTGGGGCCACACCGATTACCTGCAGAGCCCGACGGCATTGCCGGTGCCGACGCTCTGAACGAATCAGAAGGAGCTTCGCCTGCTCGAAGCGCGGCGGCTGCTGACGGCAACCGGCGCCTCGGTCACGGCCGCGGCCTTCGACGTCGGCTACGAGAGCTCGAGCCAGTTCAGCCGCGAGTACGCGCGAAAATTCGGCGTGCCGCCGAGTCGCGACGTCGCGAGCGCGACGCTCTGAGGCGCCCGAGCGCGAGCGCGAGCACGCCGAGCCCCCACCACGCGCCGTGTTCGCCTTCGGACCCCGCGGCTCGACACCCGCAGCCGCTCTTCGTCGTGTGGCGTTTCGGTGTGGCGCTCGCGTCGCCCGCGCTCCCACCGTTGCTCGTGCTGCCGCCGCTCGGTGCGCCGGCCGCGGACGGGCCGCTGCCTGCCGTGTTGTTGCCGCCGCCCGCCGCGCCGTTCGTGATGGCGTGACTCGGAACCTGCGGTCCGCCGCCGACGAAGCTCGCGAGTGCGTAGACGAGCGCCGCGTTCCAATTGATCGCGACTTCGTTGACCTCGTAGTTGTCCTGCACGTCTTCCCAACAGGCGCCGGCCGGCAGCGTGCAAGCCGCAATCGGCGGCGTGCTCGTGAGGGCGCGATACACCCAGGAGCCGCCGACGAGCAGCCCCGGATACGGCGGGTCGATCCCGTCGGACGCGGACGGACGATGATGGATGTGGAGCGGCGGATTGACGCCGAGCCCCGTGACCATCGAACGGTCGTAGCTATTGCGCCCGAACAAGAACGCAATCTGGTCCGAGCACGTGTCGAGATAATCCGGATTCGGCGCGATGCGATACGCGAGCCCGAGCAACATGCAGGTGCGGGCGAGCGAGCCGTTGACGCCCCAATAATAACTGTCGAGCGCGCGCCCGTAGCCGCCCGTCCGATGCGTCGTCACGAGGGTGTCGGCGGCGGCCGTGAGCGCCTGCGACACTCGCGTCACGAGCGCGTCGTCGCGCCCGCTCTGCGTCGCCTGGAGATAGGTGTAAAGGCCCAAATTCTTCAGATTGCCCCAGTCGAAGTCGGTGTCGACGACGGACGACGTGAGCGCGCCGATGCGTGCCTCGACGTCGGCGAGCGCCGCGGCATCGCCCGTCGTCGCCCAGAGCTCGGCCGCCGCCCACAGCCGATCGTCCGAGTCGGTGCTCGAATACTGCGTGCCGATGAAGCCGGTTTCGTCGGCGGCGACGTTCGCCGGGTTGGCTTGCAAATAGTCGTACGACACGCGCGCCGCGGCCAAACACTGATCGGCGAACGCGGCGTCGTACGGACGGTAAACGCGCGCCGCCTGGGCGAGGACCGCGACGAAGTCCGCCGTCGCCGCCGTTCCGTACGGCACGAACGAGCGCGCGGCCGTGTCGTCCTCGGGCATGATGAAGCCGGGGTGCGTCGGCTCGACGAGCTTGTGCGACACGCGACCGTCCGTCGGCGAATATTGCATCTTGAGGAGCCAGCTGAGCTCCCAGCGGACCTCCGCGAGAAAGTCGGGCAGCGCGCCGCCGGTCTCGGGGATCTGCAGCGCCACGGGCGCGAGCACCGGCCCGTAATCTTCGAACGCCCGCAAGAGCGTGCCCGCGGCGAGCGCGGCGTTCACCGTGTATTTCCCGTAATCACCCGCGTCGTGCCAGCCGCCCGTGCCGTCGCGCGTGCCCACCGTCCCGAGCGGATCGGTGTGCGCGTCGCCGAGGTGGCACGCCGGATAACCGTAGTGCGTGCCCGCGTAGTCGAACGCCACGGCGGTCCCGCAGCGCCAGCCGTAAAAGCCGAGCATCGTCGTGACGAACGCGTTCGCGTACACGTCGGGGTCGATCGCGAAGCTCACGGAGCGTCCGACACCGTCGACTTCGAGATGATACGTGCCCGGGTCGGTCAGCGCGCTGAAGTCGGCGCTCGCCACGCTTTCGCCCGTGTCGGCGTCGTTCACCGGCGCGCTCGGCGTGCCGCTCAGCACGACCGCGCCGTCCGCGTCGCGCACCACGCTGAACGAGCTCGCCGCGCCGACGACGCTCGCGAGCTTCGCCCGCAGCGGCAAGTAGCCGATCGAATTCACGCGCACGTCGGTGTCGGCGGCCGACGCACGCGGCGCGAGCGCGAGCAGCGAACCGCCGAGGCACAGCGCGGCGAACCGCGCGGCGAACCGCGGAACACGGGGCGCGGGAGCGGCCAGGGTGCGAGGAGTCATCTTCGGGAACCGGTTCCAGTCCTAACCGGATTCGGGTCTTTCGTCGAGGAGCCGCGCCGGACGGGCTTTTTGAGCGGGTTGGGCGCGGCGTGCCGGCGTGGGCTGGTCACTGCGCGGCGTCCGGTGACGTGGGGGCGCCGGCCGTCTCGTCGGGTGCCACGTAGACGTGCGCTTCGTGCACCACGAAGTCGATGCCCGGCAGCGGTCGATCGACGACCAGGCGTAACTCGTCCGCCTCGACGGGCTCGGAGAGGACGATGCGAAACACGAATTGCTTCGGTGCGTAAATCTGCGTTCGATCAAGCACGAGCTCGGGTTCCCGCGCCACGACTCGAGAGGGGCCGTTGCGAAGGCTCGCTTCGAGCACGTACGACATCGGCAAGAACATCTCGTGACGCGGGTTCTCGATTTCGAGCGCGACGACGCGGTGCGGCGCCGCGAGCCCGAGCTCGAACGCTTGGCCCGCCGCCTGCGGCGTCCGCGAGGACCAGAACGAGCGCGGGTCGCCGTCCGTCGCGAAGCGCGCGCGGCCCGCTTCGAGCGCCGCCGACGGGACGAGCTCTTCCCGAGCGAGCCGCCGCGCCGAGGGTGGTAACGCAGGAACCGTCGCGAGCGACGGGCGACGGCCGCCCGCGTCGAGCAGCGTGAAGACGGCGTCGTCACCCTCACGGTAGATGCGGCGATACTCCGCCGGCCGCGCGAGCAAGCCGTCGATCAAGCTCCGCCCGTGTTCGGGCAGATCGGCGCCGTGGATCAGCAGATGATCGGCGCCGACCGCACGGAGCACGGCGTGCGCGCCCTCGCTCGGCAGCTCCGACAGCGCGCGCTCCACGAGGTCCGTGACGGGCGGCGTGAAGCTCGACTGCCCGTCGACGAAGCGATGCTTGTGATAGAGCGCGAGGTAATTGTGAAGCGCCATGCCGGCGTCGCCGCGAAACCGCGATAGACCCTCGTTCTGCGGCACGACCGCGAGGAGGTCACGCTGCGGCAGCGTCGCGAGGAAGCGGTACACCGCGGGCACGGAAGCGCCGGCCCACTGCGCCTCGAGCGGATGCGGGAAGGCACGGAGCTCGAGCGTGCTCGTCGCGAGTAATCCGACGAACAGCGACACACGCGCGACGCTCGTCTTCAGTCGCGAAAAGAGCGCCGCGCCGCCGAAACCCGCCACGACCGCGGCCAAAAACGTGGTCATCACGGCTTGTCGGCTGACCTTGCGAATGCCGTCATAGCCCGGCACGTACGTGTAGAGATAGTAATAGAGGCCGTGCACGGGGCGCCCCCGCCAAACGCACGGCTCGATGCCCAAGAATAGAAGCACTGCCAGGCACAGCACCGCCACGTAGAGCCAGAGTCCGCGCGTCATGCCTGCGCGCGCGAGGGCGCGCCGGTAGAGCCAACCTGCGACCACGAGCGCGACGGCGCCGGCGAGCATGCTCTGAAACGCGAACGTCGCGAGCGTCGCGAGGGCGAGCACGCCGAGGACGCAGGCCGCCGTGAGAGCCGCCGCGCGCGCTCCGCGGCGCGCCACCGCGCGAGCCCCGGCCGTCACGAGCGCGAACGCCGCGAGACCGAGCACCGTGAAGCCCGGAAAGGCGATCTCCTCGTACGCGCCGCGCGGCTTGTCGGCGTGGTGCAGCCACGGCAACCCGAGGTTCGTCTGCGGGACGTTGCCGAAGAAGGCGAGCTTGCCGTCGTAGCTCGCCGCGAAGGCGAGGCTCCGCTCGAGATCGAAATTCTTGCGCTCCGAAAAATAAGGGTGAAGCAGCGTGAGCGCGAGCGCACCCGCCAGCGCTCCGACGCCGAGCATCACGAAGAGCGTGCGGCGCGGCGGTCGCTTCGAGAGCCAGGTGGCGAGCCCGACCGCCAAAAGGAGCGGCACCAGGAACATCGCGTAATAAAGACAGGTACCGAGCTCGAGCAGGTAGGCGACCCAAAAGCCGACGATGTCACGCGCGCGCCGCCCTTCGACCGCACGATGCAAGAAGTAGAAACAGGCAGGGATCCATTGTGTCGCGACGAGCTGAATGCGCCCGAACTCGAACACGACGTAAGGGGAGAAAGCGAACGCGACCCCCGCGAGGAGCCCGGCTTCGGCGCTTCCGGCGAGCCTCCGCACGAGCAGGTACGTGAAGAACACCGATAGGGCGAGCGAAAGCAGCAGCGTCAGGTTGTAGGCGAGCAGGGGATTGTTACCGAGCAGATAGAACGGAGCGAAAAGCAGCGACAGGCCGAAGTGGTTCTCGTTGAAGACGATCGAATTCGGCAGCGGCGCGAAATAATAGTCGTCGAAGAGCCCGAGCGGACCGCGGCCGAACCAGCCGTCCACGCGCGACCCGAGGATCATCGCGTTCGTGTAGGCGTCCCACCCGTAGCTCGCGCGCAAAATGTGGTCCGAGGCGTTCGCGGCGAGCGGCCACGTGAACACGACCGCCGCCACGCACGCGAAAACGAACGCGCCGACGTCGGCTGAGAGCAGCTTTCGCCGGAGGGACTCGTGCACCATCGCTCGGAAGATACACCGCGCGCTACCGAACCTCGGCGCTTCGCCTCAGCCCGAGCTCAAGCCCGTACCTCGCAGGACTTCGGCCGCGAGGCGTCGCAGCACCTCGTCCCGCCCGCGGAGCGTCAGCCGTGGCTTACTGCGGCGCTGAAGCGACAAGACTTGCCGGCGCCTGCCGACGATGCCGCGGCGAGGGTCCTCACCGAGCTCGATCGACAGAATTTCTTCCCAGGGCACGTTTTCGTTCACGAAGAGCCAGGCGATGCGCAGGCCGTCGCGCTCGACGTGACAGCGATAAGGAAACGGCCAAAACGCGAACGGGAGCAGCACGAGGCCGAGCACGCCGTGCCCGAAGTGCATGCAGAGCGCGAGCAGGGGCAGCGGGACGAGCAGGAAGAAGGCGGCGCGCTTGAGATCGAACGCGCTCGCGAGCCGCGCATCCATGAAGACGGCGTAGCTGCGCGGGCCGTCGCCTTCGGGCGCGGAAACGTGCGGGCTCACGGCCGCTCGAGCTCCCGGCACGCGCTGTCACAGGCCTCGAGGATGGTCACCGGGATGGCGGCGATGAAGGCGGGGCAAGCCGGCGGCAGAGCGATGCACCCAAGGCCGGAGACCGCGCCTTCGACGAGCGTCACGACCCCGAGCGACGACGCGCACTGATTGACGCATTCGTAGGACGCGAAGAGCGGCTCGGCCGCGGGGGCGGGCGCACTCGCGGCTGGGCGTGGCTCGCCTTCCGTCGGGCTCGCGCTCGCGGCCGCGGGCTCCTCGCACGCCGGGTGGCTCATGATGGTGCAGTCGATGGCGTTGGACATGCCGACGCTTCGGTCACCGCGCGCCCGAGTTGCGTCCCGCGGACGGCTTTTCTGCGTCTGGCCCGAGCTTTTCGCGACGATCGCGACGCCGCGTCACCGAGGTGGGGCTCACGCCGTGAGGCGTCGTAAGATGCGTTCACACGTCGCGTGCACGGCTTGCGCTTCGGGGCGACGTGCGGCGCTCGGGTCGAGCATCGATTCGACGAGCAGGGCGGTCGGCCCCGAGACGGCAGGCGCGAGAGCCCGCACGTCCGGCGGAGGTTGGCTCTTGGCGAGGATCAGCGCCATCAAATCTTCGCTCGAGTGCGGGTATTTGCCGGTGAGCGCGTAGTACGCAACGAGAGCCAAGCCGTACACGTCGGCGGCCGGTTCGATCGTCCCGCCACGTCCGAATGACTCGGGTGCCGCCGTCAGCGGAACCAGAGCGACCTGGCTCTCGCCGTTGCCGTCGACCAGCGGTGTGCCCGCACGCGTGCAGAATACCGGCCAACCCAAGAGCGGCAATGCCTCCGAATCGGCCAATTGCACGCTGTCCGGACCCACGAGCTGATGAACCACGCCCTTCGCGTGTAGATGAGCGAGGCCCTCGGCCAGACGACTCGTCCATCGGAGCGCTCGGATCTCGTTCACCGGACCGCCCTTGTTCACGCAATCCAGCAAGGTGGGAGGAGCCGTGCCGATGACGACGAACACTCGCCCTTGCGCTTCACCCCAATCGAGCACCGGCGTGAGCGCCGGATGATCGAGGCCGGACATCAACTTCGCGGCAGCGAGCACCGCCGCGCCGCGCCGGCCGACGTAGCCTTTCGGCTTGAGCAGCGCGACCGTCGCACGAACTCTCGTCAATCGATGCGTGGCGGCGTGCGACGTCCAATTGTTGGAAGAGTAGATGACCTCTCTCAGGAGCCACGAGCCGACGGCCGCTGCGTCGTCCGTCGACGTGCGGCCGTCCGTCGCCGCGGCTGCCGAAGTGTCGACGGCGGGTTCGCGCGGGGGCCCCTGTGCGTCGCGCTCCTCACGAACGAGCGCCGCGAGGCCGGCGATGAGCTCGTCGGTGTCCGCGCGAAAGCCGCGGTCGCTGCGCACGACGACGGCGTTTCTGAAAGCGAGGTCGCGAATGCTCTCGGGCAGTTCGTCCGCGTTCGGCATCGCCGCGCCGTCGACCAGCACCGGTACGACCGGGGATGCGCCGCCCAGTGCCACTTCGATCTCGGTGCGAACGAAATCCTCCGCCTGCCGCAACCTCGACTGGCCGTGAGCGTCACTCGCCGTGAGCCAGTGTCGTCCGATGATCACGAGGACCACGCGCGAGCCCTCGAGGACGGCGCGTGTGTAGAGTCTGAAGTCCACGCCCGCCGGAACCTCGTGAACATCCATGAAGACGCCGCGCGCGCCGAACGCCTCCTCGAGCCGGTCGCGAATTCTGCCGGCTGCCGCGGCGGCGTCCTCGCGCCGGTAGCAAATGAAGACGGCGTGATTCGGGGGAGTCGCCAACGGTCGCCGCCGGGTCCAGGCTCGAACGAGCCGAGCACGTCTCTAACACGGGCGCGTCCACGGACCGAGCCGCGCCGCGGCGCGCGGAGCGGCGCTTTGGCACCCCGGCCGTTCGCAGGGTAAGACGTTCGTAGGCTGCATGACGACCGGGTCGAACCACTTCCCGACGCCCATCTTTCAGCACGAGGTTCCGGGCTTCGAAGCCATCAACGAGAAGCTTTACGGACTCGTGAAGCGCCTCCAGGCGGAGGACCCGGCGGGCGTTCGTCGCTCGAACTACGGCGGCTGGCACAGCTCGGACAAGTTCGACCTTCGCGATCGCGCCGAGTTCGCCGATTTGAAGAAGATCATCATGGCGGAGGCGACGGTCGTGACGAGCGGCATGGGGTTCGAAGGGCTCGGCATGGTGCTCTCGCAACCGTGGTTCGTGGTGAGCCCCGCGGGCGGGATGAACGCGCGGCACTGTCACCCCCGCTCGTTTTTGAGCGGCGCGTACTACGTCAAGGTTCCGCCGGGCTCGAGTCCGCTCTGCTTTCACGATCCGCGCCCGGTGAAACTCTACGCGACGCCGTCGAGTCCGAACTTCAAGATCACTCCCTACACGACCGAAACGCTGAACTGCACGATCCGGGAGGGACTCCTCGTGCTTTTTCCGGCCTGGCTCGATCACAGTGTTCCGCCGCATCAGGCCGAGGGCGAGCGCGTCGTCCTGAGCTTCAATTTCGCGGCGATGTGAAGCGCGGACGCGCCCCCGCCGTTCGAGCACGCGAGCGCCCGCTTGAAACGCGGGCTAGACTCGGGCGACTTCGATGTCGTCGAAACGCTTCGCTTCGTGGCGCTCGCTCGGCGCCGCACTCGTCTTCACGGCGGTGAGCTTCGCCGCAGCCACCGCGTGCAGCGCCGGCGGTAGCGGCAGCGGCGGGCTCAACGGCTCGGGCGCGACCGGCTCCGCGGCGACGGGCTCGGGCGCGACGGGTTCCGGCGCGACCGGCGGCGCGGTCATCGATCCGGGCGCGGGCGGCACCATCAGTCCCGGCGGGACGGGCGGCGGCAACCCGACGTGCGTGCGCATCGGCATGTTCGGCCGGCCGCCGAGCTACGGCGCGATGCAGAACGGAACCGACAACACCGATGCGCTCAAGAGCTGGCTGAACGCGCACGTGAAGACGGGGACGACCGTCGACACGCTGACGATGGACACGACGCTCACGGCGGACCTGCTCGGCAAGTACGACGTGATCATCTTGCAGGCGCTCGAGGTGCGCGAGGGCGGGCCGTACTGGACTTTCACGGCGGACGAGCTCGCGGCGTTCGAGGCGTGGGTTCGAGCCGGCGGCGGAGTCATCGCGCTCACCGGTTACGGCGGGCAAGCGGCCGAGGTGAACCCGACGAACCAACTGCTCGGGTTTACGGGCATGTCCTACAACATGGACGACGTGTTCGGCACGTGCCCGGACAATTGTTGTTATTGCGCGGGGAGCTCGATTCCGGTGCACGGCTGGCACCCCGATCATCCGATTGCCGCGAACATCACCGCGGTCGGCGCGTTTCACGGGCGCACGGTGAACGCGGGCGACGCCGATCTCGTCGCATCCGAGGGCACCGCGGTTTACGGCGCGACGAAGACGTTCGACGCCGGACGCGTGTTCCTCTTCTTCGACGAGTGGGTCACCTATTCGAGTCAGTGGTCGGAAGCGACCGGCGCGGGCGGCTTCACACCCGATCCCTCGTGCACCGATCCGAACAACACCTGCTACGGCCGCGACCCGGCTGACGGCTATCAAGTGCCGCAGTTCTGGTACAACGCCCTCAAGTGGGCGTCGGGCGACGCGACGTGCTTCGACTTCACGTCGGACGTGCCCGTCGTGCGCTGAGCTCGAGTCGCATCAGTCGTATCGAGTCGTAAGAAGCGAGGCGCGCGTCGCCGCGTCGCCCGTCGCACGCGTGCGGCAATCGTTGGGCTGCGATTGAAAAATTGTCGCCCAGCCACTCGTGCAGGCGCCGTCTCGATGCGACACGCCGGCGGCCCTCGTGCTAAAAAAACTTTTCCCCGCGTCTCTTCCTCCGCGTGAAATCACCGGATGAGAAGGAGGGGGTCGTCTGCGAGGTTTGCGTGATGAAAAAAGCAATCACTGGCGTTTTCGTGCTGGCAGCGCTCGGTCCGGCGTGCAGCTCGAAAGATTCCTCAACTGCGAGTGGGACGAGCGGCTCGAGCGGGACGAGCGGTTCGGCGGGTGCGGCGACGGGGCCGACGACCGGCGGCAGCGGTGGCTCGACGATGAGCGGCACCGGCGGCTCCGCCGCGGGGACGGGCCCGTCCACGGGCGGCACCGGCGGCACGACGGGCGGCGCGGGTCCCGTGAGCGGCGGCGCGCCGAGCTCGGCCGGCTCGGGCGGCACGAAGACGACGGGCGGCAACTCGGGCGCGGCCGGCACGCTGTCTTCGGGTGGCGCGCCCGCGGGCGGCGCATCCGGCGCGGGTGGTTCGGCGGGCGGCGCGCCTGCCGGCGGCATGAGCGCGGGCGGTGCGGCGGGCACCGGCACGGGCGCTGCGGGCGCACCCGCGTGCGTCGTGCCGAGCGGCCCGCCCACGGCGACGCTCACGACGTTCAACGATAACGGCGGCTGGTGCTGGTACCAGGACGAGCGCGTGCTCGTGGATGCCAAGAACAACCGCATGATCGTCGGCTCCATTGCGAGCGGCGGCAGCCGCGACGGCAACACCGAAGTCGTCGTCTGGGATCTCGCGCAAAAGTCGGGGAAGAACACGGTGCTCAACAAGTTGAGCGTCGACGATCACAACGCGCCCGCGTTCGTCTTCACGGGCACGGGCACCGTCGCCGCGATGTGGGCGACGCACCGCCTGAACTGCAACAGTTACTTCTCGACTTTCGACGGCACGACCTGGTCGGCGACGAAGACGTTCGATTGGACGCCGCAGGGCTGTCCGTGGCCGGGCGCGGACACGAACATGATCACGTACGCGAATCCGTGGCTCATGTCGTCCGAGAGCAATCGGCTCTACAGCATGGTGCGCTCCGTCAACACGAGCCCCGCCGTCCTGAGCTCGACGGACAACGGCGGGAGCTGGAGCTACTACGGTCGCCTCACGGCGAGCCCGCAAACCGGCTACGTCGCGGGCTACTACAAATATTGGGGCAACGGCACCGATCGCGTCGATTGGGTGGGGACCGAAGCGCACCCCCGCGACGACGACAACAGCCTCTGGCACGGCTACATCCAGGCCGGCAAGGTCTACAAGAGCGACGGCACCGCGGTCGACAACACGTTGAGCGACGGCACGGCCTCCGACGTCTCGGCGTACACGCAAGTCTTCAAGACGGGCACGAGCATCGGCGGCGTGGTGCTGAACCACATGTGGAACCACGACATCGTGCGCTACGCCGACGGCACGGTCGCCATTCTCGGTCAGGGTCGCGTGAACGGCACCGGGACCGACGACCCCGACAAGCGCTTCATCTACTCGCGCTGGGACGGGAAGACGTGGACGACGACTTACCTCGTGAAGGGCGGGCCGAAGCTCTACCCGGACGAGCAGGACTACACCGGGCTCTCCGCGCTCGACCCCGACAACCCGACGATCATCTACGTCTCGACGCCGTACGATCCGCGCGACGACAGCACGAAGACGAGCGGCGGTAAGCACGAGATCTGGCAGGGCACCACCTGCGACAACGGGAAGACGTTCACCTGGACGCCGATCACCCAAAACTCGACCGTCGACAACATCCGCCCCGTAGTGCCGAAGTGGGAC
>DATJXW010000288.1:0-34187 GCA_035499895.1 Polyangiaceae bacterium | reverse complement strand
TCCGCCGTGAGCTCCGCCACCACGCGCCGGAGATCGCTCTGCACGAGCGGTCGCTGGGAGTGCGTGGTCCTCGGCGCCGGAGCCCAACCGTCCTCGGCGAGCTCGAAGACACGTTCGGAGCCGTCGTCCGCTTCGCCCATCAGCGCTTGCGCCTCGCGCACGCGTTCGGGCGGGCAGCTCGGAGCGACCGTCTTGAGCGCGTCGGGCGTCGCCGCGATCGAGCGCCGCTCGGGGCGCATGAGCTGGTCGTCCACGGCGACCAAGCGCGTGAACTCGAGGCTCCAGGCGCCGCCACGGCGCAGCAGCCGCACACTCGACTTTTTCTTTTCGGCTGCGAGCCTCACTCTGCGCCTCGAACGGCTCGGCCATTCGGCTCCTTGAGCGATTCCTAATTTCGAGACTCGAGTCCGGAACCACGCACGGCCGAGCGGAGCGAAACGGCCGATTTCGGCGCGCTCGGCGCTGGCCCGGCGGTTGCAAACGCCGAGCGGGACATGACCGGCAAGGGCAAGCACAAGGACCGACCTTCCGAACACGTGGAGCGCGACGCCGACACCGTCGACCTCTTCGCCGGGTTCATCGCGGAGAGCGTCGAAGGGCTCGACCAGGTCGACCAGATCCTGATCCAAGCCGAACGAGGCAAGGCCGAACAGGAGCAGATCAACGCGCTCTTTCGCGTGTTCCACACCATCAAAGGCGTGTCCGGGTTCCTGGCGGCGGACGACGTGACGCGGCTCTCGCACGTGACGGAGACGCTCCTCGGCCGGGTGCGAGAAGGTGAGATTCCGCTCGCGGGCCGCGAGCTCGCCGTGATTTTCGAGGCGACCGCGGCGATGCGGGAGCTCTTCACCGCGCTCAAGCAAGCGATCGAGCACGCGCGCGCCATCCCGGTCGATCCGGCGACGGCCGAGCTCGTCGCGCGCATCGAAGCGTGCACGGAAGTCGAGCCTGCGCCGCGCGCCGCGTCGTTGCCGCCGGCGTCCACGGCGGCCGTCGCCGAGGCTTCGCCGTCGGGGGCGCTTGCCCAGGCCGAAGCGGGCGCGCCCGCGCAGACGGAGGCGGGCGGCGGGCGCATCCGCGAGACCGTCAAGGTGGACCTCGACCGGATCGACAGCGTGGTCGAGATGATCGGCGAGCTCATCATCGTCGAATCGATGATCACGAACGCCGCCGAGATCCGGGCCGTCGGCTCGCCGCTCGTGCGCAACAACTTGAGCCAGCTCACCAAGATCAGCCGCGACCTGCAGAGCGTCGCGATGCGCATGCGCATGGTTCCCGTGCGCGGCGTGTTCCGCAAGATGGCGCGGCTCGTGCGCGACCTCGGGCACAAGACCGGCAAGAACGTGCGCCTCGTGCAGCTCGGCGAGGCGACCGAGATGGATCGCAGCATGGTCGAGCGGCTCGAAGATCCGTTGGTTCACATGATCCGAAACGCGATCGACCACGCGGTCGAGACGCCCGCGGAGCGCGCCGCGCTCGGCAAGCCCGAAATGGCGACGATCACGCTGTCGGCGCAGCACGAGGGCGGCAGCGTCTCGGTCGACCTCTCCGACGACGGTCGCGGTCTCGCGCGGGACGCGATCCTCAAGAAGGCGCGCGAGCGAGGGCTCGTCGAGGGCAGCGGCGAGAGCATGAGCGACGGCGAGGTGCACGCGCTGATCTTCCTGCCGGGCTTCTCGACCGCGGCCCAGGTGAGCGAACTCTCCGGCCGCGGCGTGGGCATGGACGTCGTGAAACGCAGCATCGAAGCCTTGCGCGGGCGCGTCGTGGTCGCTTCGACACCGGGCCGGGGCACGAGTTTCAAGCTCGTCCTGCCGCTCACGCTCGCGATCATCGACGGCATGGTCGTCACCTGCGGCGCGGAGCGCTACATCGTGCCGAGCCTCGCGGTAGTCGAGTCGCTGCAGCCGACGGCGGGCATGGTGCGGCGCGTCGGACGTGACGGCGAGCTCGTCAACGTGCGCGGGGAAATCCTGGCGCTCCGGCGTCTCGGGCAGCTCTTCGACGTGCCGGGCTTCGAAACGGCCCCCGAGCGCGCGCGCGTCGTCGTGCTCGAGAGCGGCCACAAAAAACTCGGCCTGCTCGTCGACGACGTGCTCACCCAGCAGCAAGTCGTGATCAAGGCTTTGTCCGCGGGGGTGGGGAACGCCGAGTTCCTCTCCGGCGCGGCCATCATGTCGGATGGGCGGGTAGGGCTCATCGTCAACGTCGACCGTTTGAACGAGGTGTTCGGCGGGAGTCACCGCTCACGTCGAGACCATTCGGAGGCAGCAGCATGAACACGAATACCGACGCCCAGCGTGGGCTTGCCGGCAAATACATGACCTTTCGTCTCGCGAACGAGGAGTACGGCCTCGAGATCCTGAAGGTGCGCGAGCTCATCGGGCTGATGGAAATCACGCGCATTCCGCGCGCGCCGGGGCACGTGCGCGGGGTCATCAACCTGCGCGGCAAAGTGATTCCGGTCGTCGACCTGCGGCTCAAGTTCGAGATGCAGGCGACCGATCCCACGAGCCAGACCGTGATCATCGTGGTGCAGCTCACCGCGGAGAGCGGGGGGCTCACGATGGGCATTCTCGTCGACGAGGTGCTCGAGGTGCGCGCGATCGGCGCCGAGGACATCGAGCCGCCGCCGAACCTGCAGGGTCAGACGGCGTCGCCGTTCATTCTCGGCGTCGGCAAGGCCGACAAGCGCGTGATCTTCCTGCTCGACATCGATCGCGTGCTCACTCAGGAGGAGCGCACTCCGCTTCTCGATTTGTCCAATCCGGTTCCCGTGGCGCTCGCCTGAGTCGCCGCTTTTACAACAACGTCAGAGGGTAATCTCCAATGCGCTTCCAATCACTGAAGGTCAAACTGGTCGCCTGCTTCGTCGCCATCTCGCTGTCGGCGGCGGTCGTGGGCCTGATGGCGTCGACGTCGCTCGGGCGCGTCGGAGAGCTCCTCGACGGCGCGGGCGCCGAGCTCGTGCCGAGGATCATCCTCCTCGGCAAGATACGCTTCAATTTCGCGCAGCTGCTCTACGCGTCCCACAAGGGCGAATCGGCCACGCTGATGAAGACGGACGCGATGTTGGAGGTCGCGCGCTCGAACCGCGAGAAGTGCCTCGCCGAGCTCGACTCGGCCATGGTCGATTTCGACAAGCTCCACATGGACGAGCAGGAGCAGAAGTTGTGGCGTGATTTCAAGGACGCCTACCGCACCTGGCACGAGATCGACGAGGAAGTATGGCAGGCGATCCGGGCGCACGACACGCAGAGCGCCTGGGACCTACTCGAGAAACGCTCGGCCAGTACGAAGGCCATCATCAGCGCGGTGCAGGGGCTCTTCGAGATCCAGGATCGACAGTCGAAGACGCTCGTCACCGAGGGCGCCGCCGTCGAGGCGAGCGCGCACCGCACCGTGATTCTCGCCGCGACGCTCGCCGTGCTCTTCGCGATCGGTCTCGGCTGGTTCATGACGCTGCGGATCACGAACCCGCTCGATCGCATCAAGGTGGCGGCGGGTCGCGTGGCGCTCGGCGACGTGAACCAGAACGTGGAGCACCGCTCGGCGGACGAGATCGGCGAGCTCGCCGAAGCGTTCCGCGGCCTCGTCGCGTACATCAAGGACGTGGCCGCGGCGGCCGAGAGCGTGGGGCGCGGTGACGTGACGGCGATCGTGACGCCCCGTTCCGAGCAGGATGTCCTCTCCGCCAACATGAAGAAGGCGATCGGCACGCTGAGCCAGGTCATCGCGGAATCGAACGGACTCATCGAGGCCGCGCGCGCCGGAGAGCTCGCCAAGCGCGGCAACGCCGCCGGCTACCAGGGCGCGTACGCCGAGCTCGTGAGCGGATTGAACCGCGTGCTCGACGCCGTGGCCGCGCCGCTCGGCGAAGCCAATCGCACCCTCTCGCGGCTCGCCGAGCGCGACCTCACCGCGCGCGCCAAGGCGGGCTTCGCCGGCGAATACGGCAACATGATGTCGTCGCTCAACCGCGCGGCGGAGAGCCTCGAAGAGAGCCTGCTCCAAGTGTCGTCCACGTCCGAGCAGGTCGCGAGCGCGTCCTCGCAGATCGCGGCTTCGAGTCAATCCGTGGCCCAGGGCGCGTCCGAGCAAGCGAGCGCCCTCGAACAGACGTCGAGCGCCCTCGTGCAGATGGCGGCGACCACCAAGCAGACGGCCGAGAACGCGCGCAGCGCGACCGCGCTCGCCCAGGGCGCGCGCGAAGCGTCGCAGAGCGGCGGCGCCGCCATGTCGGAGATGACGGGCGCGATGGGCCGCATTCGCAGCGCGGCGGAGGGAACCGCCGCGATCATCCGCGACATCAACGACATCGCCTTCCAGACGAACCTCCTCGCGTTGAACGCCGCGGTCGAAGCGGCACGCGCCGGCGAAGCGGGGCGCGGCTTCGCGGTCGTCGCGGAAGAGGTGCGAAACCTCGCCCTGCGCTGCAAAGAAGCCGCGAAGAAGACCGAGACGCTGATCGGCGAGTCGATGACGCTCACCGAGCAGGGTGAGGAGCTCTCCGGGCGCGTCGGGACGAAGCTCGGCGAAATCGTCGAGGCGGTCGGCAAGGTGAGTCAGATCGTCGGTTCGATCGCGCAGGCGAGCCAGGAACAAGCCGAGGGCATCGAACAATCGAACAAGGCGATGGCGCAGATGGACCAGGTGACCCAGCAAGCCGCGGCGAACTCGGAAGAAACGTCGAGCGCCGCCGAGGAGCTCGCCGGCCAGGCTCAGGAGCTCGCCTCGCTCGTCGCGCGCTTCCAGCTCACGAGTCAAGGACGCGGCCGCGCGGTCGAAGCGCCCCGCGCCGTCGCGCGACCGGCTCGCCGCGCCACGGGCGGCGTGCGGGCGCACCGCGCGTTCAAGCCGGACGGCGCGAGCAACGGCCACAGCCGCCCCGAATCCTTGATCCCGCTCGACGGCGACGCCGAGCTCGCCGCCTTCTGAGCGGCGCGAGCGAGGGGAACGACGACATGAGCGCCTCGGTCTTCAACGCACTGCGCCGCCTCGCCTACGATCAGGCGGGCATCGCGATCCGCGAGAACAAGCAGACGCTCGTGTCGGCCCGCATCGCCAAACGCATGCGCGAATGCGGCTTCACGACCGAGCGCGCCTACCTCGAACACCTCGAGGGCGACGCGAGCGGCAAGGAGATGGTGCGCTTCCTCGACGCCATCTCCACGAACTTCACGAGCTTTTTCCGGGAGCCGGATCACTTCGAGTTCTTGAGCGAGGAAGTGCGGCGCTGGATCGCCGAAGGTTCGCGGCAGCTCCGCGTCTGGTGCGCCGCGGCCGCGACCGGAGAAGAGCCGTACTCGCTCGCCATGACCCTGTCGGAAACGATCGGCGCCGCGCCGGTCGAATGGCGCCTGCTCGCGTCCGACATCTCGGTCACCGCGCTCGACGCCGCGAGCAAGGGCGTCTACTCGGACGCGCGCCTCGAACCCGTGCGCCAGCCGCTCCGCCGCAAGTACTTCGTGCGCGAGGCGCGCGGCGGCGCGGAACCGTCGAGCCGCGCGAGCGACGAGCTCAAGCGCCGCATTCTGTTCAAGCGCCTGAACCTCGCGACGCCGCCGTTCCCCCTGCGCGGCGAGCTCGACGCCGTGTTCTGCCGGAACGTCATGATCTATTTCGACGACCGCGTGCGGCAACGGCTGGTGAGCGAGATCGAGCGCCTGCTCAAGCCCGGCGGCATCCTCGTCGTGGCGCACTCCGAGACGCTGAACGGCGTGCGCTCGCGCCTGCGCACGCTGATGCCCTCCGTCTACCGGAAGGTCGATTAGCATGGCGCCCGGGACGACCCCCATCACCGTCGGCGTGGGCGATCTGCAGATCAGCACCGACGTGAACAGCGTCCTCGTGACGTACGGGCTCGGCTCCTGCATCGCGGTGCTCGTGTGGGACCCGCTGCGGCACGCGGGCGGCATGGTGCACTACATGCTGCCGCTCTCGTCGATCACGCCCGAAAAAGCCCGAGCGCGGCCGGCGATGTTCGCCGACACGGGCGTCCCGCTGCTCTTCGAGCGGATGCTGGGCCTCGGCTCGCGCAAGGGGGACCTCGTGGTCAAAGTCGTGGGCGGCGCCTGCATTCAGGACGACAACAAGACGTTCGACATCGGCAAGCGCAACTACGCGGCGCTGCGCGAGCTCTTGCGCGGGGCGGGCGTCGCCATCAAGGCGGAGGCCGTCGGCGGCGGCCTTTCCCGCACCTGTCGCTTGTTCGTGGCCGACGGCCGCGCCACCGTCCGCGCGAGCGACGATTTCAGCGAGGTGGAGCTGTGAACGCGCGAGCGGGGGCAGCGTGATCCGCGTCGTCATCGTCGACGATTCGGTCGTCGTCCGGCGCCTGTTCAAGAAAGCGATGGCGTTCGCGCCCGACGTGCAGGTCGTCGCCGAGGCGCCGGATCCGTACGTCGCGCGCGATCTGATCGTCGAGCTCAAACCCGACGTGCTGATCCTCGACGTCGAGATGCCGAAGATGGACGGCATCACCTTCCTTCACAAGCTGAACCAGCATTACCCGCTGCCCGTCGTCGTCTGCTCGTCCTTGACCGAGGCGGGCGGCAAGCTCGCGCTCGAAGCGTACGACGCGGGCGCGGTGGAAGTGATCTTGAAGCCGCAGAGCCCGCGGGCGCTCGCCGAGCTCGGCGCAGAGCTCGTTTCGGTGGTGCGAGCGGCGTGCGGCGCGCGCACGAGCCGCGTGCGCACGAGCCGCGCGGGTGTTCAGCTCCGGCAACGCAACGAGGTCGAGCTCGTGGCGATCGGCGCCTCGACCGGCGGCACCGTGGCCGTCGAGTCCATTCTCTCGCGCCTGCCGCAAAACGTGCCGCCCATCCTCGTCGTTCAGCACATGCCCGCTTACGTGACGAAGGCGTTCGCCGCGCGTCTCGACAACCTCTGCGCGCTCACGGTGGAGGAGGCGCGACCCGGACGCGTGCTCGAACCGGGGCTCGTGCTCGTCGCGCCGGGCGACTTCCATCTCGGCGTCGAGCGCGTCGGCGGCAAGCTCCGCGCCCGCGTTTCGACGGAGGAGCGCGTGAACGGGCACCGTCCGGCGGTCGACGTCCTGTTTCACGCGGTCGCCGACACGGTCGGGCACCGCGCGATAGGCGCGCTCCTCACGGGCATGGGGCGCGACGGCGCGGCCGGTCTCTTGGCGATGCGGGAAGAGGGCGCGTTCACGCTCGCTCAGGACGAACAGAGCTCGGTGGTGTTCGGCATGCCGAAGGCCGCCATCGATTGCGGCGCCGCCGATCAGATCGCGTCGCTCGAGGACATCCCGCAGCGCTTGGTCCGCGCGATGGAGCTCAGGAGCTCACGAGCCGTTTCGCGTCTGGGTTGAATTCCGCGAAAAATTTCGCCGGGAAAATCCGGTCGCGAAGGTTGGTCCGTACCGGAGTCGTTCGAGAAAGGAACCAACATGGCTCACGTTTGGCTACGCGGGACCGCGATCTTTTGTCTCGCAGGTGCGGTGATGCAAATCGGGTGCGGCGACGACGACAGCATGGGCGGGATGGGCGGCATGAGTGGCACGAGCGGGAGCGCCGGCGCCGCGGCCACGACGTCTTGCACCACGCAGATGTTCGACAAGTACGGCGCCGACGCGTTCGTGGCGGTGCGCGACAGCATCGTCACGAAGGCCCTCGCGGCGCCCACGGACAAGCTCGGCGATTCGTTTCAGGTGTTCGTCACGAGCGCGAGCGACGACGAGGTGCAGGCGTTCAAGGACAACCTCGCCGCGCTCCTGATTCAGGTTTACGGCGGGCCGCAGAACTACATGGGCCGCTCGATGCAGGAAGCGCACAAGGGCCTCGGCATCACGAGCGATCAGTACGACTACTTCATCACCGAGGTGGTGGTGCCGGCCTTGTCGGAAAACGGCGTTTCGTCCGACGACATCTCGAACTGCTTCGCGCCGCCCGTGACGGACGCGTCGTTCAAAGCGAGCATCGTGGGACAATGACGCCCTTGGCCGCGCTGGATCGCAGGCGTCTCGTTCGTTGGGGGGGCGTCGCAGGCCTGGCCGTGGCGCTCTTCCTCGCGGTCGGCGGCTTTTTGCACACGCGCGCGGGCCGGCCGCTGCTCCTCCTGCTCGCGCACGGGCACTGTCCGTTCAGTCGCCGCAGCGTCGATCCGAAGACGCGCGATGCGCTGCGCCACCTCGGCCTGTCGCGCGAGGCGCACGTTGCCGCCGACGCGCCGGAACGGCCCGCGTTCGGCTTCGAGCTCGGCAAAGTCACGCGCGCCGACGTGAACGAGTGGGCGAACGCGAGCGCGCTCCGCTGCCGCGTCGAAGCGCAGGGTTCCGGCCTCGCGTGCGACGGCGTCAGCGGTCGTGAGCTCGCCGCGGACGACGACGAGCGCGGCGCCGCCTATTTTCGCTTCGATGCGGGCGGCCGTCTCGTGGGCGTGCTTCGCATGCAGCGGACGCACGACGCGGAGCGCGCGGTGGAGCTCGGCGGCGCGGCACGCGGTGAGCTCGCTCGACGACTCGGCGTGCCCACGCGGAGCGCCGGTGAGCTCAGCGTCGCGTCGCTCGCGCGCGGCCCGCTGCGGCAGGCGCGCGCCGAGCACCGCTTCAGCGACTTTTCCGCGACGACGAGCGTCACGAACCTCGGCCCGGACGGCTATCTCGTCGTCGCCGAAGCCGAGCTCCTTTGAGCCTGCTCGGCGTCATTTCGCCGACTCTTTGGCGTGCGAGCGACGTTGCATGCAAGCGCCGAGCCCGGGCGCGCTTGGCGTGCGTCCTGCACGCCGCTCGGTCATGGACAACCAACCTCGCAGAGTCCGCTATGCCGTCGTCGGGGCGGGAAACATCGCCCAAGTGGCGATCTTGCCCGCGTTCGCGCACGCCAAGGAAAGTTCCGAGCTCGTCGCGATCGTCTCGGGAGACGCCACCAAGCGCGCCGCGTTGCGCGAGCGCTACTCGCTCGCCGCCGACGGCGACTATTCGGAGTTCGAGCGCGTGCTCGAGCGGTCGCGCGCCGAAGCCGTCTACGTGGCGACGCCGAACGCCACGCACAAGGAATACACGCTGAGAGCCGCCGCCGCCGGTCGCCACGTGCTCTGCGAAAAGCCGCTCGCGCCGAGCGAAACCGATTGCTTCGCGATGGACGCGGCGTGCCGCAAGGCGGGCCTGAAGCTCATGGTCGCCTACCGCCTGCACTTCGAGCGAGCGACCCTCGCCGCGCTCGAGCTCGTTCGGTCGGGCCGGCTCGGCGACGTGAAGCTCTTCAGCTCCTTCTTCACCCACGTCGTCCGGGAGGGCGACATTCGGCAGGATCCGTCGCTCGCGGGCGGCGCCGCGTACGACATGGGCGTCTATTGCATCAACACGGCGCGCAACGTGTTCGACGCGGAGCCGGTGAGCGTGACGGCCGACATCGTCGAGAAGAACGGCACCGACGACACGACCAGCGTGATGCTGCGTTTCCCGGGCGACCGCATCGCGCAGTTTTGCATCAGCAACAGCGTCGCGGGCGTCTCGAGTTATCGCATCGGCGGCACGGAGGGTGACCTCCGGGTCGAGCCCGCGTACGAGTACGTCGAGGAGCTCGTGCATTACCTCACGATCGACGGCAAGCTCACGCGCGAGTCGTTTTCACGGGGCGACCAGTTTGCGCCCGAGATCAAGTACTTCTCCGACTGCGTCATCGCCGGCAGTGAGCCCGAACCGTCCGCGGAAGAGGGGCGTTGCGACGTGCGGGTCGTCGAAGCGATTCTCGCGTCCGCGCGCGAGCATCGGCCCGTCGAGCTCGCGCCGTACCGACGGAGCCGCCGTCCTTCGGCCGGGCAGGCCGAGCACGTGCGCCCCGTCGGCAAGCAGACGCCGGTGAACGCGCCCGGGCCGTCGGTCAAATAGCCCGCGCCGTCGCGCTCACGTCTACTTCTTGTCGGGCGTGAGCGCGGCGACCACGCCCTTGACGGCTTGTTTGATGAGGCCGGGCGCTTCCGGATCGCCCCGCAGGATCGTCTCCGTGAAGTGCTTGGCTTGCTCGAGCGTGATGTGCGGAGGCAAGGTCGGCGTGTCCGGATCCGTGACGGCCTCGAGCACGACGGGTCGATCGCTCGCGAGGGCGCGCGCCCAAGCGTCGGCGAGCTCCTCCGGCTTCTCCACGCGGATACCGCGAAGCCCGATCGACTCGGCGAAGGAGGCGTAGGGAAAGTCGGGCAAATCTTGGCTCGCGACGAAGCGGATGTCGCCCTCCATCACGCGCTGCTCCCAGGTGACCATGTTGAGATCACGGTTGTTCAAAACCAGCGTGATCCAGCGCGGATCGGCCCATTCTTTCCAGTATTTGGCGACGGTGATGCACGAGTTCAGGCCGTTCATCTGCATGGCGCCGTCCCCCGTGAGCGCGATGCACACGCGATCCGGGAAGCAGAATTTGGCGCCGAGCGCGTACGGCACCGCGGCGCCCATCGTCGCGAGGTTACCGCTGCCGCTCGCCAGCATGCCCGCTCGGATTTTGAGGTCGCGCGCGTACCAGTTCGCGGCGGTGCCGCTGTCGGCCGCGAGGATGCAGCGCTCGGGAAGCTTCGGGCTGAGCTCGCGAAAGACGCGCTCGGGGTTCAAGAGGCCGTTGTTTCCGCTCTCGAGCGCGCGTGAATCGACGGTTTGCCACCACTCCTCGACGTTGCCCATGACGCGCTCCTGCCAGGCTCGGTCGAGCTTGCGGCGGAGCAGCGGTATCAGCGCGGCGAGCGTCTGCTTGGCGTCACCCTTGAGGTTTACGTCCATCGGGTAACGCAAGCTCAGAAGGCGCCCGTCGACGTCGATTTGCACGCCCTTCGCCTGCCCGACCTTGGGATAGAACTCGGCGTACGGGAAGCTGCTGCCGACGACGAGCAACGTGTCGCAATCCTGCATCAAATCCCAGCTCGGCTTGGTGCCGAGCAGGCCGATGTGGCCCGTGCAATACGCCACGGCTTCCGGAACGACCGCCTTGCCGAGCCAGCTCTTCGCGACGCCAGCGCCGAGGAGCTCCGCGACCTCGAGCACCTCGGTGCTCGCCCCGAGGGCGCCCGCGCCGACGAGCATCGCGACGCGGTTGCCTTCGTTCAAGACGCGCGCGGCGGCCTCGAGGTCGTCCGTGTGCGGAATCATGTACGGCTTGGGGCAACCGATGCCCGTGAGCGCGTGGTCGTGACGCTGCGGCGGGTCGGGCACCGCCTTCTCTTCCTGAACGTCCTTCGGAAAGATCACGCAGGTGACGGTCCGCTGATCGAGCGCGATGCGCAGGGCGCGATCGACGCAGTGCCGCACGGCCGCGGGGCTCGACACGGTGACGCAGTATTCGCTCGCGACGTCTTTGAAGAGCGTCTGGAGATCGACCTCTTGCTGGTATTGGCTGCCGAGCGCCGTCGTCGCGGATTGACCCACGATCGCCACGACCGGCTGGTGGTCCATTTTCGCGTCGTAGAGGCCGTTCAGGAGGTGAATCGCTCCGGGGCCGCTCGTTGCGAGGCACACGCCGACTTCGCGGCTGAATTTGGCGTGGGCGCACGCGAGGAACGCGGCGAGCTCCTCGTGGCGCGCCTGGATGAAGCGCGGCTTGTCGCCGTTCTTGCGGAACCCCGCGAGGAGGCCGTTGATGCCATCGCCGGGGTAGCCGTAGATGCGCTCCACGCCCCACGCGGAGAGGCGCTCTGCCACGTACTGTCCGACCGTGGTCACGAACGCGCCTTTGGTTCGAGGCAAGCCGCCGTGACGAGGGCCGAGGTGTCTTGGGAACGAGTCATGAATGGGTCGGGATGCAAGACGCGGTTCACGAAGTCTCGCTTCGTCGCGGGCCTCGCGCGCCGCGTCCGCCCCACCGGGGCGATCGAGTGCGCCCCAGCCTTCACGGGAGAACCTCATGTCGTTTTCGAAAACCAGAGCCACGGTCGAGCGCGTCGGCGTGAGCGCCTTCGCCATTCCCACGGACTTTCCGGAGGCGGACGGCACGCTCGAGTGGCACCGCACCGTGCTCGTCGCGGTCGAGCTCCTCGGCGGGGGCGAGCGCGGTTTCGGCTACACGTACGCCGACGAAGCGACGGCGAAGCTCGTGGAAGCGACGCTCGCCGAGGTCGTGCTCGGCGCGGATTGTTTTGCCATTCCGGCGCTGCGCGCGGCCATGCGCAGAAAAGTGAGAAACCTCGGTGCTCGCGGCGTCGCGGCGATGGCCGTCTCGGCGGTGGACGTCGCGCTCTGGGATCTGAAGGCGCGCGTCCTCGGCGTGCCGCTGCTCGCGCTGCTCGGCGCGCGGCGCGACTCGGTGGCGGTGTACGGTAGCGGCGGGTTCACCTCGTACCCGCTCGAACGACTCGAGCAGCAGCTCGGAGGTTGGGCGAGGGAAGGGTTCGGCCGCGTGAAGATGAAGGTCGGGAGCGATGCGGCGCGCGATCCGGAACGGGTGAGGGCGACGCGCGCGGCGGTGGGAGCCGGAGTCGAGCTCTTCGTCGACGCGAACGGCGCCTACGCGCAGAAGCAAGCGCTGGCGCTCGCCGAGCGCTTCGCCGAGCAAGGCGTCGTCTGGTTCGAAGAGCCGGTCTCGTCCGACGATCTCGCGGGGCTCAGGCTGCTTCGGGATCGGGCGCCGGCGGGCATGGAGATCGCCGCCGGCGAGTACGGCTACGAGAGCGGGTACTTTCGCCGCATGCTCGACGCGGGCGCGGTCGACGTGCTGCAGGCGGACGCGACCCGCTGCGGCGGCGTGAGCGGCTTTCTCGACGCGGCGGCGCTCGCCGACGCCGCGGGGCGGCCGCTTTCGGCCCATTGCGCGCCCGCGCTCCACGCCGTGCTCGGCTGCGCGTGCGAGCGCGTGCGACACCTCGAATATTTTCACGACCACGCGCGCATCGAGCGCGATTGGTTCGACGGCGCGCCGCTGCCGGAGCGAGGCATGCTCGCACCGGATCCGGCGCGGCCGGGTCTCGGCTTCATGCTCCGCGCCGAGCGGGCCGAGAGTCACCGCATCGCCAGCGCCTCGCGCGGCGCCTGACGCGTCACCCCCAAACCGACCGCGACGAGTTGCCCAAAAACACGCGCGCGAGCGCCGCAATGCCCGCGAGCGCGGCGCCCCCGAGCAACAAGCGATGCTCGCTGAGCCAAAGCGACGGGCTCTTGTTCCACGCCACTCGATCGAAATTGCCGTGCGCGCCGCGATCGGCCCGCACCGGCTCCCAGAAATTGTCGGGTTCGTCGGCGTTCTTCTCTTCCGGCAAGAGCACGCCGTCCCACGCCGTCCGCGCGAGGTGCCGGTCCAAGAGCCCCGGGATCACCTTTTCCCCGAGCGTCGCCTCGAGCGTCGTGTAGCCGACTTTGATGGCGCGCCGGTCGTGCTCGATGGCGAACAGAATCGCTTCGGCCGCGACTTCGGGCTGGAAGATGCGGCCCGCGGGTCGCACCTTCTTCTCCATCTTGTTCTTGGTCCACCCGAATTGCGTGGTGTTGAGTGCGGGCATGTGGACGTTCGTCAGGCGTACGTGACTGCCGTCGTGCATGAGCTCGCTCCGCACCGACTCGGTGAAGCCGACGATGGCGTGCTTGCTCGCGCAATAGGCGCTCTGCAGCGGAATCGAGCGGAACGCGAGCGCGGAGCCGACCTGAATGACGACGCCGCGATCGCGCTGCCGCATGCGCCGGAGCGCGGCGTGCGTCCCGTAGACGTTGCCGAGAAACGTGACCTCGACGACGTGCCGGAACTCGTCGACGCTCATCTCGGCGAAGGGGCTGTAAAGCGAGACCATCGCGTTGTTCACCCACACGTCGATGGGCCCGAGCTCGTGTTCCGCGGCCCACGCCGCCGCTTCGACCTCCTCGGCCTGGCTCACGTCGGTCGGCAGGACGAGCGCGCGGCCGCCGAGCTCCTCGACTTCGCGCTGAGCTCCTTCGAGCCCTTCGCGCCCGCGCGCGAGGAGCGCGAGTTTCGCGCCCCGTTGGGCGAGGAGCCGAGCCGTCGCGCGACCGACGCCGCCCGACGCTCCCGTGATGACGACCACCGTGTTTTCGTCGACGCGCATCGAAGCTTCCCTTTCACGCGAAAAAACGCCGCTCTTGCAACCGTCGTGCCCCGAAGAGCGCGACCGCGGCACCTGCTCCGGCGACGAGCGCCGCCCGCGCGAACGCGACCCGACGCGCTCGCCGCCGCCGAGCCACCGTCGCGGCCTCGGGCCGACCTTCGCCCGCCGGAGCGCCCCGCTCGCTCAAGGCGAGCTCGAGCACCTGAGCGGTGTGGAGCGCCACGCGGTCGGTCTGCTGCTCGATCTGTTCGCGGCAGCTGAAGCCGTCCGCGATGACGATCGTTTCGTCCGCGGCTCGGCGCACCGCGGGCAAGAGCGCGCGTTCGCCGCAGGCGACGCTCACGTCGTAATGAGCGTTCGAGCGCTCGTAGCCGAACGCGCCCGCCATGCCGCAGCAACCGGCGTCGAGCTCGTGGTGGTCGAGCCCGAGCGCGTCGTACAGCGCTTTTTCCGCGAAAAGCTGCCCGATTTCCTTGTCGTTCAACGTGTCGAGCGCTTTCTGGTGACAATGGCCCTGAACGAGCGCTCGGCGCTCGAGCGCGGGCGGCGCATACCCGCTCGCGCGTGAACGCAAGAATTCCGAGAGGCTGAGCGTGTTCTTTTGGAGCCGCTTCGCGTCCTCGTCGTTCGGCATCAGATTGGTGAGCTCGTCCTTGAACGCGGCCCAGCAGCTCGGCTCGAGCACGACGATGGGCACGTCGTCCTGGTAGTAAGGCTGGAGCACGCGCAAGACGCCGAGCCAGCGTCGCTTCGCGCGCTCGAGGAAGCCGTAATCGTAGAGCGGCCGGCCGCAGCACACGTCTTCGTCCGGCACGATCACGCGAAACCCCGCGGCTTCGAGCACGCGCGTCGCGGCGACGGCCACGTCCGGCTGGAAGAAGTCGGTGAACGTGTCGGGGAAGAGGACGACCCTCGGCCCGTCGGGGTTCCGGGGCGCGTGCCCGCGAAACCAGGTCTTGAAGCGCACGGGGGCGAACGCCGGGATTCTGCGGCGACGATCGACGCCGCCCAGGAATTTCGCGAGGGCGCCGAGGAGCGGCAGTCGCGTCACGAGGTTCACGAGGGTCGGCGCCAGCGTGAAGAGCCGTGCCCAGCCGTGGATCCAACCGAACGCGTACGCGTGGCGCGGGCGGAGCCGGCCCGCGTAGTAGTGGCTCAAGAACTCGGACTTATAGGTGGCCATGTCCACGTTGACCGGACAATCACCCTTGCAGCCCTTGCAGGAGAGGCAGAGATCGAGCGCGTCCTTCACGGCCTCGCTCTTCCACCCGTCCTCGACGAGCTCGCCGTTCATCATCTCGAAGAGCATGCGGGCTCGCCCCCGCGTCGAATGCTGCTCGTCGCGCGTCACCCGATACGACGGACACATGGTCCCGCCGTGCTCGCGCCGGCACACGCCGACGCCGACGCAGCGGAGCGCCGCGCGCGCGAAGCTGCCGCGATCGTTCGGGTAGCGGAAGTGCGTGTCGGCCTCGGGCGGCTCGTAGTCGCGGCCGAGCCGAAGCTTGTCGGTCATGCCGAGCGGCGCGTGGTCGAGATCGACGAGCTTGCCGGCGTTCATTCGGTTTCGCGGATCCCAGATGCGCTTGAACTCGACGAACGCCTGCATGATTTCAGGGCCGAAAAAGCGCGGCAGAAGCTCGGCGCGCGCCTGCCCGTCCCCGTGCTCGCCCGACGCCACGCCGCCGAACTTCGCGACCAGATCGGCGGCTCGATCGGCGAAGCGGCGGTACTTCTCGATGCCGGTCGCCGAGTAAAGGTCGAAACCGACGCGGCAATGCACGCAGCCTTGGGCGAGGTGACCGTAAAGGGCCGGCTTGTACTCGAACTCGTCGAAGAGCGCGCGGAGCTCGCGGACGTATTCCGGCATGCGAGCGCTCGGCACCGCCGAGTCTTCCCAGCCGGGCCAGCTGTCGGGCTGACCGGGGACCCACGCGGTGCTGCCGAGCCCGCCCTCGCGCACCGCCCAGATCATCTCCTCCTGCTTCGGGTCGTCGTAGAGTTTCGAGTCGACGGGCGCGGCGCCGCCGAGCGTCTTCACGTGCTCGAGCATCCGCCGCGCGAGGGCGTCGCTCTCTTCGCGTGACGCTCCCGCGAACTCGACGAGCAGGAACGCGTGCCCGCGCGGCAACAGCGCCAGACTCGCGCTTTCGTCGCCTTTTTGCCGCACGTAGTCGAAGAGCAGGCGATCGATGCTCTCGCACGCGACGGGCTCGAACGACAGCACTTCGAGGCCGCACTCGGCCGCGACGTCGATGCTTTCGAACCCGAGCATCACCACCGTGCGGGCCGCGGGCGCCGGCACGAGGTGGAGCGTCGCCTCGAGAATCGTGACGAGCGTCGACTCCGAGCCGACGAGCGCGCGTGCCACGTGAAAGCCGTTCTCGGGCAGGAGCGCGTCGAGGTTGTAGCCGGAGACGCGGCGTTCGAGTCGAGGGAACGTCCGCCGGACGGTCTCGCCGTGACGGTCCACGAAGGCTTTCAACGCGGCGTAAATCTCGCCGCGCCGCCCGCCACCCGCGATGATGGCGTCGAGCTCGTCGGGCGCCGTGGCGCCCACGCCGAAGCGCGCGCCGTCGTAGAGCAGCACCTCGAGCGCGTGCGTGTTGTCGCTCGTGCGCAGGCCGAAGCCGTGGTTTTTGCTGAGGAGCGAGTGGCTGCCGCAGGAGTTGTTGCCGAGCATGCCGCCGAGCGTGCAGCGGCTGTGCGTCGCGGGGTCGGGCCCGAAGCGCAAGTCGGCCTCCGACTTGGCCGCGTCTTGCAGCCGATCGAGCACGCAGCCCGGTTCCACGCGCGCGAGCCGCTGCGCGGCGTCGATCGCGACGACGCCGTGCATGTACTTCGAGAAGTCCATGACGACGGCGACGTTGCAGCACTGTCCCGCGAGACTCGTGCCTCCGCCGCGCGACAGGACGGGCACGTCGTGATCGCGCGCGGCGCGCACGGTCGCCTCCACGTCGCGCGCGTGCCGCGGGATGACGACGCCGATCGGCGCTTGGCGGTAGTTCGAGCCATCCGTCGCGTAGAGCGCGCGCGTGCCGCGATCGAAGCGCACTTCGCCGTCGAGGTCACGGCGGAGCGCCGCTTCGAGCGACGCGACGAGCGGTGCGTCGAGGCCCGGCCGCGCGTCGTCCCGGGCGAGGCGCTCGAGGCGGGCGGCTTGCCGCTCGCGGAACACGGGCAACGCGTGCTTGACGCCGAGGAGCGGCGTGTTCATTGGCTGTACGCGATGGTGGAGAGCAGCGCCTCTTCGGCCTGGCGCGAGTCGAGGCGCGTGTGCTGCACGACGATCGGCACGTCGGCTTCGATGACGCTCGCGTAGTCGGTGTCACGCGGGATCGGCTCGGGGTCGCGCAGATCGTTGAAACGCAGGTGCAGGGTGCGGCGCGCGGGGACGGTCACGCGAAACGGACCGCACGGCTCGCGATCGCGAAAAAAGACCGTGATGTTCACGTGCGCGTCGGCGTCGCCCGCGTTCAGCAGGCATGCCGTCTCGTGGCTGGTCATCGTGGGCGCGGGCCCGGTGCTCTGGAGCGGAATGTAGCCCTCTGCAATCGCCCAGCGCGTTCGTCCGATCGCTTGCGCGTTCATTGGGTGTCGTCGTTGCAAGACTCGATCCGCGGAGCCGGCGAACATTTCGGCACGGACGTTGCTCACCAGCGCGCGATGGCAACACGCAAGTCCACGAAGACGACTTCACGCAAGAGCTCCGGCCGGCGCTACGGGGCGAAGGCGCAAGCGAAAGTGGAGCGCAGCATGCACGAGATGAAGCGCGGGGAGCTTCGTTCGGGGCGCTCCGGAGCCGAGGTGAAGAGCCGAAAGCAAGCCATTGCGATCGGTCTCGCCGAGGCGCGTCGCGAAGGCGGCAAAGTGCCCCCGAAGACGCGGAAGACGAGCGCCGGACGCAAGCGCGGGGCTCGGCGCGCGAGCTCGTGAGCGGCCTCGCGCGAGCGTGCGCTCCGCGGTGTGCGCGTCACTTCTGCGCGAGCGGGGCAATCCGTGGCGGCACCGAACGCGCTCGACCGCGCCTGGATGCGTTCAACGCGTGACAGCGGGCGCGGCGATGCCGGCCAAAATCAGCGCCGCGACGCCGTGCGCCGCGTCTCGAACGCGCGGAACGAGTGGGTACGCCCACTCGGGGTACGGCATCGTCGCGGTCGAGATGTCGCGCATCGACACGCCGTCACTCCGGCGCTCGAGCCCGCCGAGGAGCGCGCGGTACGCCTCGTCGGCGTGGGCCTCGAGTTCGGGCGAAAGGTATCCGGCTTCGACGCCCGCGAACAAGGCGTAGGCGACGAGCGCGGTGCCGGAGGTCTCGGGGTAGCTCGCGCGCCCGAGCACGGTGGGAAAAAGTCCGCTCGGCAATTGGTAGCGCAAGACGGACGCTGCGAGCTCGCCCAGGAGAGCCACGAGCTCAGCGCGTCCGTCGTGCGCAGCGGGCAGCGCGGCGAGCACCTCGACGATGCTCGCGAGAACCCAGCCGTTGCCGCGGAGCCAAGTACCGCTCCCCGCGGGGATCGCACGCCGCGCGCGCACCCACCACGCGTGCCGGAAAAGGCCGCTCTCCGCGTCGCGGAGCACGCGTGCGAAGAGAACCGGCTGTTCGGCGGCGAAACGCAAGAGCTCGGCGTCGCTTTGCGCGCGTCCGAAGCGGGCCGCGAAAACGCCGTACATCATGAGCGAGTCGACCCACATCGACTGCGGATACACGCGCGACCACGGCGAAACGCCGAAGTGGTTGAGCCCGCCGTCCCGCGTGGGGCGCGCGGTCCGCAAATAGCGAGCGACGGGCGCGGCGAGCGCCAAGTATTCGGCGCGGCCCGTGAGCGCGTGAAGCTCGAGCGCGGCGAGACCGGGCGGACACTCGTCGCTCCAGGTGACCGCGGAGCGGGCGCGCGCGGCGTGACGAGCGAAGTAAGCTTCGACGAACGGGCGATAGCGCGGTTCACGCAGCCGCTCGTCGAGTCGAAGCAGCGCGTACAAGAGCAACCCTTCGCCCCAACTCCACGCCAGGTGCCGGGCGCGGCGCCGGCGCACCGTGGCATCCGCCAGCTCGACGATCTCTCGCGCGACCACCGCCTGTAACCATAGAGCGACCGCGGCGCGCGTGGCGCATGCAGAATTGTGACGGCTCCCGCGCACGACGAGCTACTTCACGCCTGTCCACCATGCGCCGGCGAAACGAGAGCCTTTCGGCGAACTTCCATCGAGTCGCGTGCTGTCTTTGCGCCGGCGCGCTGCTCGCTTGCTCGTCATCGGGGTCGGGCGCGAGCTCCGGAAACGCCGCGAGCGGCGGAACCGGGACGGGCGGCGCGCTCGCGGCGAACGGCGGCGCTGCGGCGACGACGAACGCGGGACGAGCGGGCGCCGGTCCGAGCGAGGGCGGGGGACGCGGCGGCGCCGGCGGAGCGACGCCGAACGAGACGGCCGGCACGGGTCCCCTCGGCGGCAGTGCAGGAACGCCCGCCGGCAAGGGCGGGACGAGCGGGGCCTCGGGTGGAACCGCAAGCTCGAACGCGGGCAAGGCGGGCACCGGCGCGAGCGGCGCGTCGCAGAACGCAGGTGGCTCGGGCGCGGGCGAGACGGGCGCTGCCGGCAGCGGCGGCGGCGCGTCTCCCGGCACGGGGGATCTCATCGTCGCGCCCACGGGGACCGACGACGCTCCGGGCACGCTCGCGGAACCGACGACGCTCACGAGCGCTCTCACGCGCATCACGGCGGGTCACACGATCTTCGCGCGGGACGGCCGTTACACCTACTCCGACCAGATCACGATCCCGCGCGACAACAGCGGCACGAGCGACGACCTGAAGTCCCTCGTCGCTTACGCGGGTGAACATCCGGTCCTCGACTTTTCGTCGGAGCCGTACGGAACGGGCTCGAACCCGCGCGGACTCCAGCTGAGCGGCAGCTATTGGACGCTGCGCGGGCTCGAGGTCGTGGGAGCGGCCGACAACGGCATTTACGTCGCCGGCAACGGTAACGTCGTCGAAGACTGCGTCACGCACGGCAACCGCGACACCGGGCTCCAGATCGGGCGCGAGAGCTCGGCCGACGCCGACATGACGAGCTGGCCTTCGAACAACCTCATTTTGAATTGCGAGTCCTACGACAACTACGACGCGCCGCCGGGCAGCGGCGAAAACGCCGACGGCTTCGCGGCCAAGCTCACGGTCGGGCCCGGCAACGTCTTTCGCGGCTGCGTTTCCCACAACAACATCGACGACGGCTGGGATCTCTACACCAAGACCGACACGGGACCGATCGGCTCCGTGACGATCGATCAATGCATCTCCTACGGCAACGGCACGTTGACGGACGGCACGACCAACGCGAACGGCGATCGCAACGGTTTCAAGCTCGGCGGCGACGACATTGCCGTCGCTCACGTCGTCACCCGCTCGATCGCCTTCGGGAACGGGAAGAACGGCTTCACCTGGAACAGCAATCCGGGCGCCATCCGTCTCAGCAATGACCTCGCGTTCGACAACGTCGGGGGGAACTTCAAGTTCGGTGACAACTCCACGCCGACGAGCGCCGTCTTCACGAACAACGTCTCGTTCTGGACGTCGACCGCGAACACTCAGGGCGACAAGGCGATCGGCACCGACACGCCGGGCACCAACGCGTGGTGGGACGACTCCACGGGCACCTCGAGCGTCGCGTCGTCCACCATCACGGTGACGGCAGCCGACTTCGCGAGCTCGCTCGTGAGCCCGCAGATCGCGCGCAACGCGGACATGAGCTTGAACTTCGCGGCCTTCGCGCTCGCCAAAGGCAGCGACTTGATCGACGCAGGGGTCGTCCCGCCGGGTGCGCTGCCCTTCGACGCCGCGAGCTATTACGACGGCGCGCCCGACCTCGGCGCCGTCGAATCGCGGTGATGCGGGCGGCTGTTCTCACCGGCAGAGCCCCGATGTTTTGCAAACTTTCAAGGTGAATGGACGGATCGCGGCGTGCGGCGCGTCGCATGACGGAAACGTGCCGCTCGCTGCACTGCGCGGCCTCCCGAGCTCGGCGGAGCCCCGCGAGGTGCGGCATGCCGGGAGCGCGCTAGGGTTACTCTTCGTTCGAAGAGGCTCCCGTGAACGTCTGCGGACTATCGATCCTCACGCGCAAAACCCTGGTGATGCGTCGGTTCGGGGGCGACGCTTGGACACAATTTTTTCGCGAGGTCGCGCGGCGGCACGCGTGTTTCCGCGCGCTCGTCACGGCCGACACGCCGGTGCCGCTGCCCGCGTTCCTCGCGTTTCACGACGAGCTCATGCGCCGCTTCTTCAAGGAGGACAGCGCGTCGTACGTCAAGCTCGGGCGCGACGCGAGTCGCTGGGCCGTGCGCGACGGCCCGCTCAAGGGCTTGCTCGAAGGCAATGATTTGAGCACCGTCGTGGCGTCGCTCCCGAAGTTTCACGGCGCGTACTTCAAGGAAGCGGCGACGTGGTCCGAGGCGTCGGTGACGAGCGACGGCGTCGAGTTCAAGGTGCACGAGCTGCCCGTCTGGCACCCGTACTTCGAGCACTTCATCGTCGGCTACATCGCGGAAATTCTCGAGCTTTATTGCGCGAACCCGATTCGGACGCTGCGTCTCGAGGGCGGTCAGGGCAGGCAATATCACTACCTCCTCCACGGCGCGCCCGAGGCGAGTGAAGGAGCGGCCCCCGAGCGCGGACTCCGCCCGAAGGCCGCCGCAGACGCGCCGGTGCTGTCGAGCCGGGAGCTCGAGGTCCTCTCGCTCGTGGCGCTCGGTCGCACCAACGAAGAGATCGGCATCGTGCTCGGCATTTCGAAGAAGACGGCGCAGCACCACGTCGCTCACGTCTATCGGAAGCTCGGCGTCTCGGGCCGGGTCGGCGCCACCGTCTGGCTCATGGAACGCGGGCTCGCCGGCAACTGAGCTCGCCGTCCCTTGCGTCGTGGCCGCTCGCGAGCGGAACTCCGCGGCTCGAGAGTGCCAATCACCGCGATTGTCGTTGTCGGTTCGGTGCGCCCGACTCCGGTCCTTCCAACTCACGGGGCTTACGTCACCCCGCGCCGGGAAGGCGTTCGAGCGAGCCATGTATGCGTTAATTCTAGTGTTTTCGCGTTGAATAGGCCGCTCTGCCTATTGAGCGTCCCAGGCGTTTCGGTCAGAACCTGGTGTTCCCTGCACGGAGACGCACCGACATGAACTCCACTCATCCGAACATTGATATCGACGCGCTGCTCCCCCGGGGCCGAGCGGCACTCGCGAGCGAGTCCGGGGTTCCTAGCCGCAGCGCTTCACGCTCGGCGTGGATCATCGCCCTGTCGTTCGGTTTCGGGCTCGTGGCGTGCGGCTCGAATGCGCCGGTGCCCGGGGCGGGGGGCGGCAGCGGCGGCACCTCGACGGTCGGTGGCGGCTCCGGAGCCGGAGGCAGCGCGAACGCGGCGCACGGCGGGACCGGAGCGAACGCCGCCGCAGGCACCGCCGCGAGCAGTGGCGGCACGACGGCCATGAGCGGTCCTGGCGGCGTCAGCGGCACGGCGAACGGCGGCGCGAACGCAGGCGGCGTTGCGAACGCGACGGGCAGCGGCGGTCACGAAACGCTCGGCGCGGGCGGCGTCGCCGCGACGGGCGGCGCCGGCACGTCGAGCGGCGGCGGTGCGGCGGGCCTCGCGTCGATGGGAGGCCGCATGGGCGCGGGCGGGGCGAGCGGCTCGGCGAACGGAGGTTCGGGTCCGGCCGCGGGCGCGCCGGCGAGCGGCGGGAGCGCGGGCACCGGCTCGAGCAGCGTGACATGCCCTTCCACCGTGCTGAAGAGCGGCGACACGAACCAGACCGTGCAGGTCGGTTCGGTGAGTCGCACGTACATCCTGCACGTGCCGTCCGCGTACAAGGGAACTTCGGCCGTGCCGCTCGTGGTCGATTTTCACCCGCTCGGCGGCTCCGGGTCTTCGGAAGAGAGCAGCTCGCCGTACAAGGCGCAGACCGATCCGGAAGGCGTCGTGACCGCATACCCGAACGGCGAGAGCGGCCCGTCCGGCGGCGCGTGGAACGTCGGACCGTGCTGCGTCGCCAACGTCGATGACATCGGCTTCGCCAAGGCGCTCGTCGCTCAAGTCGAAACGAAGGCTTGCATCGATACGAAGCGCGTCTACGCGGTCGGCTTTTCGATGGGCGGCGGCATGTCCCACTACGTCGCGTGCCATGCGGCGGACGTGTTCGCTGCCGTCGCCCCGGCCTCGTTCGATCTCCTGACGGAGAACGAAGACGACTGCACGCCGCCGCGACCCATCGCGGAGATCTCGTTTCGCAGCAGCAACGACCCCGTCGTCCCCTACGCCGGCGGCTACTCCCCGGTCGTCACCGGCATGCCGGTCACGTTCCTCGGTGCGGTCGCCACCTTCCAAAAATGGGCCGAAATCAACGGCTGCACCGGCTCACCGACCGCGACGGACAGCAACGATTGCCAGTACTACACGAGCTGTTCGGGCGGCGTCCAAGTCGGGCTCTGCACGATGGATGCGGGCCACGCACCCGGCAATGCGACCATCGGCTGGCCCTTCATCAAGCAGTACACGTTGCCGTGAGCCTCGTTCCCACCCGCGCGCGGCTCAGCTCCGCGGCCGTCGCCCCTTGATGCGGCGCATCGGGAACGCGGGCATCAGCAGATCGAAACGCTTGAAGGCCATCACGTCGTCCACCTGAAATCCCGCTGCTTCGACGGCCGGGAGCGGATCGCGATTCCAGCAGCAGCCTTGCTTGTTCAAGCGGAGCCAGAGCGGATTGCCGACGTCCATCAAAAAGCCGGCGACGGGCGCTTCGCTCCGCACGTGCTCGAGCGCGCGGAGCTCGCCGCCCGGCCGCAGTACGCGGTGGGCTTCGGCGAGCACGCGTTCCACCGACGGGACGCTGCAGAGCACGAGACCGAACACGACCGCGTCGAACGAGCGATCCGGAAACGGCAGCTCCATCCCGCTGCCGGCGCCGGCGCGCACTCGACCTGCGCTCTTCGCCGCCTTCTCTTTGGCGAGCGCGAGGAAATCCTCCTCGGGCTCGATGGCCTCGACTTGGGCGCGGGGGCCGAAGTACTCGAACATGGAGCCCGTGCCGCAGCCGAGGTCGAGCACGCGCCCTTCGAGATCGCCGACGAGCTCGCGCCGAATGTCCGCGAACCCCTGCTCGTCCACGCGTTTCATCATCGTGTCCGCGAACTCGGCGCGCGGGAGTTCCTTCTGGAGCGCCGAGACGGTCTTGCCCGTTTTGATGAAGTGCCCAATTTCCTTGAACATATCGCCTCCTGTCTTCGAGGAAGCTAACGGGCACGGCTCACCGGGTCATGAGGAGTTCTCCCCATGGTCGGACATTTCCCCTTCGGGCAAAAGGCCGTGCTCGACGGCGTAGAGGCTCGCTGCGACGCGGCTCCGCGCGTCGATCTTCGAGTAGATGTGCTCGATGTGATTGCCCGCCGTCTTCGGCGTGATGGCGAGGCGCGCCGCGATTTCTTTGGTCGCGAGTCCGCGCGCCAAGAGGCGCAGCACCTCGACTTCGCGCGCGGTGAGGCCCGCCGGGCCTTCGCGACGTCGCCTCGCGCGGTGACCCGCGGCTTCGAGCACGGCCTCGACGGCGTCAGCCGCGAATTTGCCGGCACGCGCGTCGCTCCGGAGCGTCTTCGCCGCCTCGTCCGGGGAGCGCGCGGGACGATGCGGGCGCGGCTCACGCAGCGCCTGGTACGCGTCGGCCGCGCCGAGCACGCGCGCGTGCACGGAAATGGCGCCGCCCGCCAACCCTTTGGGGTAACCGGAGCCGTCGAGACGCTCGCGGTGCTGCACGGCGAGCTTGCCGAACGGCGCGAGGGCGCGCGACTGGTGCAGCATGCGCTCCGTGATGTACGGGTGCATGCGCACGCGTTCCCACTCGCCGGCCCCGAGCGGGCCGCTCTTGTCCCAAATCGCGTTCGAGATGCCGAGCCGGCCGAAGCCGAGCACCCAGCCCGCGCGCCGGAGCGTGCTCGCGTCGGCTTGCGGCAGGCCGAGCGCGGTGCCGGCGGCCGCGGCGAGCTCGGCGACGGCCGTGGAGTGACCGAGCATGAACGGCGACTTCAGATCGATGAAATTCGCGACGGCCGTGAGCGCGGCGTCGAACTCCGCGTCCGTGAGCACGATGGCGAGCGCCGGTTCGGCGTCGATCACGGCGTTCCACGCTTGCACGTCGTCGAGCCCGGCCGTGATGTCCCCGCGCTCGAGCAAGCCGAGGAGCTTCGGGTCGAACTGCTTCGCGCGCGTGCGAGCGAGAGCGCGTAGCGCGTCCGCGCCGCCCACGCGCTGCGCGACCTCGACGTACTCGGCGAGCTGCGCGATGCGAGCGGCGATCGGGATCGCTTCCCCGGCGAGCATGCCGGGAAAACCGTGGCCGTCCCATTGCTCGTACGCGGAGCCGACCGCGCTCACGACCGCCGGCGGGAGCGACAGCTGGGCGGCGAGCGCGCGCGCGAGCTTCGCATGCAGGCTGATCATGTCGGCCATGTCGCGGCGCCCCGAGATGAGGAGCTCGAGTCCGACCCGCACGCGCATGAGCGGCGACTTGCCGGCGCCGACCATGGCCAACAAGCGGACGATGCCGCGCAGCCCGTGCGTGTACTTGCCGGATTTGAGCGCGATGTCGTCGCCGAACAACTTCGCTTGTTCGTGAGCGTCGGAGTGGCAGCCGACGTTCACGAGGAGCGACGTGTAATAGACGACCGCGCGCGCGTCTTCGTCGAGGCCCAAGCGCTCGGCCAAGCGCAGGCCGATCAAACATTGCCTGAGCACGTGCTCCATGGGCTGGCCGAACCCGAGATCGATGCCGAGCGACAGCGCCGCGACGAGCTCGGCGAGTCGCAGCTCCCTCGGCGGCGCGGGGTCCGGCATGCGCCGGAGCGTAACCCGTTCTCCGGACGGCTCGATTGCCTTCAATCGAAGCCGGCGCGCCTCCTGCGGGCATTACTCGGACGCCATGGCCGAGCGACTGACCCCGAAGTTTGCCTTCGTTTCCCTGGCGCCGTTCGCCGGCGCGGCGGCCCTTCTGTGCTGTTCCGGTGGCGCCAAGGTGGACTCGTCGCGCGGCGGCGCTGCCGGCGCGAGCACGCTTCACGGCTCCGCGGGCACGACGAGCGCCGCGGGCACGACGAGCGCCGCGAGCGGTGCGACGGGCGGAAACGCTGCGAGCGGCGGCAGTCTCGGCGGCGCGGGCGCGACGAGCATGGTCGGGCCGTTCGGTGCCGGGGGCGGCAGTGCGGGCTTCTCGGAAAATGGTGGCATCACGAATCCGAGCGCCGGTACCGGCAATACCCTTTCGACGGGAGCCGGCGGAACGCCCGGAGCGGGAGGGTCGAGCGGCGGCGCGGGCGCGTCACAGACCGGCACGGCCGGAAACGCCGCCAGCGGCTCGCCCGGAGCGACCTGGAGCAGCGCGTTCCCGACGTTCACGAAGCACACCATCGCGAGCTTCAACTCGGGCTACATGACCGTCATCGCGGACATCGACGGTGACGGTAAGCCCGACGTGGTCGCGCTCTCGTCGGGGTCGGACGGCTTGGTTTGGTTCAAGAACCCGACGTGGACGAAATACACGATCACGACGCGGGCGAAGCAGCTCATCTATTGCGCGCCGTACGACGTGAACGGTGACGGACACCTCGATCTGGCCGTCGCCAGCGACTTCGACATGACGAACACGACGAGCGGCGGCACCGTCTCGTGGGCGGAAGCGCCGGCCGATCCGACGCAGAGTCAGGATTGGACGCTCCACGCGATTGGCGCGATTCCCACGTCGCACCGCTTGCGCTTTGCCGACATCGACGGCGACGGCAAGAAGGAGCTCCTCGATCTGCCGATCTTCGGCGTGAATTCGGATCCGACGACCCACGTCGGCCCGGTCGCGCTCACCGCGTTCACCATCCCGGCGGATCCGACGCTGGGAAATTGGCCGAGCAAGGTCATCGACGACACGCACCTCGAGACCGCGCACGGCATCGAGATCGTCGATTGGGACGGCGACAAGGCGGACGACATCCTCACCGCGGCCAATGACGGCATCGATCTCTTTCGCCCGGCGCTCGGCGGCACGGCCGAGCACCTCGGCGCCGGCGCCGACGGCCAGCCGCCGACCAAGGGTTCGAGTGAAGTCGGCCTCGGCAGTCTCGGCGGCGCCCGCTTCATCGCGACGATCGATCCCTGGCACGGCACGGACGGCGTCATTTACACGCCCGGGGCCGACGCGTCCGCGCTCTGGACGCGGCTCGATCTCGGCTCCGATTTCGTGCACGGGCACGGCCTGATGGTGGCCGACTTCAACGGCGACGGGTTCGACGAAGTCGTCGCGGGCGGCGGCCAAGGCGCGATGACCCAGCTCATCTACCGCTACGTGCCGAGCACGCAGACCTGGGACAAAATCCAGCTCGACGTGGGCGGCGTCGCGGTCTCGGGCATCGACGTGAAGGATTTGAACGGCGACGGCGCGCCGGACATCGTGTCCATCGGCACGAGCCCCACGAACAACGTCGTCTGGTACGAAAACTCGAACTCGGGACAGCCCTAGCGCGCAGCGGATCCGAGGCGCTCGGAGTTGCCGGCTCGCGCGAGCTCGGCGTCGAAATCACGGAGGCGCGCGAGCGCGCTCAAGCGCGGGACGACGAAGAGCTCGTCGGGACCGAGCGCGAACGGGAGCCGCCAGGCCCCGGGTGCGGCGGCGAGCGCGCCGAGCCAGGCTTGCCCCGGCGCGTCCGCCGGCCAATGCGCGAGCGCGCGCCGTGCGTCCGCTTCGAGCCCGCCGAGCTCGGCGTCGTCCAGCGTGCCGTGATCGGCGTCGAAGACGAGCGCGATGGTGCCCGAAGAGCGCAGCGCCGCGCGGCGGAGCTCCTCGAGCAAACGCGCGCGGGCGTCGCCCGGTGCGCGCAGCAGCGCGGCGTGTCCGAAGGCCCAGGCGAGCGCGCGTGCTCGGCGCCCGAGCGCGTCGGCGGGCTCCTCCGGCGCGAAGAGCGGGATGCAGGTTGACGCGTTCGGCGCGCAGCGCGGGACGAGCGCGACCGAGATGCCCTCGGCGTTCCACGGCGAACCGAGCAGGTTGGCGGCCGCGGTGAGCGCGGGGATGTCCGGCAGCACGTCCGCGTACGAGCTCGGCGCCGGCTCGTCGTCGAGAAACAGCGCAGGCAGCGCGCGTCGCACCGCTCGAGTCGTGGCCTCCGCGAGGTGCCGATGCACGCGCCCGAGCGTCTCGGGCGGCAAGGCTCCGAAGGCCAAGCTGACCGCCGCGGCGTTCGGCGCCGAGCTCGCGGGCAAGGGCGCCGTGCGCTGCTCGATCGCGAGAAATGGCCCGGCCGGAACGGGCGGCGCGTGATGGGTCGCGCAGCCGAGCGCCACGCATTGAACGAACGCGGCGGCGCCCCTGCGCGGCATCAGCGGCGGGTCGCCGAAAACTCGGCCCAGCCTTGGAGCGTGCCGCTCACCGTGTCGGCGCCGTCGAAGTCGAAGGTGATGCCCGAAACCGGGGTCGCGCTCGAGCCGCCGCCGGCGAGCGTGCCCGGACAGGTCTTGATGCTCGCGTCACCGAAGTCGAGCGCGCACGTGTTGGCGCTGCCGTTTTGCGTCCACGTGTGGAGCCAGGTGCCGCCGAGGTCGCCGAAGCTCGAGACAGCCGACGTTTGCTTTGCCGTCGTGAAGTCGAAGTCGAAGCCGTCGTCCGTCACTTTACGACAACTGCCGTCAATCTCGCTCGCGCCGACGCTCAGGGTGCACGTCATGACCGAACCGCCAGACGCCGGTGCGATCGTGATCATCCACGAGCCGCCGAGATCGAACGGCACGATCCCGGCGTTGAAGCTGCCCGCGCTCTGCTTCGCCGTGAGGAGCACGTCGTCCGCAGGGATATTCACGGTTTGCTCGTCCGTGTACGTGACCGTGTCGCCGCTGCGCGTCGCCGTCAGGTTGAAGTCGGGCGAGGTGATCGCGAGCGAATCTTGACCGAGGACGACCGTGGTCATCACGACGTCGCCCTCGAGCGGCGTGGTCGTCAGATCCCAGGTTCCGGCAAGGGTTTTCCCGCTCGTGCCCGGCGAGCCGGCGGTGTTGCCGCTCCCACCTTGATTCCCCGTGCCGCCCTTGTCGTTCGAGCAACCCCCGACGAAGAGCCCACCAAGAGCCAGCGCCCACCACACCACTTGCTTCATCTCACGATGCTCGCTCGCTTCGGCTCGTTCGTCCAGAACCTCGCGGCTCCTCCGCGCCGCATTCGCGAGCGGTCGCACGACGGGCTAGACTCGAACGCTGGCGCTCCCTCATGAAACGCTTTTTTTGCTTTGGTTCCAGTTCGCTCCTCGTCGCCGCAGTCGCATGCTCGAACCCGCCGCCGACCCCGACTGACAACGGCGTTGGCGGCTCGAGCGGGCAGAGCAACGGGGGATCGGCTGGAGCGGCGGCCCGTGCCGGATCGGGCGGCGGCACCGCGACGGGCGGCGGAGGTGCGGGCGGTACGTTTGCCGGCGCGGGCACGACGGGATCGGGCGCCGCGGCCGGTTCGACGGCGAGCGGCGGCACGGGCGGCAGCGGAGCGAGCGGCGCGCCGGCGGGTGGTTCCGCGGGCACGCTGCCGGGCGGCTCGGGGGGCGCAGGCGGAGCGCTCGGCGGAAGCGCCGGAACCGGTACCGCCGGCGGTCCTGCGAGCGGCGGCGCGGGAGCGGGCGCGAGCGGCGCGGCGGGCAGCGCGGGTACCGGTGCGGCAGGAGCGAGCAGCTTCAACTGCGGCTCGCTGCCCTTGTGTGACGACTTCGAGACGGGCTCGACGCCGAACACGAACGTTTGGACGACGATTCCGAACGGCGCGTCCGGCGCGACCATCGACAGCATCGGCGCGCACGGTTCGGGTCATTCGCTGAAGGTCGTGAGCTCCGATCGACTTTACCTGCGGAACAGCACCGTCATCGGCACGCTCGGGTCGGTCGCTTACGTCCACTTCTACGTTCGCTTCGCGACGACGCTCGCGTCCGGACACGGCGCCATGGTCGTGACGCATCCGACCGCCGTCGACCAATACTCGCAGAGTAACGAGCTCCGCTTCGGCAGTCAGGACAGCGTGTTTCACTGGAACACGGACTCCGACGCCGCGAACGTCCCCGACGTGAGCCCCGACGGCGACGCCGCGAGCTTCAAGCCCGCCGCGAACACCTGGTATTGCATCAATCTCACCATCGACACGAAAGGCCCGCTCGACGTCTCGATCGACGGCGCCGATCAGCCGGGGCTCACCGTCGACGGCACGCCGACGATGAACATCGACCAAGCGTGGCTCGGGAGCTCGGCGTCGCTCATGCGCTACACCGCGCTCGCCGATTTCAACGTCGGCTGGGACAGCTACGGCGCGGGCGCGCTCACCCTCTGGTACGACGACGTGGCGCTCTCGTCGACGCCGATCGCCTGCCCCTAGACCCGAGCCCGTTCCGAGCGAGCATGGCGCAGCGCGCGTTCCGCCGCGGCCGCCTCCGTCGATTTTTCAGCGGAAAGGGGCGCCTCGAGCAACTGCACGGGAAGGCGACCCACGCCGAGCCATGACACGCACCAAAAAGCCCCTGATCTGCTTGATTCTTGCAGCCACGTTCGGCTGCTCCTCCACGGACAAAGGCGCCAAGAGCGCGGGAAACGACGGCGCCGGCAGCGGTGGGAGCGGAGCGATCGGTGCGGGCGGCGCGAGCAATGCCGGGGCGGGAAACCACGGGGGCGCTGCGACGAGCGGCGCGGGCGGCAGCGCTCAGAGCGGCCAAGCGGGAAGCGGCAACGCGCCGAGCTCGGGTGGTAGCGCTGGATCGGCGGCCGTTCTCGGCGGCAGCGGCGGCGCGGGGACGGCTGGCTCCGCGAATTCGGGTGGCGGTCGAGCGGGCGCTGCAACGAGCGGCGGTGCGGCGGGCATGAGCGGGAGCGCTGCGGTCGGTGGCGCGGGTGCCGGAATCGGCGGCGCCGCGACGGCGGGTGCGAGCGGCGCCGGCGACGTGGTGGACGCGACCACGATGGCGAAGGCGATGGGCTTCGGCGCGAACATCGGCAACACCTTCGACAACACGACCGCTTGGGAGACGGGCTGGGGCGAACCGCTCGTGACGCAAGCGTACATCGGCGGCATGGCGAGCCGCGGGATCAAGACGGTGCGCGTGCCGGTGGCGTGGAACACGTACGCCGTCAACGGCGTCATCGACCCGACCAAGATGGACCGTGTCAAAGAGGTCGTCGGTTGGATCGAAGCGGCGGGCATGTACGCCATCGTCAACATCCATTGGGACGGCGGTTGGATCGACAACGACACCGACGGGAACCCCAATCGGTACACGCTGACCGACGACGTGAAGACGAAATTTGCCTCGTATTGGACGCAAATTGCGACCGCGTTCGCGTCCGTGGACGACAAGCTCGTCTTCGAGGGCCTGAACGAGGAGAGCAAGTTTTACGTGAACGGCGACACGAGTCAGGCTCCCGACTACGGCGCGTTGAACACGCTCAATCAGCTGTTCGTGACGACCGTGCGGGCGCAGAGCGGCTACAACAAGACGCGCGCGCTCCTCATCGCGGGCTTCACCACGGACATCGATCTCACGTGCGTGGACGCGTTCACCGTGCCGACCGATCCGGCGGGAGCGGGCAAGCTGTTCCTCTCGATCCACTACTACACGCCCTACACGTTTTGCGGGCTCGACGACGTCGAGAGCTGGGGCTCGCCTCAAACCACGTGGGGCACCGACGCCGACGAGTCGACGCTCGACGGTCTCTTCACGAAGCTCGGGACCTTCAGCACGCAACGCAACATCCCGGTCATCCTCGGCGAGTTCGCGGTCACGGTGGGCACGAACTACCCGCGCGATCCCGCCTCGCGCATTCTCTGGATGGAGACGGTCGCGCGCTCGTCCTTTTCGCGCGGCATCGTGCCGGTGCTTTGGGACACGGGCTCGGACATCAGCCGCACGGACGGCTCCTTCTCGACGGCGCTCCAGACGGTCATGACCGACCTCGGCCAGTGAGACGCGGCTCCCGGCCCGGCGGCCTGCCGGACTCGTGCTAGCGTCCGCCTCGCGCTCCGTAGCGCGGGATCGGTGATGAAAAGAGGGGTTGGTACCGTCCATATCGAGAAGGTGACCGGGCAGGAGACGCCCGTCGGAGACACGGCGCCCACGGACGAAACGCCGGGGCCGGTCGGGGAACGTCCGCGCGCGGCGCCCGGGCGTCTCGGCCTGGTGACGCTGTTTCCGCTGCCCGAGGACGAGCTTCCCCCGGTGTGGGTCGTTCCCGGCAAGCGGTCGGTGGGGCGCAGCCGCGCGGCCGAGATCCGCATCGACGACACGCGTGTCTCACGCGTGCACGCGACGCTCGAACCGAGCGCCGAGGGTCTCTACGTCGAGGATCGCGGCAGCCGGCACGGGACGTTTCTGTGCGGCAAGCGCATCGCGCGGGAGCGCGTGCTCGCTCCGTGGGGCAGCATCTTGCGCGTCGGTGACCAGGTGTTCCTGGTGTGTCCGGACGTCGAACGGTTCCACGCGCGCCCGCGCCGCGCAGGCGGCAGCGGGCTCGGCTTGCGCACGCCGATCGTGGCGGGCCCTGCGCTCGCGCGCGTGTGGGACGAGGCGACGCGAGCGGCTTCGCAACCGGAGGGCGTCGTGATCCTCGGTGAGACCGGCAGCGGCAAGGAGTGCATCGCGCGGATCATTCATGCGTCGCGGCGCGAGCCCGGACCGTTCGTCGGCATCAACGTGAACGCGATCCCCGAGCCGCTGTTCGAGGCGGAGCTCTTCGGCTACGAGCGCGGCGCGTTCACGGGCGCGGTCAGCGCGAAGCCGGGCGCCTTTCGCGAAGCGGCCGGAGGCGTGCTTTTCCTCGACGAAGTGGGCGATTTGAAGCTCGAAGGCCAGGCGAAGCTCCTCCGCGCGCTCGACCAGCGCCAGGTGCGTCCGCTCGGCTCGAATCGCGACGCGAGCTTCGACGCCGCGATCGTCGCGGCGACCAGCGTCGACCTCTGGCAAGCGTGCGAGCGCGGCAGCTTCCGCGCCGACCTCTTCTACCGTCTCGCGGGAGTCGTGATTCGCGTTCCGCCGCTCCGCGAACGGCCGGGTGACGTCATTTTGCTCGCGCTCGAGAGCTTGGGGCAACGCGAACCGTCGCTGCGCCTTTCCGCCGACGTCGCCGAAGCGCTGGTCACGCGCCGCTGGGAGGGGAACGCGCGTGAGCTCCGGCACGTCGTCGGCCAGGCGGCGCACGCGGCCGCTTCGGCCGGTCACGCCGAGCTCGCGCTCGAGCATCTGCCGGCCACGGTCGACGCGCCGCCCGAGGAGGACGGGCTCACGCGCGAACGGCTCGAAGCCGCGCTCGCTCGTTCGGGCGGTGTCGTCGCTCGCGCGGCGCGCGCGCTCGGCGTCTCGCGAACGACCTTTTACAAGGCCATGAAGCGCTTCGGCATGGAGCCGCGGGCGTCTTCGGAGCCTTGCTGAACCGCGACGGCAATGGCGTCGGACCCCTTCGGCCTCGTCGGGACCATCGTCGACGGTCGTTACCGCGTCGAGCGCTCCGCGGGACAGGGCGGCTTCGGCGTCGTGTATCGCGCGTATCACCTCGCGTTCGAATCGCCGATCGCGCTCAAGGTGCTCAAGCTGCCCGAGCACTGGCAGCCGGAGCAGCGCGCTCGCCGCATCGCGAGCTTTCAGCGCGAGGGGCGCATGCTCTTCGAGCTCTCGCGGCTCCATCCCGCCATCGTCCGCGCGTTCGAGACGGGCGTGATCCTCGGTCGCGACGGCGCGGCGGCGCCTTACCTCGCGCTCGAGTGGCTCGACGGCGTTTCGTTGGACCAGGCGCTCAGGCACCGGCGGAGCTCGGGCTTGCCGCCCCTCACGCTGCCGGAAGTTCTGCGGCTCCTCCACGGCCCCGCCGCCGGGCTCGCGCTCGCGCACGCACGCGGGATCGTGCATCGGGACATCAAGCCGGCGAACCTGTTCGTGCTCTCGCCGGCGAGCGCGCGCGAGGTGAAAATCCTCGATTTCGGCATCGCGAAGCTCGTCGATAGCGGCGCGAGCACGACGGCGCAGCTCGCGCTCACGTCGGGCGCGACCGCGTCGTTCACGCCGATGTACGCCGCCCCCGAGCAATGGCTCGAGCGACTCGGAGCGACCGGCGCGTGGACGGACGTGCACGCCTTGGCTCTCGTTTGCACCGAGCTCCTCACGGGAACG
>DATJXW010000287.1:0-24442 GCA_035499895.1 Polyangiaceae bacterium | reverse complement strand
CGTGGTCCCGATACCGCCGCCGTTCGATGTGTGCAACCAATGATAAATAGTGGTCGCTTTGGTGTAATCTTTGGTCGAGCCTGTGCCGTACTTGGCGTATGCATTTCTGTCCCAGTAGAATGTATTCCGATACTGGTTGTAGTCGTCGGTGATGCCAAGTCCGCTTGGAATTTCGTCAGAAGTGCTGCCGTCACCATCTGAGTCCAAAACCACGTTCGAGATTCCGGGAGCACCGTGCAGGAATTCGATGCGCTCCGTGTTGCCTAGTGCATCAGTAAGCTCCAGCGAACGAGCGGCGTTCGCTCCTTCAGCGTACGAAAAAGTGCTGTTGCCGTACGGAGTGCTGAGCTGCTGCACAAAATCCGTGCCGCTCTTGTAGGAGAAGCTTGAGGTGATGCCGATCACATCGGTGATCGATGCAAGCTGCCCGTTCGAGTATGTCAAACTCGCGGTTCGTCCGAATGGATCGCCGATGCCGGTCACAAGAAGGTCGTTTGTTGGCTCCCCGTAGCTGAGCGAAGTAGTGCGTCCGGCCGCATCGACTATCGCTATGAGGCGCGTTCCTCCACCCGATGACTTGTCGTAGGCATAAGAGAGGCTGTTGCCAGATGGGTCCGTTACCGCAGAGAGGAATAGGCTCCTGGTGGTTGTCGTGCTGCCATCCGTCTGACTGAACGTAAATGTCGTTCCATCCACCTCGGTCAAGGTGAAGGACGTTGCAACTCCGGTTGCGGGCGTGCGCGAAAGCACGGCCCCCGTGAACCGCTCCTTAGGGAAGCTGCCGGAGCTGTATCCGGTGTAGATGACTTGCCCGCCCCCCGAGACATACCGCGTGACGGTGCCGCTCGGATTCGAGCTGTCGTACGTGATGTAAGAGAGCGCGTCGATCGTCCATTTCCGACCGAGGTTGAAGAACGTTGGCGACCCTGGCTGCGCGCCGTCTCTCTGGTTGTAGGTGAGCGACACAAAGACCGACGGTCCCCTTTGCGGCGCGTAGCCTGCGGGCGTGTCACGCAGGTTCAAACTGTTGCTGTTCAGGTGTGCATCCGGGCGGCACATGCCGATGGAACACCACTGGGTCCCTGGGGGTGCTTCTGGCTTGCTGCCGAACACCTGACCCTGTGCATTCTTGATGGTGAGCAGGAACGGCATCACCATGTTGTCCACGTACACAGTGACGAAACCCTTGCCGTGGACGTTCGCCGCTTCTGCCTCGCTTGCCGCTTGCCAACCGGCAGGAAGCGCGTCCGAGGGCTTCTTTGGTACGAGGAAGAACCCGCTGCTCTCTTCGTCGATCGCGCGTTGGGAAAGGTAAAATTCGCGACCGCCGAAGGTGGGATCTTTCACGTGGTACAGGCGGGTCGCTTCGTCGTAACCGACGATCGCCGCGTAGTGGTCGGTCTTCCAGTTTACGACCGACGGCACAGGCACCGGCGCGCCCGCCGCGCGCCGGACGAGCGCGTGCGAAAGCCCGGCCTCCTTTGCGAGCCCCGACACTTCCGTCAGCGTGTAGCCGTGCGTGCCGCTCTTCTCCTTCCCAAGAAACGCGAATTTCTTCTCCGGTGTGCCGAGCTCGCGGAGCGTATTCTCGAGCGCACGCGGGCCGCACATGAACGAGACGCCGGGGTCGTGCCGCATCGTCCATGCTGCATCCCGGGCGCTCGCAAGAAGCTCGGTCGCAGGCCCCGTGACCGACCGGTTTGCGACTTCCTCCAAAATGGCGTCGAGCTCCGACAAGTGGCCGACACGCGAATGCATGCGCGCGAGTTCCCCGACTGCGCGATCAACAACGGGTTTGGCCGCGCCGTTCGTCGTGTGTTTGCCGTCGTTCCACGCGGTCTCGAACGCTTCGAAGGCGCGAGTGAAGTAGCCCCCGCGGTAGTAGGCAAGCCCTAGGTTGAGCGCGACGGCCGTGCTCCAGCCAGAATGCGGGTGCGCCGCTCGAAAGCGCTCGAATGGCAGCATTTCGTCGGCTCCGTCCACGGGATGCTCGGTAGGCTTCGCAAAGTCCGCGACCGCCTGCCGAAGGGCAGCGTCTTCGTCCGGCGTCGTGAAGGTTGTCGGCACTAGTGCTTCGTCTAACCCCGGAACGATGAGACGAATGGCGTGCGGCGAGGTCGATACGGCTTCTCTCTTCGATACGACCTCACCGCTGGAACACGCGCTTAGCAACGAGGTCGCCCACGCAAGGAGCACCAAAGCGAGAGGAATGTACAAGCGGCGAGCAACACGTGCTCCGTTCGCTCGGCCGATGCGTGATGACCTAACCGCGACTGATTTCACTTGCGATGCCATGCCGACCTCCAGCTCTCCTCGTTGGGGAGAAAATCGTGCCGTCAGCGGACCGTGACTCTTCCGGGAACCCCGGTGGACCGCTCCATGGAACACCCGCGAGCGGTTTACTGTCCAGATTTATTATCGACCATAAAGAAGCATTATACCAGGATCATACGCCGCCTATGCGGTGTTATTCGTTGGTATAAATTCACGCTGCTGCTACCTATGCGTTGCAATAAGCCAGGCAGGCCTGCCATGCGCATCGAACAGCTAGAAGCACTAGTCAAAATCGCGGAAACAGGGAGCATCGGCAAGGCTGCGCAGCAAATGGGCGTTTCGCAGCCTGCGATTTCCGTACAGATTCGCCAACTTGAAGATGAACTCGACGCGCTACTCTTGGTGCGCGAGCAACGCGGCGCACGCTTGACCGAGGCGGGCGCGATCCTTCGCCGTCACGCAGAAAGAGCGATTCGTGAGGTGAATGAAGCGATCGCCGCCGTCCATGACCTCAACAAAGCGGGCGATGAAAAATCACGTGCGACGCTTAGGGTCGGGTACTCAAGGAGCCACCTGGGAATCTGCACGCGCGCGCTCGGCATGTTGCTCGCGAGCAATCCGCGTCTCGAGGTTAAACTTGAAGAGGCCGACGCCGCACTCATTGAAAGACGCGTCGCGAACGGACGACTCGACGTGGGACTGATTTATGCTCCCGTGCGAGCATCGGGGGTTGAGGTCGAGGAAATCGCCAAAAAGAGCCACGGGGTCATCGTCTCCAGAGCAAACAAAGCCATGGCAGGCGCGAAGGAGGTGACGCTTCAGGACCTAGCGGGCCAGCCTTTGGCTTTACCGAGGCGCGGGCTTCGCGTGCGAGATGCGCTCGACGAATACTTTCGGGCCAACGATTTCTCGCCTCGCATCGCCGTGGAGACCGACACCGCCACCGCGGTTCTTTCACTTGTTCGCGAAGGGGGTGTTTTCAGCATCCTGCCCGCGCCGGAACTCGTGGATGACACGGGACTCTTGTTTGTCCCGCTATCCCCGCGGCCCCCAGTGCAGGTGACGGTGCTCTTGTGGCGCACCGGCGCGCCCAAGACACGCCCAATCAGGGCTTTCGAGAGTGCCGTGCGCGAACTGCTTCGCGCAAAGTGAGGACGCGTCAGAGCGCGACGACGGGGTCGGGCAGCGTCATCGTGAACCGCAAATCGGAGAGCGTCTTCCCAGCTGCGAGCGCGTCCTTGACCCACAAAGGCTGCGCGCCACGACCCGACCAAGTCTGCGCCGGGTTGCGAGGGTTCCGGTACTTCGGAACGACCTGCTTGCGTCTATCGACGACCGTGTCTCGGCCCGGCGATCCTTTGCGCAGGACACGAACCGTGAGTTCGGTGTTTACAGCATCGAAGAGTGCTTGTAACGCCTTCGTCGAAAGAAGGCCGACGTGGTCGAACCGAGGGTTTGACGCGACGCGTGCTTTCTTTTGGCCGCGGGTTTCCTTCTGAGCCCGCGACGGCCGGTTGCCGTTCATGCAGCCCAAGTAACACGGAAGGCCCCGACCGATGGAAGTGGAAAAAAGCAACTCGTCCGCAGAAAGGTCGCACATTTCCGTTCAGTTACGCCGTGTGGACAGCGACGAAGCGTTGAGTTTTCCGTAACGAACGCCCCAGCGGGGCTTCTGGGGCAGCGGCGCGACTATCGAGGCAGGGTGCCCTTCTGAGGCAAAGCCGGTGTCGGGCGGGGGCGTCGCTTGTTGAGGGGCGTTTTGGAGGGGTGGCGTGGGGCCGTCCTCGGGGGGTGGCGCGGCTCTGTGCGAGGGGCGCTACGCGGTGGCGGGGTTCGCGTGCTCGGGGTGCGGCGGGCGCCGCCATACGCGGCGACGCAGGTTTTCGAGCGCGAGGTAGACGACTGGCGTCGTGAAGAGGGTGAGCATTTGAGAGGCGACGAGGCCGCCGGCGATGGCGACGCCGAGCGGGCGGCGAAGCTCGGAGCCGAGGCCATGGCCGAAGGCGAGCGGTAGAGCGCCGAAGAGGGCGGCACAGGTGGTCATCAGGATCGGACGGAAGCGGAGCAGGCCGGCTTGGAGCATCGCCTCTTCCGGTGAAACGTCGCCGTGACGGCCGGCTTCGATGGCGAAGTCGATGAGCAAGATGGCGTTCTTCTTCACGATGCCGATGAGGAGCAAGAGCCCGACCATTGCGATGATGTCGAGGTCGGCGTGGAAAATGAGCAGCGCGACGAGGGCTCCGACGCCGGCGGACGGCAGCGTGGACAGGATCGTCACGGGGTGGAGGTAGCTTTCGTAGAGCACCCCGAGCACGAGATAGACGGCGAGGAGCGCCGCGACGATGAGGTACGGCTCGTTTTTGAGCGACGCCGTGAACGCTTGCGCGGTGCCTTGAAAATCGGCGAGCACGCTCGGCGGCATGTGCATCGCGAGCTCGGCTTTCGCGATCGCGTCCACGGCCTGACCGAGCGACGAGCCGGGCGTGAGGTTGAACGAGATGGTGACGGCCGGGAATTGCCCGTGGTGGTTCACGGCGAGCGCCGTGCGCCCCTGATCCGTCTTCGCGATCGCGCGGAGCGGCACCATGCTGCCGTCGGCAGCTTGGACGTACACGTCGTCGAGCGAGCTCGGCGCGGTGCGGTGCTCCGCGCTCCCCTCCATCACGACGTGGTACTCGTTCTGCTCGGTGTACGTCGTCGCGACGAAGCGCTGGCCGTAGACGTCGTAGAGCGCTTGATCGACCGCCGTCATCGACACGCCGAGGCGCGACGCGGTGTCGCGATCGATTTCGACGTCGAGCTCGAGGCCCGCGACGGCCAGATCGCTCACCACGTCCTTGAGCTGCGGCAGCTTCTTCATCGCGTCGGTGAGCTTGCCGGACCACACGCGAAGCTCGTCGAGGTTCGCGTCCTGAACCGTGTATTGGTATTGCGTGCGCGCGAGCCGCCCGCCGACGTTCACCTCCTGGCGCGATTGGAGGTACGTCTGCATGCCGGCGATTTTCGAAAGCTTCCCGCGCAGCCGCGCGAGCACCTGATCGGCCGTCGCCTTGCGCGCACCGAGCGGCTTCAGCGTGATGAAGCCGCGTCCGGTGTTGTTCGTCCCGAAGCCGCCCGACCCGATGAACGTCACGTAGTGGGCGACGTCCGGATCCTTGTCGAGAATCTTGTTGACCAGGATTTCGAGACGCAGCATCTCCGGAAAGGAAACGTCCTGTGCCGCCTCGCTGCTGACGACGAGCATGCCCGTGTCTTGCTGCGGGAAGAGCCCCTTGGGCACCTTGGCGAGGAGGTAGACGTTGAGCGCGACGGTCGCGACGGTGATGACGAGCATGGTCGTCCGATGGCGGAGCGCCCAGCGCAAGCCGTGCTCGTACACGACGAGCATGCGACCGAAAACCCACTCGGACGCCGCGTAGAGCCGCCCGTGCTTCACGTCGTGTTCGGGCCGCAAGAGGCGCGAGCACATCATGGGCGTGAGCGTGAGCGAGACGATGGCCGACACGGCGACGGCGATGGCGAGCGTCACGGCGAACTCGCGGAAGAGACGCCCGACGATGCCGCCCATCAAGAGCAGCGGCACGAAGACCGCGAGCAGCGAGAGCGTGATCGACACGATGGTGAACCCGATTTGCTTCGCGCCCTCGAAGGCCGCGGCCAGGGGTTTCATGCCGTTTTCGATCTCGCGGGTGATGTTCTCGGTGACGACGATGGCGTCGTCGACCACGAAGCCGGTCGAGATGGTGAGCGCCATCAACGACAGGTTGTCGATGCTGTAACGCATCAGCCACATCACGCCGAACGTCGCGATGAGCGAGAGCGGCATCGCCACCGTGGGCACGAGCGTCGCGCGCGCCGAGCGCAGGAACGCGAACACGACGAGCACCACGAGCACCACGCTGATGCCGAGCGTCACTTCGACGTCGTCCACGGACGCGCGGATCGTCTCGGTGCGATCGCTGTTCACGGTGAGCTTCACGGCGGGCGACACCGCGCCCATGAGCTCGGGCAAGAGCGCGAGCACGCGCTGGTTCGTCTCGATCACGTTGGCGTCGGCCTGCTTGCGGACAATGAGCAAGACGGCGCGCTCGCCGTCCGCCCAGCCGGCCACGCGCTCGTTCTCGACGTCGTCGAACACCTTGGCGATGTCGCCGAGCCGCGCCGTGGTGCCGCCGACGCCGCCGTGCGTGATGCGGACGAGGCGATAACTGCGCGCGTCGAGCAGCTGGTCGTTGGCGCCGATGGTCTGCGCCTGCACCTTGCCGGCGATGCTGCCCTTCGCGCGATCGATCGTCGTCGCCGCGAGCGCCTTGCGCACGTCGGCCGTCGAAAGGCCCATGCCGGCGAGCGACGGCGGATCGAGCTCGATGCGAACGGCCGGTTGCTGGCCGCCGCCGACGAACACCTCTCCGACGCCCTTCACCTGCGAAATCTTCTGCGCGAGGACGTTGTTCGCGATGTCGAACACCTTCACGAGCGGCAGCGTGTCGCTCGTGAGGGAAAGGATGAGCGTCGGCGCGTCGGACGGATTCACCTTCCGGTAACGCGGCTTGAGCGGCAGGTTCGGCGGCAGTTCGCCGCCGGCCGCGGCGATTGCGGCCTGCACGTCGCGCGCGGCGCCGTCGACGTCTCGATCGAGATCGAATTGGAGGGTGATCGACGTGGAACCGAGGCTGCTCGTCGACGTCATCTCGGCGAGGCCGGCGATGCGGCCGAAACGGCGCTCGAGCGGCGTCGCCACGGCCGACGCCATCGTTTCGGGGCTCGCCCCGGGCAGCGACGCGGACACCTGGAGCGTCGGGAAATCGACGCGCGGCAGCGGCGCGACCGGCAAGTGCGCGTAGGCGAGCAACCCCGCGAGCAAGATGGCGGCCGCGAGCAGGCTCGTCGCCACCGGCCGCCGGATGAACGGGGCCGAGATGTTCACGTCATGCCTCCGCGAGCGTCGCCGTGCGGCGCCCCGACAGGTAGCGGCCGAGGCGATCCATGTAGAGGTAGACGACGGGCGTCGTGTAGAGCGTGAGCACCTGTGAAATCAGGAGGCCGCCGACGATGGTGATGCCGAGCGGCCGGCGCAGCTCCGAGCCCATGCCGGTGCCGAGCGCGAGCGGCAGCGCGCCGAGCAGGGCGGCCATCGTCGTCATCATGATCGGACGGAAACGGAGCAGGCACGCCTGGTGAATGGCTTCGGTCGGCGTGATCTTCTGGTCGCGCTCCGCCTCGAGCGCGAAGTCGATCATCATGATCGCGTTCTTCTTCACGATGCCGATGAGGAGCACGATGCCGATGAGGGCGATCACGCTGAAGTCGGTCTTGCACACGATGAGCGCGAGGAGCGCGCCGACGCCGGCCGACGGCAGCGTCGACAAGATCGTGATCGGGTGGATGTAGCTCTCGTAGAGCACGCCGAGCACGATGTAGACGGTGATGACGGCGGCCAAAATCAAGATGGGCTCGCTCGCGAGTGAATCGCGGAAGGCCTGCGCCGCGCCCGCGAAATGAGCGCGCACGCCCGGCGGCATGCCGATGCGCTCCTCCACCCCGTTGATCGCCTTGATGGCGTCGCCGAGCGCGCCGCCCTCGCCCACGTTGAACGAGACGGTGACGGCCGGAAATTGCCCTTCGTGGTTCACGGCGAGCGGCGCCGTCGTCGTCGTGCGCTTGACCATCGAGCTCAGCGGGATGGGTTCGCCCGTCACGGCGCGCACGTAGAGCTTGTCGAGCGCGATCGGGCTCTGGGCGATCTCGGGCCGGAGCTCGAGGATCACGCGATACAGGTTCAGCTGCGTGAAAATGATCGAGACCTGGCGCTGGCCGAAGGCGTCGTAGAGCACCTCGTCGATCGCTTGCGGCGACACGCCGAGTCGCGACGCGGTATCGCGGTCGATGGTGAGCGCGAGCTGGAGCCCGGCGTTCTCTTGATCGCTCGCGACGTCGCGCAGCATCGGCTCTTTTCTGAGCTCCGACACGAGCTTCGGCGCGAAGGCGGCGAGCTCGGCCGGGTCGGCGTCTTCGAGCGTGTATTGAAACTGCGTGCGGCTCAGCCGGCTGTCGATCGTCAAATCCTGCACGGACTGCAGGTACACCTCGATGCCGCTCACCTGCGCGAGCTTGGGCCTGAGCCGCGCGATGATTTCGTCGGCGCGCGCGTCGCGATCCTTGAGCTCCTTCAGCGTGATCGAGAGACGCCCGCTGTTCGGCGTGGGGTTCGTGCCGTCCGAGCCGATGAACGACGCGACGCTCGCGACCGCCGGATCCTTCAAGACGATGTCGGCGAGCTGGGTCTGGAGCTCCATCATGCGGGAAAAGGAAACGTCCGGCGCGGCCTCCGAAACGCCGAGCAACATGCCGGTGTCCTGCTGCGGGAAGAAACCCTTCGGCACGCCGAACGCGAGCGCGACGGTCACGCCGAGCGTCGCGATCGTGACGAACAGCGTCGTCAGGCGATGCTTGAGGACGATCTTGAGCCCCCAGTCGTAAAACGCGATCGCGTGGTCGAACGCGCGTTCCGACCAGGCGAACCAGGCCATCGGCCCGTGCTCCTTTTCACCCGGCTTCGGGTGCACGTGCGGCTTCAGGAGCCACGCGCACATCATGGGCGTGAGCGTGAGCGAGAGCAGCGCCGAGACGCCGATCGACACGGCGAGGGTGACGGCGAACTCGCGGAAGAGCCGTCCGATGAGCCCGCCCATGAACAAGAGCGGGATCAGCACGGCGACGAGCGACACCGTGAGCGAGACGATGGTGAACCCGATTTGACCCGCGCCCTTGAGCGCCGCGTCGAACGGTTTTTCGCCCTGCTCGATGTAGCGGGCGATGTTCTCGATCATGACGATGGCGTCGTCGACCACGAACCCCGTCGCGATGGTGAGCGCCATGAGCGACAGGTTGTTCAGGCTGTAGCCCACGAGGTACATCACGCCGAAGGTGCCGATGAGCGAGAGCGGCACCGCGACGCTCGGAATCACCGTCGCACGGAAATCACGCAAGAACACGAAGATCACGGCCACCACGAGACCGATCGTGATGACGAGCGTCCGCTCCACGTCCTCCACGGACGCGCGCACCGTCTCGGTGCGATCGCTCAGGATCTTCACGTCGACGCCCTGCGGCAGCGACGCGGCGAGGCGCGGCAAGAGCGCTTTCACGCGATCGGCGACCTGGATCACGTTCGCGCCGGGCTGGCGCTGCACGTTCAAGATGATGGCCCGCTGCTCGTTCGACCAGCCGGCGAGCTCGTCGTTTTCGACGCCGTCCACGACGGTCGCGACGTCACGGAGCCGTACCGGCGAGCCGTTCGCGTAGGCGATCACCAGCGGGCGAAAGCCGTCCGCTTTGAAGAGCTGGTCGTTCGTCGCGAGCGCGTAGTTCTGGCGCGGGCCGTCGATGTCGCCCTTCGGCTGGTTCACGTTCGCGGCGGCGAGCGCCGTCCGCACGTCCTCGAGCGACAAGCCGGTGCCCGCGAGCGCCTCCGGATCGACCTGCACGCGCACGGCCGGCTTCTGCCCGCCGTTGATCGTCACGAGGCCGACGCCGGAGACCTGCGAGATCTTCTGCGCCATGATCGAGTCGGCGACGTCGTCCACCTGATCGAGCGGGAGCACGTTCGAGCTCACGGCCAGCGTGAGGATCGGCTGGTCCGCGGGATTGCTCTTCGAGTACGTCGGCGGCGTCGGCAAATCGGTCGGCAAGAGGCTCGCCGCCGCGTTGATCGCCGCCTGCACGTCCTGCTGCGCGGCGTCGATGTTGCGATCGAGGTCGAATTGCAGCGTGATTTGCGAGTAGCCGCTGCTCGAGACGCTCGTCATCTGCGCGAGCGACGGCATCTGCCCGAACTGGCGCTCGAGCGGCGTCGTGACCGCGCTCGCGATCGTGCTCGCGCTCCCGCCCGGCAAGTACGTCGAGACGACGATGGTGGGGTAATCGACTTGGGGCAGCGCGGCGACGGGCAGCTGCGTGAAGGCCGCGAGCCCGACCAAGAGGAGCCCGAGCATGATGAGCGTCGTCGCCACCGGCCGCCGGATGAACGGCTCGGAGATGCCGCCGCTCATTGGGCGCTTCCGGCCGACCGATGATGCTTCGGCGCGGGCACGCCGGGCGGTGACGCGCTCTTCGCCTGCTCGGAACCGGTGGCCGCTTCCGCGCTCGTCGCCGCGCTCGCCGCACCGTGCGGACCGCCGCCGTGCCCCTCCGCGTTCTCGGCGCCTTGCGGCTTCGCGGACACTTTCGCACCCGGCCGGAGCTGCGCCTGTCCGCTCAGAACGACCGTTTCACCTTCGGCGAGCCCGCTGCCGATCAGCGCTTTCTCACCCTCGGTGGTGACCACCTTGACGGGCCGCACCGACGCCGTCGCATCCTCGCCGATCACGTACGCGAACGTGCCGTTCGGACCGTGCTGCACGACCGCGGCCGGCACGACGAGCGCGTTCTGCCGCGTCGCGAGCTTCAGCCGCGCCTTCACGAATTGGTTCGGCCACAGGCGATGATCGGGGTTGTCGAAGATGGCCTTGAACCGCACCGTCGCCGTCGCCTGATTGATCTGATTGTCGATGACGGCGAGCGTGCCCTGGCCGAGCACCTTGTCGCCGTCGCGGCTCCGCGCCTCGACTTCGAGCGTGCCCTTGCTCATCGCGTCGCGCACGCCCGGCAGCTGATCCTCGGGCAGCGTGAAAAAGACCACGATCGGGTCGAGCTGCGTCACGACGACGAGCCCCGTCGGATCGGCCGCGTGCACCACGTTGCCTTGGTCGACCAAGCGCACGCCGGTGACGCCGTCGATCGGCGACGTGATGCGCGCGTAATCGAGGTTCAGCCGCGCCGAATCGATGGTCGCTTGATCGCCCGTCACCTGCGCGGCGAGCTGCGCGGCGGTCGCCTGTTGATCCGTGAGTTGCTGCTGCGGGATCAGGTTGTCCTGCGAGAGCGCCGTGTAGCGCTCGACGTTGACCTGCGCGTTCTTGAGGTTCGCCCTGTCGCGCGCGAGCGCCGCCTGCGCGGACTCGAGCTGAATGGCGAACGGCCGCGGATCGATCTGGGCGAGCACGTCGCCCTTCTTCACCGCCTGCCCTTCTTTGAAGAGCACCTTGTCGAGCCGGCCGTCGACCTGCGGCTTCACCGTCACGGTCAAAAAAGCCGAGACGTTGCCGAGCCCTTCGAGCCACACCGGCACGTCCTCGCGCGTCACCTTCACGGTGGTGACCGAGACCACGCGCGCGGCCGCGGCGGCCGAAGCGGACGCGGCGGGGGACGGCCCGCTCTGGCGCGCTCGCGCGAAGAAGACGAGCACCGCGACGCCCGCGGCGATGGCCACGACGATTCCGACCACGCGAACGCCGCGCGGACGACGAGGAGCAACGGAGGAAGCGGACGGCGGCGCCACGCTGGTCGACATGTCTGACTTGGGGGCAAACATGCCGCCCCCGTCGAGTTCCGCCATACCCCAACTCGACCAGCCGTGGCGAATGACCGACGAAATGGGTCAGGCGCGCGACGAGCCGGATCGCCCGAACGCGGCCGGGCCCCGCGTTCGCGGCCTAAATTCCGCTGAAGTGTCGCGATTTGGCCCGGCGGTCAGTCCATTTCCATCGTGCCGATCTTCGCGTCGTAGAGCATCGCCCCGTGCTCGGGGTCCTTCACCACGATGGAATAATCGTTCGGCAACTCGATCTCGAGGTGCCGCGGTACGCGCGCCATCGGCGCGATCCCTTTGTCGTCGCCGATGAGATTCAGCGTGATGCGATCCGCCGTCTCCTCGCCCGGCTGAAACTGCACCCGGTGCCACTTCAGCAGATTCCCCTTGTAGCGGTTGTACGTCACCCACCAGAGCTCGCCGGAAGGTTCCTTCACGAAGCGGATCAACTCGACCGGCACCTTGCTCCGCGCCTTCTCCAGGCAAGCGCCGACGGCGCCCGGATCGTCGCTCTTCTCCGAGCAGCGTTCCTTCGCCTGTTCGCCGACTTCGGATTCCTTGAAGTTGAACACGTAGACGAGGTTCGGTCCCGTGATGAGCTCGGCCGGCGGCCGGCTGGCTTTGCGCAAGCCGTCGGCGCGTGGATCGGGCGCTTCGTCGGCCGGCAGCGTCGGCGCGGAGGGCTTCGCGTTCGAGGCGGTGGCCGAGCTCGCCTTGGCGGAGGGCCGCGAGGCATTCGCGTCGGCCGCGGGCCTCGAAGCGGAAGCGGGTTCTTGAGCGGGTCGTTCCGGCGCGCTGGCGCAACCGGCGAGAGTGAAGAGAACGGGGAGTGAGCGGACACAAACTCGAGAGAGAGACGTCACGTCCCCCCGAACGGTGAGACCGCGCGACGCTCAATGTGGGTGTCGAATTTTGGTGGGAGACGCGCGGCGCGGTGCGGTGGCGGGATCACACGCGCGGCGGAGCGCGGCGCGCCGCTATTGGCAGTTGATGATCGCTTGCGCCGCCGCGTCGGCAGCCGCCGAGCAGTCACCGGTATTCAAGCCGTTTTGCTGGCACATGTAACAGGCGTCGTTCGCGAGGTACCACGTGCTGTCGCCGTCGGAGCCGTCGATCACGTAGAAGCACGCGCACGACTGCACGTTGCACTTACCGGTCAGCGTCGAACATTCGAGCTGCCCCGGGCAGTTGCCGCACGTCGTCACGCCCCCGCTGCTCGTCGAGCCGCCGCCGCTGCCGGTGCCGCCGCCGGAGCCGGTGCCGCCCGAGCCGGAGCTCGTCGAAACGGGCGAGCCGCTCGTCCCCGTATCGCGCCCGCACACGAGACCGTTGAGCGACGTCGTGTCGTTCGGATCGTAGTCCCAGGTGTCCGTCACGGAGACGGGGCACGTTTCGGCAATGCTCGGGTCGTCGTACACTTCGAGTTGCCCCGTGATCGTCAAGCTGCTCGAGCCGAACGTCAGATCGTTCTGCACGTGAGGCGTGTAGGTGCCATTCATTTGCAGTGTGCCGCTGAACGTCAAATCGTAGGTCGAGGCGGCAACCCGGCAATTCACGAGCACGAACGTGAGCGCGGGCACGCCCGTATTCCCCGAAATACCGAGCGTCCCCGTGATCGCGACGGTGCCGCCGAGCGGGCACGAAGCGTTCTTGTCGATGGTGCCCGAGCTTCCCACGACGTCTTCGTTGTAGAGTAACCAACCCGCGTTATCGACCGCGTAGAGCACAGTCTCGTCCTGACATGACTGCCCGCACGTGAGGAGCGGGGTGCTCGGCGTCTCCTCCGTGGGCGTCGTCGTGAGTTTGAAGCACGCCTCGAGCAGCAGCGCGGCCGCGAGCGTCACCGTGGCAGCAGTGGATCGGCTACGCATCGTTCTCTCCTTGCGGCCGACGCGGACGCTGCCGGCGTTAGTCAGAATACATCACGGCTTTTTCAGCGCTTCAACGCGACATCGGACTCGGCGTCCTCGGTGTCGGTGTAGGTACATGTCTCCTTCGGTCTCGAGCCGCGCGGCGCTCGCGCCACGCTCCACGGCGTCTGGTGAGCGACGACTCGCACGGTGCTCCGGCGAGCACGGCGCGAGACCGGCGTGTTAGAATTCGGGGTCGTGAAGCTCCGGGGTTCCTTCGTCGGGCTCGTGTCCGTCGCGCTCTGCGTGCGCTGCGTGCCGGACCTCGATGCGCTGAGCCAGGACTTCGGTCATCCGCGGCCGAGCGGAGCGAGCGGCTCGGGCGGCTCGGCGGGGCTCGAGCAGGGTGAAGCGGGTGGCACCGTCGCTGGTGGCACGGCGGGCGGCAGCGGCGGCGGGTCGAGCGGCAAGGGCGGGAGCCACGCGAAAGCCGGCACCGGCGGCGGAGTGAACGCAGCCGGGACGGGCGGGTCGAATGAAGGCGGACAAAGCGGGGCGAACCAGGGCGGCGAGGGCGGCGCCGAGGGCGGGCAAGCCGGCAGCGGTGAAACCCAAGGCGGCGCGCCCTCGGCGGGCACCACATCGGGCGGCACGACGTCGACGGGCGCGTCCGGCGGCGTCGCGAACGAAGGCGGCGGAGCCGGCGCCGGCCCGAACCTCCCGTGCACCGACGGCTGCGCGCTCCTCGACATCCCGCCCGACATCGGCTTCTCGCAGTTCTTCACCATCAACCTCGATCTCACGAACGGCGTCGACCTCAGCGACTCGGTGCTCACCGCGCACCTTCGCACCATCGATTTCACCGGCACGACCGAGACCATTCAATTCTACGCGTCGGCGACGGGCTTCGCGTTCTTCAACAACAACAACGCGACCGTCGAGCTCTCCTCGCTCTCGGACGGCGGCACGCTCACCATGGACCTCACGAGCACGGGCACCTGGGACAACACGCACGTCATCAGCTTCGGCTTCTTGCTCCACGGCGGCTCGACGGCCGTCACGAATCAGGTGCTCGTCGAAGACATCTCGGTCGCGGTCAAAGCCGACCCCGAAGCGATGCCCAAAGTCGGACCGTGGCTCTTCACGAAAGAGAGCGACGTGAACGAAGCCACCGCCGAGACGATCGACACCATGTACAGCACGCCGAACGTCATTTTCGCGAATCCGTACATGCCAGTCACCGGCGCGCAGGCGATTTGGGTACCGCCGGGTTAGTGGGCAGTAAGGTTCGCGTTCGAGAGTCGGCCGCTCGCGCTACTACGTACTCACCTGCGCGGCCTTGCGGCTGCCGAAGAGTCCGCGGCGCTTGATGACTTCGCTGATTTCGGGCGGCACTTCGGTTTCCCACGTCGGGTCGCCGGCTTGGATGCGGCGGGCTACGTCGCGCGAGAAGATGCTGAGACACTCGGGGTCGTAGCCGTTGATCTGGAGGATGTTGCCGCGCTCGACGAGGTGGCCGAAGAGTTTTCGGAGCTCGGGGGCGATGGGCAGGTTCGCGACGGTCGCGAGCTCCCCCGTGCGGACGTCTTTCAGCGGATAGACGTAGAGGCGCGTGTCGTGTTTGAAGAGGCGGCCGAAGGACTCGAGCACGCCCCCCGCGAGATCCGCGTAGTACTTCTCGTCGAAGAGCTCGAGCAGGCTGCCCGCGCCGAGAGTGATGGCGACGGGCTTCGCCGTGTAGCGCCGGAAATACGCGACGAGGCGGTAATACTCGAAGTAATCGGAGATGAGCACCGTCTTGCCGGCGGCGGCGAGCACGTCGGCCCGCTGCAGGAAATCGCGATAGTCGATGGAACCCGAGGCCATCAGGTTCCGCATCGTGATTTCCATGAGCTCGATGATGTCGTCCTTGCCCTCGGGGAGCGAGTCGCGAAACTGCGTGCGCGCGCAGCGCATCATGTCGATGTTGACGCGCGTCACGGGCCGAAACGAGCCGCGTTCCACCAAAACCGGACGCTTGTAGAGCACCTCCGACGGCTGCAGCACCTCGCCCGTCGGGCCGAACATCGCGGCGCCCGTGAGGCCGAGCTGCACGAGCCGGAGGCTCATCACGCGATTGTCGACGTGACGAAACTCGATGCCCGAAAACTCGATCATGTCGATTTCGATGCGCTGCGTGCTCAGGTTGTCGAGCAAGGATTCGATGAGCTTGTCGGGGTCGTGGATCATGAACGCGCCGTAGAGCAGGTTCACGCCGACGATGCCGAGCGCTTCTTGCTGGAGCGCGTTTTCGGTGTCGAGCATGCGCACGTGGATGATGATCTGGCTGTCTTGATCGCGCGGGTGCGCCTGGAAACGCACGCCCATCCAGCCGTGGCACTCGTTGTTGCCGCGAAAGCTCTTGGCCGAGACGGTGTCGGCGAAGGTGAAGAACGCGGTCGTGTCGCCGCGCGCGTCGCGCAAGCGCTCGAGGTTCAGCCCCTGCTCGTGGTCGAGCATGCTCTCGAGCCGCTCGCGACACACGTAACGGCGCGTGTGTCCGTAGATCGCGTCGCTCACGGTCATGTCGTACGCCGAGATGCTCTTCGCGATGGTGCCGGCCGCCCCGCCCGCGCGGAAGAACCAGCGCACGACCTCTTGCCCCGCGCCGATCTCGGCGAAGGTGCCGTAGCGCCGCGGATCGAGGTTCACGGCGAGCGCCTTCTGGTGCGTGTCGAGCGGTTCGTCGGCGGCCAGGCTGGTCGGCGGGTGCATGGGGGTTCCGAGTTTAGTACGGCGGCACGGGGATGGGGGCCCGCGTCCTAGTCGAACACGACCGTCTTGTTTCCGTAAACGAGCACGCGGTCCTCGAGGTGGCTCCGGACGGCGCGGGCGAGCACGACCTTCTCGAGGTCGCGCCCTTTGCGGGCCAGATCTTCCACGGAATCGCGGTGCGAGGCGCGCGCCACGTCTTGCTCGATGATCGGGCCTTGGTCGAGGCTCGGCGTCGCGTAGTGGGCGGTCGCGCCGATGAGCTTCACGCCGCGCGCGTAGGCCTGGTGATACGGCTTACCGCCGACGAACGCGGGCAAGAACGAGTGGTGGATGTTGAGGATGCGGCCGTCGAATTTGCCGCAAAGCTCCGCGCCCACCACCTGCATGTAACGAGCGAGCACGACCAGGTCCACGCGCTCGGCGACGAGGAGCTCGGTCTCGCGGCGCTCTTGTTCCAACTTCGTTTCCGGCGTGATCGGAAAGAGCTCGAAACGCACCCCGAACTCCCGCGCGACGTGCTCGAGATCCGGATGATTGCTCACGACGAGCGCCATCTCGCAGGCAAGCTCGCCGCTCCGGTGCCGCAGCAAGAGGTCGTAGAGGCAGTGGTCGTAACGCGACACGAAGAGCGCCACGCGCTTCGGCTGTTTCGCGTAGACCAGCCGGTAACTCATCTTGAAGCGCTCGGCGACCTCGGCGACCGCGCGCTCGAGCGTCAGCCGGTCGGTTTGGAGCTCCGCGAAATCACAGCGGAGCCGTTGAAAGAACATCCCCTCGGCGGCGTCCGTGTGCTGATCGGAGTCGAGAATGTTCGCGCCGTGCCCGTAGAGCACCTGCGCGAGCGCGGCCACGATGCCGCGCCGGTCGGGACACGAAACGAGCAGGGTCGCAAGCTCGGGCGCTGACATGGAGGGCCGTTTTATCACGGCCCGGCGCGGCTCGGACCGGCGCTATTTCGGAGCCGCGAGCGCTTGTTCGACCGCGGCCACGAGCTTCGGATCGTCGGGCTGCGTCTTCGGGTCGAAATACTGAATGACGTGGCCGTCGCGACCGACGAGGTACTTCGCGAAATTCCAGGTCGGAAGCTTGCCGGACGCGTCACCGAGCTTCGCGTAGAGGGGCGACTGACCGGCGCCCTTCTTGGTCTGCACCTTCTCGAAGAGCGGAAATGTGACCTTGTATTTCGTGGAGCAGAATTCGCGAATCTCGGCGGCCGTGCCCGGCTCCTGCTGGCCGAAGTCGTTGCTCGGAAAGCCGAGCACGGTGAAACCGCGATCCTTGTAACGCGCGTTCAACGCTTCGAGCCCCGAGTACTGCGGCGTGTTCCCGCAATAACTCGCCACGTTGACGAGGAGCGTGACCTCGCCCGCGAAGCGATCGAGATTCGTGGTTTCGCCTTCCAAGGTTTTGATCGGAGTTGCGTAGACGTTCATGCTGGCCGCCGAGCGTGAGGGTGGAGCGCTAGTGGTCTGCGCGCCGTGACCGCAACCGACGACGGGCGCGGCCAGAGCGAGCGAAACGACGCCTCTTCGCGCGAGCTCGAGCGCACGGCCCTTGACGGCGAAGGCGAGCGTCACGAGACACACCTTTTGGACCGGCCGCGCCCCGCGTCAAGCGCAGAGGGCGTGCTAACCTCTCACCCCTCGTGGCCCTCGCCGTTTCGCCGACGGAGCCGCTCGCGCTCCTTCATCCCGCCGTGGCGCGCTGGTTCTCCTCGCGCTTCGCGGCGCCGACGTCCGTGCAGGTGCAAGCGTGGCCGGCGGCGCAGGCGGGACAAAATGTCCTTCTCGCCGCGCCGACGGGTTCCGGCAAAACGCTCGCCGCGTTCTTGATGGCCATCGACGCGCTCGTGCGCGAAGGCACGAGCGGCCGCGCGCTGCCGGACGAGACGCGCGTCGTGTACGTCTCGCCGCTCCGCGCGCTGTCGAACGACGTCGAGAAGAATCTGCTCGTGCCGCTCGGCGGGATCCGCGCGGCGCTCGGTGAGCTCGGGCTCTCCGACGTCGACCTTCGCACGGCCGTGCGCACGGGCGACACGCCGAGCAGAGATCGCGCGAAGGCGACGCACAAGCCGCCGCACCTTTACGTGACGACGCCCGAGTCGCTCTACATTTTGCTCACGTCCGAGAGCGGTCGGCGCATGCTCTCCACGGTTCGCGCCGTCATCGTCGACGAAATTCACGCGCTCGTCGGCGACAAACGCGGGAGCCACCTCGCGCTCTCGCTCGAACGGCTCGCCGCGCTCACGGGGCGCCGCGTTCAACGCATCGGCTTGTCGGCGACGCAAAAGCCCATCGAAGACGTCGCGCGCTTCCTCGTCGGCGGCACGGACGGCGCCGCGCCGGACTGCACCATCGTCGATACCGGTCACGTGCGCGCGCGCGACCTCGCGATCGAGCTCCCGAACGCGCCGCTCGAGGCGGTGATGAGCGGCGAGGTGTGGGAAGAGGTGTACGACCGCATCACCGCGCTCGTCCGCGAACACAAAACGACGCTCGTCTTCGTCAACACGCGCCGGCTCTGCGAACGCCTCGCGAAAAATCTCGGCGATCGTTTGGGGCAGGAGCGCGTCACCTCGCACCACGGCTCGCTCTCGCGCGAACATCGGCTGCTCGCCGAGCAACGGCTCAAATCCGGCGCGCTCACGGCGCTCGTCGCGACGGCGTCGCTCGAGCTCGGCATCGACGTGGGCGACGTCGATCTCGTCGTTCAAGTCGGCTCGACGCGCTCCATCTCGGCGTTCGTGCAGCGGGTCGGCCGTTCCGGCCATTTTCTGGGCGGCACGCCGAAAGGCCGCCTGTTCCCGCTCTCGCGCGACGAGCTCTGCGAAGCGGCGGCGCTGCTCGACGCCGTGCGCCGCGGCGAGCTCGATCGCGTGCGCATCCCGGACGCGCCGCTCGACATCCTCGCGCAGCAGATCGTCGCGGCGACGGCGGCCGAGGGCGAATGGAGCGAAGACGCGCTCTTCGAGCTCTTTAGCCGCGCGTATCCGTACCGTCACCTCACGCGCAAGGCGTTCGACGACGTGGTCGCGATGCTGGCGAAAGGTTTCGCGACCGAGCGCGGCCGCCGCGGTGCGCACCTGTTCGAAGACCCGGTCGAGCACAAGTTGCGACCGCGGCGCGGCGCGAAGCTCGCGGCCATCACGTCGGGCGGCGCGATCCCGGACGTCGCCGATTACGAAGTCGTGCTCGAGCCCGAAGCCGTGCGCGTCGGCACGATTCACGAAGATTTCGCGATCGAGAGCATGGCGGGCGACGTGTTCCAGCTCGGCAATCAGAGCTACGTCATCCGCAAGGTCGAGCCCGGCCGCGTGCGGGTCGAAGACGCGCGCGGCGCGCCGCCCACGATTCCGTTTTGGCTCGGTGAAGCGCCCGCGCGCACCGCGGAGCTCTCGCACGCCGTGTCGCGCCTGCGCGAAGCCGTGGCCGAGCGGCTCGAGGGCGACGGCGGCCCGGCGCGCGCCCGCGCGTACCTCGAAGAGGACGTCGGGCTCTCCGCGTCCGCCGCCGAACAAATCAGCGACTACTTCGCGCTCGCGCTCGCGACGCTCGGCGCGATGCCGACCGAGACCACGCTCGTGCTCGAACGCTTCTTCGACGAGACGGGCGGCATGCACCTCGTGATCCACGCGCCGCTCGGCGGCCGCATCAACCGCGCGTGGGGCCTCACGCTCCGCAAATCCTTCTGCCGCAAATTCGACTTCGAGCTCCAAGCCGCCGCGAACGAAGACGCCATCGTGCTCTCGCTCGGCCCGACGCACAGCTTCGCCGTCGAGGACGTGTGGCACTACGTGCACAGCAAGACCGCGCGGGACGTCCTCGTGCAGGCGCTCCTCGTCGCGCCCATGTTCGGCACGCGCTGGCGCTGGAACACGCAGCGCGCCCTCGCCGTGCTGCGCTTCCGCGGCGGCAAAAAGGTGCCGCCCCGCTTTCAGCGCATGGACGCCGACGACCTCCTCACCGTCTGCTTCCCCGATCAGGTCGCGTGCGCCGAAAACCTCAGCGGCCCGCGTGAAGTCCCCGATCACCCGCTCGTGAACCAGACGGTCGCCGACGCGACGACCGAAGCGATGGACGCCGACGGCCTCGTCGCGCTGGTCGAACGCATCGAACGCGGCGAGCTCCGCCTCGTCGCGCGCGACCTCACCGAGCCGTCGCCGTTCGCCGCGAACATCCTCACCGCCAAGCCCTACGCCTTTCTGGACGACGCGCCGCTCGAAGAACGCCGCACCCAAGCGGTGATGAGCCGCCGCTGGCTCGACCCCGCGCAAGCGAAGGATTTGGGCGCGCTCGACCCGGAAGCGATCGCGCGCGTCTCGGGGGACGCGTGGCCCGACCCGCGGGACCCCGACGAGCTCGCGGACGCGCTCGGCGTCTTGGGTTTCATGACCGAAATCGAAGGCCGGCGCGATGATTTGACGGCCCATTTCGACGCCCTCACGAGCCGTGGCCGCGCGACGCGCCTCGACGTCGCGGGCGGACTCTGGGTCGCCGCCGATCGTCTCGCGGAGCTCCTCGCCGTCCACCCCGGCGCGCGCATGGAGCCCGTCATCGTCGCTCGCCCGCCGCGCGGCAGCGAAGCACCGACGTTCGAAGCCGCGCTCAAAGAGCTCCTGCGTTCGCGCGCCGAAGGGCTCGGCCCCGTCACCGTGGCGGAGCTCGCGCACTCGCTCGCCGTCGGTGAAGACGCCGTCACGGTCGCGCTCGCGTCGCTCGAAGCCGACGGCGTCGTCTTCCGCGGCTCGTTCCGTCCGGGTGGACGCGCCGAATGGTGCGAACGGCGGCTGCTCGCGCGCATCCACCGCGCGACCATCGACCGGCTGCGTTCCGAAATCGAACCGGTGACGCAGCAGGATTTCACGCGCTTCCTGCTCGCCTGGCAGCGCGTCGCGCCGAGCCAAAAACTCGCCGGCTCGACCGGCGTCGCCGCCGCGCTCGACATCCTCGAAGGCTTCGAAGCGCCGGCGAGCGCGTGGGAATCGGATCTCTTGCCGGCGCGGCTCGAAGAGTACGACGCCGCGTGGCTCGACGGCTTGTGCCTCGCCGGCCAAACGAGCTGGCTCCGCCGCACGCCGAGCGGCTCGGGCGCGACGCCCGTCCGCGCGACACCCGTCACGCTCGTGCCGCGCTCCGCCGTCGCCCGCTGGCGCGCGCTCGGAGCCGGCGTCGCGAACCAAACGCCGCTCTCGCCCGACGCCGAAGCCGTGCGCGCGGCGCTCGAACGCGGCGGCGCGTCCTTCTTCGACGATCTCGTGCGCGCGAGCGGCCTCGTGCGCACCCAAGTCGAAATCGCGCTCGGCGAGCTCGTGTCGCGCGGCCTGGTCGGCTCCGACGGCTTCAGCGGCCTGCGCGCGCTGCTCGTGCCCGCGAACCGGCGCGGCAAACACGAATACGGCCGCCAGCGCGGGCGCGGGCCGGTTTACGCGCTCGCGGGCGCCGGACGCTGGTCACTCCTCGGAGTGACGCCCGAGCCCGCCGCCGAGCTCGACGACGACGAGGTCGAGGCCGTCGCGTGGACGCTCTTGCGGCGCTGGGGTGTCGTCTTCCGGCGCGTGATCGATCGCGAAGGCGCGCTCCCGCCGTGGCGCGAGCTGCTCCGCTGCTACCGCCGGCTCGAAGCGCGCGGCGAGATCCGCGGCGGCCGCTTCGTCGCCGGCTTCAGCGGCGAGCAGTACGCCCTGCCCGACGCCGTCGCCGCGCTCCGCGCGACGCGCAAGCAGCCGCACGATCACGCGCTCGTCGCCGTGAGCGCGGCCGATCCGCTCAACGTCGTCGGCCTGCTCACGCCGGGCCGCCGCGTCGCCGCGCTCGCCGGCAACCGCATCCTCTTCCGCGACGGCATTCCCGTCGCGGTGCGCGAAGGCGCGACCACCCGCCTGCTCTCCGAAGACGCGCAGACACCGGCCCACGAGCTCGAGTCCGCGCTCATTCGCCGCAGACTCCCGCCGACCGTGCGCGCCTATCTCGGCAACGCCGGCTGACCCGCCGCCGCACGCCTGGCCTTTTTTGGGTGGAGGGGTGACCGCCTGACCCCAACGAAAAAGACCGTCATTTCGCGCCGTTCCAGCCGAAAACCCCGCACGGCGAAGATTTCGCGTTCCAGGCGACACTGATGCTGCGTTGAAAGCCCGCCGCTTCGCTTCGCTCTGCGCCGCGTGTCTCTGCCTCGCGACGACACCCGCCTTTTCCACGGAGCCCGCCGTGGCCGTCAACGCGCCGGACGGCGCCACGTGCGTCGACGGCAAAGAGCTCGTCGACGCGCTCGCTCGCGCTCGCGTCGCCGCCTCGCTCTCCCCCACGGCCGCCGTCACCGTGAAGATCGAGGGCACGCCGGGCGCGCTCAGCGTCACGCTGCTGCGCAATCGCGTGGACGCGACCGAGCTCTTGCCGCCCGCGACGTGCGACACGGCGACGGACGCGGTCGCCGCATTTCTCGCCTCGGCGCTCGCTCCGGCGGACACGAACACCGGCGCGACGCCGCGTCCCGCGCCGCCCGCGCACACGCTCGCGCCAAACGCACCGAACCCGTGGGCCGAGCGCGAACGAACTCTCGCCCTCGGCGTCGCGCTCGATCGCGTTCCGGGCCGCGGCACGGCGTGGGTCAAGCCGAGCTTGGAGATTTTCTCGGGCTCCGCGCTCGTCACGCTCGGCGCCTTCGAGGTCGGCAACAAGACGACGGCCCGGGACGCGGCACTCGTGTTCACGGGCGGCGGCATCGAGCTCGCGGGCGGCATCGGCGCGCTCGTGGCGGGTCGCGACTACGCGGGCGACGCCATGTTCGCGAGCCTTCTCGCGGGCGAAGGCTTGCTCCTCACGAGTCTGCCGTTTTACACGACGACCTACGAGAAGGGCGCGGTTGGCGCTGGTTTCATGGCCGCTGCGGTGCTCGCGTCGGTCAATCTCTTCCGCCACCGGCCGCTCCGCCGCCTGCACGCCATGCGCGACGAGCTCTCGAGCGAGCCGCTCACGCGCGCGCGGGCCGCCGAAATCGAGCGCGAGCTCGCGCGAGCCGATCCGCTGGTTCCGTATTGGCTCGTCCTGACGCCGGCCGCGGCCGGCTTCGCCGCCGCGAGCGTGCCCGCCGTCGAGCACGCGAAAAAGCACGATGACGTCTTCATTTTCGACCTCGCGATGTTCGCGGGTCTCGGAGCCGCCGTCGGCATCGAGGCGGCGCGCGGCTCGATTCGGGGCGGCTACGAGCGCGCGCTCGAGAAGGCGGGACTCGCGCAGCTCTCGCTCGGCCCGGGCCCGGCACCGCTCGGCGTTTCGCTCGTGGGGCGCTTTTGACGGCCGTTCGACGCGCATGGGCGGCCGCGCTCGCGGCGTGCACTCTGGTTCTCGCGACGAGGGCGCGCGCGGCGGAGCCGTCCGTCTCGATCGCGACTCCGCCCGGCGCGACGTGCGTCGAGGTCGGCGAGCTCGTCGACGCGCTCCGGCGCGCGGGCATCGCGGCGCACGCGAGCGCGCCGGACGCGGGTGACTCCGAGAACGTCGCCGTCACGCTCGACGGCACGCCGGCCGCGCTCGTCGTCGGCATGAAACGGCACGGCGCGGACGTTTCGCAAGCGCTGCCCGCGGCCACCTGCGAAACGGCGACGGACGCGGTCGCCGCGTTTCTCACCTCCGCGCTCGCGCCCGCGCTCGTACCGCCCCCGCCGGCCGCCACACAAGGCGCCAGCGTCGCCGCGCCGGCCGCGCGCGTGAAAGAGGCGCCGCGCCCCGAGCCCGTCGAGCCCGCGCGCCTCCACGCCCTCCGCGACGCGTTCGATCGCGTGCCGCGCCGTGAGCCCAATTGGATTTTACCGAGCCTCGAGCTCTTGGTCGGTGCCATGGCGATCAGCGGGCCGAGCGTCGCGCGGGCTTCGCAACGGCCGCTCTCTGCCTTCGACGCCACCGCGCTCTACGCGGGCGGCGCCGTGCTCGTGGGCGGCGGCGTGGGCGGGTTCGTGCTCGGCCGCGATCGCGGCACCGATTTCATGCTCACCGCGTTCTTTGCCGGCGAAGGGTTCTTCTTCGCGACCAGTATCGTGCCGAGCTCGAGCGTCGGTCGCGTCTCGCGCACGGCGGGCTTCTTCGGCGCGGCCGTGCTCGCGAGCTCGAACTTGGCGCACGGGCGCCCGCTCGAACGCGTGCACGCCGAGAGCGACGAGGTG
>DATJXW010000286.1:0-34088 GCA_035499895.1 Polyangiaceae bacterium | reverse complement strand
GTTGCCGCCCGTCTCGTCGGTGAGCGTGAAGCCGACGTAGGCGCGGATGCCGAAGCCGAGGGTGCGCACGCCGACCAAGACGTGCGTGCCGCCCTGGCCGAAGGTGTGCAGATCGAGCTCGGCGTCGGCGGCGAGCGGCGCGAAATCGAGGCCGTCGGGTCCGCCCGGCACGCCGAGCTCGACGTTGTTCGGCGCCGGCGCCGGGGGCGCGGCCGCGTCTTCGGAACGCCCCGAAGAGCAGGCGCCGAGCGCCGCGGCGAAGAACAAGGTCGCGAGGAATCGCATCCGCCACCGGCATTCGAGCAGGAACCGTACCCGCGCGCGCGAACACCGCGAGTCGAGGCGTGGAGTCGCCGAAAACGAGGGCGGCACTCTCCTTGCTTAGTCCACGGCCACGCGCGGATCCGGGCGAATTCCTGTGCCGGAATGTGCCAAAGCGGCCGAAACCAAGCCCGGAATGTCCGACTCGACCACTGACGACCTCTCGAAGGGACGACGACGATGAAGCACTACGTTCGAGCTTATTGGGTGGGGTTCTTGGCGGCCGCGAGCGTCATCGCTGGAGCGACCCGGGCGGAGGCGTGCGGCGGTTTCTTCTGCTCGCAGGTGCAGCCCGTCAATCAAGCGGCCGAGCGCATCATCTTCGCCGACAACGGCGACGGGACGCAGACGGCCGTGATCGAGATCATGTATCAAGGGCCGTCTCAGCATTTCTCGTGGGTCCTGCCGATTTCGTCCGTGCCGATGGGGAGCCAAATCAAGGTGGCGTCCGACATCGCGTTTCAGCGGTTGCAAGCGGCGACCAATCCCCAATACACCCTGACGACCTCGGTCGAGGGCACCTGCAAACCCGAGCCGACGCCCCAATACACCGGCGCCGGGGGCAGCTCGAGCGGCGTCCTCGAGGCCTCCACGGGCGGCACCGGCGGCGGCGCGGCGGGCGGCGGCGTGACGGTCGAAGCGAGCGGCGTCGTCGGCTCGTTCGATTGGACCGTGATCTCGCTCGACACGAGCGTCACCGACCCGGCTTCCGCCGCGGTGAAGTGGCTCGGCGACAACGGCTTCGACGTGCCCGCCGGAGCGCCCGATTTGCTCGGGCCCTATCTCGCCGACGGCTTGTACCTGCTCGCGCTGAAGCTCACCAAAGGCTCCGATACGGGCTCGATTCGCCCGATCGTGCTCACGTACGCGGGGACGCAAGCGTCGATTCCGATCAAGCTCACGGCAGTCTCCGCGAACGACAACATGGGCGTGATGACGTGGCTCCTCGGTGATTCGCGCGCGGTGCCGCAGAATTACCTGTCACTCGAGCTCAACGAAGCGCGCATCGACTGGTTCAACGCGTCCCTGAACTACAACGACGTGGTCACGGCCGCCGCGGACGACGCCGGCGGCCAGGGCTTCGTCACCGAACTCGCCGGGCCGACCGACCCGCTCGCGAACGTCGTGTGGGGTCCGAGCGACGACGCGACCTGGAACGCGGTGAAGTCGCGGACGTACTCGAGCTTCGACGACGTTCTGCAGACGACGCAGGAAGTCTACGGCTCGTACGACGGCTATTGGGACGCGGTGCAGGCGGTGGTGACCCTGCCGGACGGCGTGACGTTCGCCGACTTCAAGCAGTGCACGAGCTGCTACTCCGGGCAGATCCAGGTGCCGCCGGCGCAGCTCATGGATCAACTCCAGACGCTCGTCATCGACCCGATTCGCGACGTGCAGACGCTCGTGAGCTCGCACCCGCACGTGACGCGCCTTTACACGACGATGTCGGCGGACGAGATGACGCTCGACCCGCTCTTCACGTTCAATCCGGATTTGCCCGACGAGAGCAACGTGCACACGGCGACGCGCGTGATCGAATGCAATCCGGACATTTATCAATCCGACGCCCCGTGGCGGATCGAGCTGCCGCAGGGCGGCGTCGTGCGCGGCACGCCGAGCACGACCGGCAGCTGGCCGACCGCGCTCTCGAATCAGCCGCCGAACCGCGTCATCACGCGCCAGAGCGACAGCGGCGACGGCAAGACGATCGAGGACAACACGGACGCGATCAACGCGGCGCTCGACGCCTACAACGCGTCGCTCCCGCCCACGCCGGCGAGCAGTGCCGGCGGCAGCGGCGGGAACGGAGGCACGACGGGCGCCGGGACCGGCGGCGTCGCCACGAGCGGAGGCAACTCGAGCGCCGGCACGAGCGGCACGGGCGCCGCGGGCGGAGTCTCCGGAAGCTCGGGCAGCGCGGCCACGGCCGGCAGCACGAGCAACGGCGGCGCGAGCGGGAGCACGCCTGCGGGGCAAAGCGAACCGTCGGGTCACGAGTCGGGCGGCGGGTGCGCGCTCGCTCAGAGCGGTCCCGAAGAACCGTGGGCCGCGTTGTTCGGCCTGGTGCTCTTCGGGTTCTGGCGCCGCCGCAAGGGATGAGCCGCGTCGTCGTGTCGTTCGGTTACGGGAGGAGTTGGTGGATGAAACAGCGAATTTTATCGAGCTTGGTGGGCTTGACGGTGGCGGCCTCTGTCGTCGGCACCACCACGCGGGCGCAGGCGTGCGGCGGGTTCTTCTGTTCGCAGGTGAACCCGGTGAACCAAGCGGCCGAACGCATCCTCTTCGCCGACAACGGCGACGGCACGCAGACGGCGGTGATCGAGATCCTCTACCAGGGGCCGTCGCAGCACTTCTCTTGGCTCTTGCCGATTTCGTCCGTGCCGACGAGCGACCAAATCAAGGTGGCTTCCGAGACGGCCCTGCAGCGCCTGCAGCTCGCCACCGACCCGCAATACACGATGACCACGACCATCGAGGGCACCTGCAAGCCCGGGGACGACACCGTCGGGGCGCCCGGTGCCCTGGCGGGTGAGGGGGGTGAGGGCGGCGCGGCTTCGGAAGGCGGAGGCAACGGCGTGCACGTCGAGGCGAGCGGGGTGGTCGGCTCGTTCGATTGGGCCGTGATCTCGCTCGACACGACCGTGAGCGATCCCGCGTCGGCGGCCGTGAGCTGGCTCGGTGACAACGGCTACGACGTGCCGCAGGGAGCGCCGGATTTGCTCGGGCCGTACCTCGCGGACGGACTGTACCTGCTCGCGCTGAAGCTCACGAAGGGCGCCGACACCGGGTCCATCCGTCCCATCGTGCTCACGTACTCGGGGACTCAGGCGTCGATTCCGATCAAGCTCACGGCCGTCTCCGCGAACGACAACATGGGCGTTTTGACGTGGCTGCTCGGCGAGTCGCGCGCCGTCCCGCAGAATTACCTGTCGCTCGAGCTCAACGAGGCGCGCATCAACTGGTTCAATCCGTCCTCGAACTACGACGACGTCGTCAGCGCCGCCGCCGACGACGCGGGCGGGCAGGGGTTCGTCACCGAGCTTGCCTCGAGCACCGACTCGCTCGCGCACGCCGTGTGGACGCCGTACGACGACGCCAATTGGTCGATCGTCAACGGCTACGAGTACTCGAGCTTCACCGAGCTCATGGACACGACCACGGGTTACCTCAGTGCCTACGACGGCTTTTGGGACGCCGTGAAAGCGGTCGTCACGTTGCCGGACGGTCTCACCTGGGACGAATTCGAGAGCTGCCCGGGTTGCTACGCGGACCAAGTCGAAAATCCGCCCACGAGCGCCGAGCTCCTCGACAAGCTGAAAGAGGTCGTGATCGACCCGTTTCAATACGTGCAGACGCTCGTGAGCTCGCACCCGCACGTGACGCGCCTTTACACGACGATGTCGGCGGACGAGATGACGCTCGATCCGCTCTTCACGTTCAATCCGGATTTGCCCGACGAGAGCAACGTGCACCAGGCGACGCGCGTCATCGAATGCAATCCGGACGTGTTCCAGTCCGACGCGCCGTGGCGCATCGAGCTGCCGCAGGGCGGCGTCGTTCGCGGCTACGCGAGCGACGTCGGCACCTGGCCCGCCGATTTCTCGAACCAGCCGCCGAATCGCATCATCGCGCGCGAAGGCACGAGCGGGCAGGGCAAGACGATCGAAGACAACACCGACGCGATCAACGCCGCGCTCGACGCCTACAACGCCACGCGGCCGCCCCTCGCCGCAACGGGCGGCAACGGCGCCGGCGGCACGAGCACCTCGGGCGGCAGCGGCCCGAGCAGCGGAGCGAAGGGCGGCGGCGCCAAAGGTGGAACGACCCTCGGTGGCGGCAAAGGCGGCACGAACGCCGCGAACGGCGGCGGCGGCGAGGAGACGGCCGGCGAACCCGCGGCGAGCGGCACGGGCGGCACGACAGGAGCCGGTGGCCGAGCGTCGCCGACTCCCCCGGCGCTCGCGGCTCCGAGCAGCCAACACGGCACCGGCTGCAGTGTGGCGCCCGGCGGCGGCTCCGACCGGACGTGGGCGAGCCTCTGCGGGCTCTTCTTGCTCGGAGTTCGGCGCCGCCGCCGCGCGTGAACGAGCCCTGGCGCCGCGTCAGGCCTGCGGCGTGGTTTCGCGCCGCACGCCGTCGCTCGGAACGGCGACGCGAACGACGGGGTCGTGCCCGAAGCGCGCGCGGAAGGTTCGTCGGAGGTTTTCGGAGAGCCGCGTGACGTCCGCCGCGTCGACCAAGACGACGGCGGAGCCGCCGAAGCCGCCGCCCGTCATGCGCGCGCCGACGACGCCCGGCTCGCGCTGCGCCTGCGCGACCACGAAGTCGAGCTCGGGCGCGCTGACTTCGTAGTCGTCCCGCAGCGACGCGTGCGAGCCGTTCATGAGCCGCCCGAACGCGGCGAGGTGTCCGCGCCGGAGCGCGTCGACGGCGGCCGAGGTGCGCGCGTTTTCACGCACGACGTGACGCACGCGCCGGTCGAGGGGTTCGGGCAGGAGCGCGCCCAAGTCGTTGAGCTCTTCGATGCCGACTTCGCGCAGGCTCGTGACGGGACGGCCGCCTCGCCGCAAGAGCTCGAGCGCGCGCCCGCATTCGTCGCGGCGCTCGTTGTAACCGCTGCTCGCGTGCGCGTGGCGCACGCCCGTGTCGCAGACGACGAAACTCACGCCGGATTTCGGCAGCGGCACGGGGGTCACCTCGAGCGACCGGCAGTCGATGAAGAGCGCGTGGCCCGCCCGTCCGAGCGCCGACGCGAGCTGGTCCATCACGCCCGAACGCACGCCGGCATAGTCGTTTTCGGCGCTCTGCCCGACGAGCGCGAGCTCCCGGGGCGGCAGCTCCGCGCCCGCGAGCGTCGTCAGCGCGAGCGCCGTCGCGAGCTCGAGCGCGGCCGACGACGAAAGGCCCGCGCCGAGCGGCACGTCCGAGCTCACGTACAGATCCGCGCCGGCGAGGACGACGCCGCGGGACTCGAGCGTTCGCGCGACGCCTTCGACGTAGTCGCCGAAGTCCCCGCGCCGCTGCCAGGCGTGCGCGAGCACGAAGCTCCGCTCCTTGCCGAGCTCGTGTGAGTAGCAGCGCACGGTCCGATCGCCGCGCCGGGCACCCGCGACGTAGGCGCGCTCGGCGATCGCGATCGGCAGCGCGAACCCCGCGTTGTAGTCGGTGTGCTCGCCGATCAGGTTCACGCGCCCCGGCGCCGAGAAGACCTCCGGCACCGCGCCGAAGCGCTCGTGGAAGGCGCGCGCGACCTCGTGCGCTCGCTCGCCGTCCTTCACGGCCCGCCGCCGCCGAGCGCGTGAGCGAGAGCCGCGCGCCCGTCGTCTCCCGCATGCCGCGCGAGGACTTCCGTGAACAGGGCGAGCCCCGCCGCGCTCGGGGGCAGCGGCTTTGGCGCGAGCAAGCCGAGCACTTCGCCGAAGCGTTTTTGATCGCCGAGCGCGTCGGCCGCCGCGAGCGCCGCGATCCAGGCGTCGCTGTTGGTCGGGTCGGCGGCGAGCACCATTTCGGCCTGCTCGAGCCCGAGCCGCGGCGCCGTCCTCGCGAGGCGGAGCGCGAGCGCGCCGTCCGAGAGGTGAAGCGCGAGCGCCGCGCGCCGCACCCCGGCGAGATCACCGCGCCCGAGGGCTTCGGTGAAGTCGGTCGCTTCGGAGCCGGGAACACGCTCGCCGAGGGTGGCGAGCGCGCCGATCGCGAGGTGCGCGCGTACGGGGTCGTGCTCGAGCTCGGCGGCGGAGAGCAATGCTCGCTGCGCTTCCCGCGACGTGGGCAGGAACGCCGCGAGCCCGTCGAGCCAAGCCCATGCCGCGGGCGGATCGCCCGCCGCGAAGAGCAGCCGCGCGATCAGCACCGTGGCCCGAGGGTCGAGCGGGTCGTCATCGGCGGCGATTTTGGCGGCGGCGAGCGCCTCGCGGGCGCGCCCGAGGAGCTCGAGGCAGCGCGCGCGGCCGAGCCAGGCCGGGGCGTACGTCGGGTCGAGGTTGATGGCGCGCGAGAACGCCGCGAGCGCGGTCGCGGGCCGGGGCGCGCCGTCGCGGCCCGTGCGGCAAGAGACGTCGCCGTAGCGCGCCAGGAGCTCGGGGCTGTCCGGATCGGCGGCCATGGCCCGCTCGAGCTCGTCGAGGGCGCGCTCGCGATCACCGGCGGCGTCGAAAACGCCGGCCCTGAGCGACGCCGCGTACGCCTCCTCGTCGACGGCGCGACCTTCTTCGACGCGCCCGTCGACGATGCGCGCGACGCCGCCCCCGCCGAGACACGACGTGAGAAACACGGAGAGGACCAGCGGTCCTAAGCCAATTCGCGCAGACACCGGACGAGCTCGTCGTTTTCCGCGGGCGTGCCGACGGTGATGCGAAGCTGCCGTGCGAGGCGACCGCCGCTCGCGTGGAAGCTTCGCACGAGCACTCCCCGCGCCGATAGCTCGCTGAAAACGTCGGCCGCCGGCCGCGCCGTTTTCACCCAGACGAAGTTCGCCTGGCTCGGGGTGAGCTCGAGCGAGGGCAAAGCGGAGAGCGCGCTCACGAGCCGAGCGCGCTCGCTCTTCACCGCGGCGACGAGCTGCTCGACGTCGCCCCAGAGCTCCCGCAGGACGACCGTCGCGAGCGCGAGCGACAGGCCGTTCATGTTGTACGGCGAGCGCACCTTGTCGAGCTCGGCGACGAGCTTCGCGTTGCCGACGAGCCAGCCGACGCGCAGGCTCGCGAAGCCGATTTTCGAGAGCGTGCGCAGGACGACGACGTTCTCGTGGCGTCTGAAGAGCTCGAGCACGTCGCGATCGGCGTAGTTGACGTAGGCCTCGTCGATGACGACGAGCGAGCGTTCGGCCCGTTCGATGACGCGCGCGAGGCGCTCCGGCCGGGCGACGACGCCGGTCGGATTGTTGGGGCTCGCGATGAAGACGAGGTGCGGCTCCGCCATCTCGATGCCGCGCAGCAGGCTCTCCTCGGCGAGGTCCCACTCCGCGTCGAGCGGCACCTCGATCACACGCTGTCCGCGCAGCTTCGCGCTCAGCCGGTACATCACGAAGGTCGGCGTCGTCGTGAGCACGGCGGGCGGCTCGTTGCCGCGCCGCGGGCGCGCGAACGCCGTGAGCAGCATCGTGATGATCTCGTCGCTGCCGACGCCGAGCAGCACTTCTTCGGATCGCACCCCGAGTCGCTCCGCGACGGCCGCCCGGAGCTCGGACGTGGTCGCGTCGGGGTAGCGCTCGAACGGCACGCGCGCGACCTCGCGGACGAGGCGCTCGGCGACGTGCGCGCCCATCAGCGGCGGCGCTTCGTTGGCGTCGAGCCGCACGCGAAACGAGCCGAGCACGGGCAGGTAAGGCTTGATGTCCGCGAGCTCGGGACGGAGCAGTTCCTCGACGTGCGACATGGGCAAAAGACGCCCCAGTATCACACTTCCGTTACCGGCCCGCATCCTCCGGTGCTACGCGACCGGGGCGTGGCCTTCTCACAGCTCCTCGGTCAGGAGTCGGCCGTCGCGACGCTCGAACGCGCGCTCGCGAGCGGACGCGTGCATCACGCGTATCGCTTCGAAGGGCCGGCCGGTGTCGGCAAGGAGCTCGCGGCCTTCGCGCTCGCTCGGGCGCTCGTGTGCGACCGGGGCGGCGGTTGCGGCGCCTGCAGCGCGTGCCATCGCGCCGTGACGCTGAGCGGGGACGAGCCGCACGTCCCGCTGCACCCCGACGTCGTGTTGCTCGGGCGCGGCTTGTATCGCGGGCTGCTCGGCGGCAGCTCGAACGAGGCCACGGGCATCAGCGTCGAGCAGGTGCGGCGCATCGTGCTCGCGCGCGTGGGCTTTCCCCCGCACGAGGGTCGGGCTCTCGTGTTCATCGTCCGCGACGCGGACGAAATCACCGTGCAAGCCGCGAACGCCTTGCTGAAGACGCTCGAAGAGCCGCACGAGCGCACGCATTTCGTCCTGCTCACGAGCCGCCCGAGCCGCCTGCTCGACACCATTCGCTCGCGCACGCTGCCCGTGCGGTTCGCCCCGCTCGCCGATCGCGTCGTCGCGGCGCTGCTCGAGGCCCGCGGGCTCGACCCGGCCGTCGCTCCGCTCGCCCAGGGCAGCGCTTCGCTCGCGTTCGAGCTCGCGGACGCGGACGCCAAGCGCGAGCGCGACGCCTTTTCGGAGGCGGCGTTCGCGGCGCTCGCGGCGCCCGATCTGGCGCCGGCGTTGAAGCTCGCCGAGGGGCAGAAGAAGGACCGCGACGGGCTCAAGGCGCAGCTCGCGTTTTTCGCCCAGGCCGTCGCGGCGGAGGCGCGCGGCTCGATCGGCTCCGATCCGGCGCGCGCGCTCGGTCGCGCCTTGCAGCACCGCACGGTGCTCGAGGCGATCGACGCCGTCGAGCGCAACGTCCAGCCGGCGCTCGCGCTCGAAGCGATGTTCGTGCGCTTGCGCGCCGGCTGAGTGCCGCGTGCGTCCTCCGGCGCTAGGCTCCGCGGGCCATGTGCCGCAACATCCGCCCCCTGTTCAACTTCGAGCCGCCGGCAACGGACGAGGAATGCCGCGCCGCGGCGTTGCAGTTCGTGCGCAAGGTGAGCGGCACGCGCAAGCCGAGCGACAAGAACACGCGAGCGTTCGAGGAGGCCGTCGAGCGCATCTTCTCAGTCACGCGCGAGCTCGTCGATTCACTCGAGACCACTGCGCCGCCGAAAAACCGCGAAGAAGAAGCTGCCAAGGCGCGGGCCCGCTCCGCCGCCCGTTTCGCGGAGTAGCGGAGCGAGCCCGCGCCGAAATCGCTCGTCACGGAGCGGTATCGTGGAAGACGCGGTCCACCTTCGGGTGGTGTTCGGGTGGGTAGCTCGTCGGGCGCATCCACGCCGTCGCGAGCACGAACGCGACGACGAGACCGCCCATGAGCGCCATGAACGCGAGCAACGTCGAGCCCGCGACGAGCGCGAGTCCGAAGAGGCCAACGGTGACCACGAACAACGCAACCATTGCTGTCGAGTGTCGCCACATGCCGATGGATCGTGCATCCGACGTGCCAGAGGCTCCGCGCCCGGAGAGCGGCGCTCGCGCTCGGACGGCTTTCAGCGCGGTGCCATTTCGCCGCGGCGCGGCCCCTTTTCGCCCCGCCCGTCGACGAGCGGCCTTCGCTTCGTCACGGCGCGAGCAGGCGTGAGAGCTCGCGCGCGCGTCGTTCCACGTCGTCGAGGGTAGCGTCGGGCGGCAGCAGCGCTCCGATCACCGCGACGAGCTCCGCGTGCGCGCGCGCGAGCGTCGCCCGCTCGAGATCGATGCCGCCGATGGCGACGAGCGGCACGCCGGCCGCCCGCGCGAGAGCGTGCGCGCGCCCGAGACCGTCGATGCCGACGACCGGCTCGTGCCCGCGCTTCGACGGAGTCGCGAACACGGGTCCGAACGCGACGTAGTCCGGACGTTCCGCGAGCGTTCGCTCGAGTTGAGCCAGATCGTGCGTCGAGACTCCGACGCGCAAGCTCGGCGCGAAACGGCGGACCTCGGCGAGCGGCACGTCGTCCTGGCCGACGTGCACTCCTTCCGCCCCGGCGAGCAGCGCGAGATCGGGACGATCGTTCGCGAAGAGCAGTGTGCCCAGAGCGCGGCAGCGCGGCGCGAGCGCACGGAGGAGCTCGAGCGTCGCGCGCGCGCCGGCCGCTTTGGCCCTGAGTTGAAGCAATGGCGGACGCGCCGCGAGCACGCGCTCGGCGAACGCAAGCGGCGACAGGCCTCGTTGCTCCAGACTATCGAGATCGACGAGGGGGTAGAGTCCGCGCAAATCCACGCTCCGGCGAGCGTAGCCCGCGGCGCGGACGACGACAGCTTCATCGTCCGGTTCCAGCTGTGCTACTCCCGGCCCCGGCATGCACGCACGCTTCGCCCTCTTCGCCGGCTCGGCGCTCTGCCTCGCCTTCGTGGCCCACTGCGCGCGCCAGCCGAAGCCGCCCGAGGTCGCCGACAACGCGCCGATCAGCGTCGACGCGAGCATCGACGCGGGGAACGAAGGCGGAGCGGGCGGCGAGGCGGCGGTCGACCACGGCATGAATCACGCCCTGGTGGAAAAAGCCCTCGAAGAGAGCGGCACGCCGACGCCCGACGACGCGAACGTGCACGGCTTGCGCTTCGAGGTCGTCGAGATCGGACCGAACGACGACTGGGCGTTCGCCGTCGTGAACCGCGGCAGCGAGACGATGAGCGTCGTGTTCGATCCGCGCTTGCTCACGCTCGAGGTCGAGCCGCCGTCCGACCCGAACGCGAAGAAGCACGTCAAGCCGCCGAAGCCGACGCTCTGCCGTCTTCCGGACGAGCTCCGGCCGGCGCGCGCCGATCTGAGCTACGTCGTCGAGCTCGCTCCGGGCCACGGGCTCGCGGAGGCGTTCGATCCAAGACTCTACTGCGTGTCCGAGGGTCCGAAGTCGCCGCTCGTCGCGGGCGCGCGCGTGACGGCGACGTTCGGCTGGGAGCCGAAGACGAAGACGGTTTGGAAAGCGGGCAAGCGCGCCGAAGAGACGGAGGCTCCCGCGCCGCCGTTCGTCGCCGCGATTGCGCCGAAAACGCCGGAGCTCGTGGACGGCGGCGTCACGGACGCCGGAGCCGACGCCGGCGCGGTCGACGCCGTGGTCGAAGCGTCGGGCCAGGTCACCATGATCGACGCGAGCGGCGAGCCGGCGGGCGGCGTCAAGGAGCTCCGCGGCACGCCGTTCGAGCTCGGATCCGACTACCAGCCGCCGCCCAAGGTCGAGGCGCGCGGTCTCGAGTTCGAGCTGACACGGGGCTCGGACGCCGCGAGCGAGTCGTCGGCGACGGTGACGGTCTCGCTCACGAACCACGGCTCTACGCCGGAGCGGGTGTACTTCCGTCGCGAGCTCGTGACGCTCGAGGTGACGGGCGTCGACGGCACGGAAGTCTGTAACCCCGGCCCCGATGATCGCGCGCCCGACCGCCAGGCGTTCACGCTCTTGAAGCCGGGCGGCTCCATCACGGCCACGAGCCGCCTCGTCGAGATCTGCCCGCAGGACACGTTCGCGCGGCCCGGTCTCTACCTCGTGCGCGGGGCCTTCGATTCCGACAATTCCGGCGCGCGAGACGGGCTCAACGCCTTCGTCGGACACCTCACGGCCGACCGCGAAGTCACCGTTCGCATTCGCACCGGTCCCTTGCCGTTCGAGAGCCCGCGCGTGCGCGAAGAAGTTCAAGTCGGCATGGTGCCGCAGCCGTAGTCGTCACCGCGCAACGCGCCGAGCGCATCAGTCTCGTTCGCACGTAGGCTTAGCGTGGCTGGATTTTTCTAGGTTTCGACAGGAGATTTTCATGCTGCCCGCGTGAACGATCTCGCCCGGCTTCCTTGTGTGGAAGGCGTCGGGATGTAATTCTTGGGTTCACGATGAATCGACTGACCTCCCTTGTGACCGGTAGTGTGGCGGCGCTCGCCGTCATCTGGGGCTGCTCCCCGAAAGCGATCTCCGACGACGACGACAGTAGCCACTCGAACAAGGGTGGGATGAGCGCCGGTGGCTCGGCTGGAAGCGGTTCCGGAAACACCACCAGCACGGCGGGTCACGGCACGGGTGGGACCGGTACCGGAGGCAGCACCGGCGGCTCGGTGGCTACGGGCGGCGCCACCGCGACGGGCGGTTCCGTCGGCACGACCGGCGGCACCACGGGCGGCAGCGTTGCGTCGGGCGGCATGCCGGGGACGGGCGGCAGCGTCGTCTCCTCGGGCGGCATGCCGGGGACGGGCGGCAGCGTTTCGATGGCGGGCAGCGGCACCGGCGCCGTGGCGGGCAGCGGTACGAGCGGCTCCGCCGGCACCGGCACGACCGGCACGAACCCGCCCGGCTATTGGAGCGAAGGCGACTGGCACGGCTGCGCGTGGACCGGCATCGACACCGACACGACCGCGACGATGCGCACGACCGTCTCGCCGCAGGACTTCACGATGGGTCAGGCGATGAACGGCTCGTATTGCGCGATGGGCTCCGTCGGCAACACGTACGCGTCGGTCGCGCTGCTCGGCTTCAACCTGGATCAGGACTCGGCCACCGCGAACTGCACCTACGATCCGAACGCCGCCTCCGCGGACGGCCCGCCCGGCGTGGCGCTGCAGAAAACCGGCCTCGCCATCAACTTTTCGAAGACCGGCGCGTTCACACTGCGCGTGCAAATTCAGGCGCAAGACGGCGCGACGAACGCCGACCACCGCTGGTGTTACACCATCACCGACGCGGCCGGCCCCGTGTTCGCGCCGTACAGCATGTTCAACACGAAGTGCTGGGACGGCACCGGCACGAACTACGACGGCACGACGCCGATCTCCGCGGTCGTCTTCTTGGTGCCGGGCGCCACGTCGACCACGCCCTACAACTTCTGCATCAACGGCTTCGCGGCGGGTGACAGCGCTGCGGACGCGCCGACGGGCGGCACGCAGGGCTCGCTCACGGGCACCATCGGCGGTTCGGGCAGCACCGACCTCGACTTCCAGCGCGTGAAGGTGAAGGTCGACGGCCACAGCTACATCATCCAGAACAACAACTGGGGCAATCCGAGCGGCTCCGATCAGACGCTGACGTACAAGGACAACAGCTTCACCGTCAGCAACATGACCGGCAGCGGCAGCAGCGCGCCCGCGTCGTTCCCGTCGATTTACATCGGGGCGAACGGCGACACGCAGATGGGCACGTACGACACGAGCTCCGACGATCACCTGCCGAAGCAGATCAGCGCCATCACGAGCGTGAATACCTCGTTCAAGTACACGCTCGGCAGCGGGCAGATGAACGCGGCCTACGACATCTGGTTCGCGTCGAGCCCGCCGACGGCCTGCTACGGCGACGGCGTGTCCGGGTTCGTCATGGTTTGGTTCCACTCGCCGAGCGACTTCCACCCGATCGGCAGCTCGATGGCGACGGCGATGATCGACGGCCACGCCTGGAACGTGTGGGTCGGGCCGCGCGGCGGCACCGGCTCGAGCAACGGCAGTTGTCAGGTGTCGAACCAGAACGCGCCGGTCGTCTCCTACGTCTCGGCGAGCGGCGACGTGAACGACGTGAGCGCGTTCGATCTCAAGCCGTTCTTCACCGACGCGGCGTCGCACGGCATCTCCTCGAGCTGGTACCTCACGGACGTGTTCGGCGGCTTCGAGATCTGGAACGGCGGCAACGGCGCCGCGGTCCAGAACTTCACGGCCATCGTCGCGCCGTAGTTTCTCTGCTCGCGTCGACGCTAGGGCCGATTCCTTCGCGGGGATCGGCCCTATGCTTGCGGGCATGGCGGAGCTCGAGCTCTTCATCGTCGACAAGAACGACACGTCCTGGTCCATGCGGCCGTGGCTCTTGCTCGCGCACCACGGCATTCCCTTCACGGAGACGTCTTTCGTCTACGCGGACGCCGGGACGCCCGCGCGCATCCGCGCGATTTCGCCGACGGGCAGAGTGCCGGTGCTGCGCGTCGGGTCACGCTTCGTCTGGGAGTCGCTCGCCGTCGTCGAGACGCTCGCGGAGCTTCATCCCGAGCAGGCGCTCTGGCCGCGTGACGCCGGCTTGCGCATGCATGCGCGTTCCATCGCCTCCGAGATGCATGCGGGGTTCGCCGAGCTACGCCGGCATTGCCCGATGAACCTCGCGCTCGGGACGCGCGTCGAGCTCGATCCCGCGCGGCGCGCCGAGTTCGCGCGGTTCGAGAAAATGGTCGAAACGGCGCGCGCCGAGGCGACGGACGCCGGCCCATTCTTGTTCGGGGCGTTTTCGGCCGCGGACGCGATGCTCGCGCCCGTCGCGACGCGCATCGTTTCGTACGGCCTCGACGTCGGCGCCGTGACGCGCGGGTGGGTCGACGCCGTCTACGCGCTGCCCGCGTTTCAGCGCTGGGAACGCGAAGCCGCGGCGGAGCGAGCGCTGAGGCCCGTTTCGATCCACAACGGCGTCCGTTTCGACGGCTCGGTGCACGAACGGGTCGTCGCCGGCCCGAGCTATGCCGTGATCTTCACGAGCCAGCGCACGAACGATGCCTCCGACTACGGCGCGACCGCCGAGCGCATGGAGGCACTCGCCGCGTCGACGCCCGGTTATCAAAGCCACGTGAGCGCCCGCGGCGCGGACGGTCTCGGCGTCACCGTGAGCTATTGGGACTCGCTCGAGAACATCGCGGGGTTCCGCGCGCGGCTGGAGCACGCCGAAGCGCAGCGCGCGGGCCGCGCTCGGTACTACGCGCACTACGACTTGCGCGTCGCGCGCGTACAGAAGCACGTCACGTTCGACGCGGCGCGGAGCCCGGCCCGGGTCGAGTCGTGGTGAGTGCTGGTTCGGGGGGCGCGGCGTCCGCACGAACGGCAATGATGCAACTCAGTGCTGCGTCCGGCTGAACTCTTCGAGCTCGGCGAGGTCCGTCGTGGGCCGGGGATCGGTGGGGTCGAGCGCTTTGGCGCGCTCGAACGCGCGCCGCGCGTCGTCGAGATGCCCGAGCTTGGCGGCGGCCGTGCCGACGTTCAGCCACGCCGAACCGAGCTTCGGATCGAGCTCGGTCGCGCGTGTCGCGCTCGCGTAAGCCTCCGCGAGCCGGCCGGCGACTTCGAGCGCGTGGGCGAGGTTCGAGCGGTAGGTCGCGCGCTTCGGATCGAGCTCGGTTGCGCGCGTGAGTTCGGCGACCGCCGTTTCGATGCGTCCTTGCGCGAGACACGCCGTGCCGAGGTCGGAGTGCGTGCGCGCCGAACTCGGCTCGAGCGTCACGGCGCGTGCGAACGCGTCGGCCGCTTCACCCACGTGATCGGTGAGCAAGAGCGCGGTGCCGAGGTTCGTGAACGGCTCGGCACTGTTCGGCTCGAGCTCGGCGACGTGCCGCAAGAACGGCATGGCGCGCTCGCTTTGTCCCAGGGAAATCAGCGTGACCGCGAGCGTCGACACGGCTTCGACGTCGTTCGGAACGAGCGCGACGGCGTGCTCGAGCGCCTCGACGGCCTGCTCGCCGCGGCCGAGCACGAAGAGCGTCTTGCCGCGCTCACGGTCGACCGGCTCGTAGTCGGGCTCGAACGTGCGGGCGCGGTCGAGCGCGGTGAGCAGAGCGAGGACGCGCTTGTCTTTCGGCGCCGAGCCGAGCGCGAGCGAGACGTCGGGCGCCGCGAGCGTAACGCGCGCGATGCCGGCAACCGGCGCGGGGTCCGACGGCGCGAGGCGCTTGGCGCGCTGGTACGCGGCAAGGGCGTGCTTCAGATCGTCCCGCTCGAAGGCGGCGTCCCCTTCGGCGAGGGGGGCGTCGGCGGGGGAGCTCGTGCCGCGGGCGAGAGCGGTGGATGCGGGCGCGGGAGGCGGGGCCGCGCTCGTCGCCGGGGCTGCGACTGCCGGAGCGGCGCCGCGACTCGGCTCGACGGGAGCGGCGGGCGCGGGCGTCGAAGCACGCGCGGCGGACGACCGCGGAGCCGCAGTCGTGGCCGGTGTGAGCGCGCTGGCCGAAGTCGCCGAAACCGGCGGCGGCGCGCCGGCGCAACTCGCGGCGACGAGCGCCGAAAGCGCCCAAAACGGCTCGAAACTAGGGCGCGTCGGCACGGGAAGAGTGCTCCTTGCCGTCGAAACGGAGCAGCGTCTTCTTCCCGTCGGAGAGCGTCGCGAGGTTCACCGGCCGGCGCCAGATGCGCACGAGCGCGGCGAGCGTCTCGTTCGCGTAATCGCCGCGGAGATCGACCCCGCGGTGGTCGTGGACGAGCAGGAGCTCCCCGCGGTTCTCGAAATTCGCGTCCTCGACGTAGATGAAGGGGTTGCCGAAGTTCGTGAGCTGCGAGAGCAGGCGCTCCTTCACGTTCTTGAACTCGCGCGAGTCGATCTCGAAGCGCTCGTTGCGGTTCGACCAGCCGAAGCTGAAGAGCTGATGCTCGAGCGCGAAGTCCTCGGTCAGAAACTCGTCGATGAACGTCACGTCGTTGTAGAGCGCGCGCACCTCGAAAATCTTCTGCTGGCCGAGCCCGAGCCGGAGGTCCCAGTGACGCTTCTGGTCGAGGTCGTTGCAGTCCTCCCATTCGGGGCCGAATTGCCCGCGATTCCAGCGATCCTCGACGCTCCGGTAGAGCTCGACGCCGAGCTTGTACGGGTTCAGCCGCCCGCCGCTCGTCACCATCACGCCCGCGTTGTTCTCCGCGTAATCGACGATCTCGCTCCAGTCGCAGACGTCGCTCGTCATCATCTTCGAGTGCCAGTAGGAGGCCCAGCCCTCGTTCATGATCTTGGTCTCCATCTGCGGCGCAAAGTAGTACGCCTCGTCGCGCACGATGCTCAAGAGCGCGCGCTCCCAGCGCTCGAGCGGCGCGTTCTCGATCAAGAACAAGAGCACGTCTTGCTCGCGGCTCGCGGGGTGACGCCCCTTCTTCTTCTCGCGCGCCTCCTCGATCTTCTTCTTTTGCTCCTCGATGTACTCCTCGGGGTTGATGAATTCCTCCATGTAGTCCTTCGAGCGGAGGCGCGGCACTTCGACGGCCGTCGGCTCCTCCTCCACCACCTCGTCGCGCCGGCGGCGGACGAAGCGGGACCACGGATCCACCAAATTCTCGAGCGAAAGGCAGGTGTCGACGAACTGCTCGACGCGCGCGATGCCGTAGCGATCGACGATGCGCCGCACGGCCGCGCCGTGGTTCGCCATCTTGTCGATCCAGCGGCGATTCGGGTCGTATTCGCCGCCGCGCTTGCGCACCGGATCGGTGATGGGCTCGCCCGCGTCGAGGTCCGTCGAGCGGAACGAGAAGTTGTTCTTGAAGAAATCGACGTGGCCGAGCACGTGGCACATCACGAGCTTCTGGTCCGTGAGGCTGTTGCCTTCGAGCAGGTACGCGTACGAGGGGTTGTTGTTGATGACCATCTCGTAGATTTTCGAGAGGCCGTACTCGTAGCTCTTGCTCAAGCGCTCGTACTCCATGCCGAAGCGCCAGTGCGGGTAACGGTTCGGAAAGCCGCCGTACGCCGCGATCTCGTTCATCTGGTCGTAGCTCAGCATCTGGAACACGACCGGAAAGAAATCCAAGCCGTAACGGCGCCCGATCGCCTCGATCTTCTCCTGCTCGACGAGCAGGTAGCGCGGCAGGTCGGCCTGGTTCGGAGAGATCGGCATTACTTACCCTTGCCCAAGAAATCCTTGATGCTGCCGACGATCGCGTCCCGATCGCGGATCTCGCTCGTGACCACGCGCTCGTCCTCCGAGAAGTGCTCGCGCAGGTCCTTCACGAATTGCCCCGACCCGTACGGGCTCTCGACCTGGCCGTAGGCGAACATGTTCACGCGCGTGAGGATGTCCGTCTTCAAGAGCTCGATGCACGAGAGCGTGTCGTCCATCGACCAGTTGTCGCCGTCCGAGAAATGGAACGGATAGATGTTCCACTCCGAGCTCGGATAGTGCTGATCGATGAGCTGCCCGCACAGCTTGTAGGCGCTCGAAATCATGGTGCCGCCCGATTCGCGCGTGCGAAAGAAGGTGTCGCGGTCGACTTCGCGCGCGACGGCGTCGTGGATGATGTAGCGGCTTTCGAGGCCCTGATATTGGCGGCGGAGCCAGGTGTCGATCCAGAAGCTCTCGATGCGGACGATTTCCTTCTGCTCGTCGCCCATCGAGCCCGACACGTCCATCATGTAGATGATGACGGCGTTCGCGACGGGCTCCACGTCTTCCTTCCACGAACGGAAGCGCCGGTCGTCGTGCTGCGGCACGATGATCGGATCCTTCGGGTTGTAGACGCCGCTCGCCACGGAGCGACGCAGCGCCTCCTTGTACGTGCGCTTGAAGTGCTTGAGCGAGTCGGGGCCGACGCGCCGGATCCCGGTGTAGCGATCCTTCGCCGAGACGATGCGGTTCTTGCCCTTGTTCTCGATGGCCGGAAGCTCGAGCTCCTCGCCGAGGATGTCGGCGAGCTCGTCGAGCGTCACGTCGACTTCGAGATTGTGCTCGCCCGCGTCTTGCCCGGCGTGGCCTTGGCCGTCGTCGCCTTCTTGCTCCTGGCCGCCGACGGGGTCGCCCACGTCGCCCTTGCCCTGGCCGACGCCGCCGCGCTGCTTGTCGCCGTAGACGAAGCGCGGGATGTCGATCTGCGGGATCGGAATGCTGACGAGATCCTTGCCCTTCCGGCCGATGAGCTCGCCCTGCGAGATGTAACGCCGCAGGTTCTGTCGGATCTTGCCCCGTACGATCGCCCGGAACCGCGAATGATCCTGATCGATCTTCAGCGACATCCTCGAAAACTAGGATGGCACATCCCGGGCCCGAGCACACGGCCGCCGTGCGCGGCCCGAACTCGCTCCAAAATTCACGATCGTCCGCCGCGGTCTCCGGTGTAGAGGTGCGACGTGACCCCCAAAGCTCGAAGCCTGCTTCGCTTTCGCTGCACCGGCTGCGGCAACTGCTGCAAAGAGCCGCTTTTGCCCCTCACCGCGGGCGACGTGCGCCGTATCGCTCGCCGCACGGGCGACAAGCCCGAGGACTTCATTCGCTGGGTCGACCGGCACGGTATCGACATGGACGACGAGCCGGAGGGCTTCGTCCAGCTGCGGCAGGGCAAGCGTGTCATGGTGCTCCGCCACACCCGCGGCGGCTGCCACTACCTCGGCAAGGACAACCGCTGCACCATCTACACGAGCCGCCCGCTCGGTTGCCGCATCTTCCCGTTCGATCCCACCTGGGGCAAGGACGGCAAGCTCCGGCACCTAAAGCTCATCCAAGCCGCCGACTGCAAGTACGAGCTCGACGGGAAAAACGACGTCGAGGAGATCCGCGAGCTCGACGCGAAGACCGAGGCCGCGAACGACGACTGGCACGACAAGATCGCCGAATGGAACCGCGAGCAGCAAAAGCGCAAGCGGAGCGGCGGGGCGGCGGGCACCGCGCGTCAATTCTTCGAATTCCTCGGCTTGAGCTGACCCGCCGCCGCGCAATCTGGCAGACTGCCGGGCATGACTCGCGCGGAGAGCCACCTGGTGCTGACGGCGGTGGGCCCCGATCGGCCCGGCATCGTGAACGCGATCTCGGCGCTGCTCCACACCGCCGGCGCGAACCTCGAGGACAGCCGCATGGCGATTCTCGGGGGAGAATTCGCGTTGCTCGTGCTCGTCTCCGGCTCCGAAACGAGCGTCGCCGACGTCGAGCGTCAGGCGCCGCGGCTCGAGTCGGAGCTCGGGCTCAAGGTGCTGCTCAAGCGCACTCAGCGCGTCACGCAGCGTGATTTTCTGCCGTACTCGGTGCGCGTCGCCGGCGTCGATCGCCCCGGCATCGTGCGCGCCGTGACGGAGCTCTTCACCCGCCGCGGCATCAACGTGGCGTCGCTCGAGTCGCGCGTGAGTTACGCGGCGGACAGCGGCACGCCGCTCTTCGAGCTCGAAGCCGGCATCGAAGTGCCCTCGCAGGTGGCGCTTTCGGAGCTCCGGCGCGAAGTCGCGCGGCTCTCGGACGAAGAGAACCTCGACGTGGCGCTCGAGCCGGGGCGCTGAGCGCCGGCGCCGCGCGACATTTCGGCCCGCGCGCGGCAATCCTCGACGCTCGGCCGCTCTCTCCGGCTCCACGCGACCCGAAGGGCGCTGGCTCGTTTCGTGGATGACCGCGCGCCATGCACGAAACGTTGCGCAGCGTCGCCTGGATCAGCCTGGCTCTGAGCGGCGTGAGCACGCTCGTCGTGGCGTGCGACGTCGCCTGGCTGCGGCGCCAGCCCATGGCCGTGATGAACGTCGTCTGGCCGCTCACGGCGCTCTATGCCGGCCCGCTCGCGGTGCTCGCGTATTTCACGTTCGGCCGCGCCGCGGCGCGGAACGCCGCGCCTCGTCACGCGCACGCGGCGGGGCACGCGGAGCGCCCGCTCTGGCAGGCCGCGCTCCTCGGCGCGACCCATTGCGGCGCCGGCTGCATGGTGGGCGACGTCGTCGTGGACACGCTGCTCGTCGCGGCCGGCGCGACGGCGCTGCTCGGCTCCGTTTTGCTCACCTCCTACGTCTTCGAGTTCGTCGCCGCGTTCGTGCTCGGCATCGCGTTCCAATACTTCGCCATCGTGCCGATGAAGGGCCTGCCGCCGGGGCGCGGCATCGTCGCGGCCTTGAAGGCGGACACGTTCTCTCTCGTCGCGTTCCAGATCGGCATGTACGCCTGGATGGCGCTCACCCACGCCGTGCTCGGGGGACGCGGGCAGGACCCGCACTCACCCGTCCACTGGCTGTTCTTGCAGTGCGGCATGCTCGTCGGCCTCGCGACGAGCGTGCCCGCGAATCTCTGGCTCGTGAGGCGCGGCATCAAAGAGCGCATGTGAGTGCGGGAGCCGATGCTAGAGTCGGACCATGCTGGTCCGGCCGCGCCGCAATCGCCGCTCTCCGGGCATTCGCGCCCTCGTGCGCGAGGCCGAGCTCTCGCCCGAACACCTGGTGTTGCCGCTCTTCGTCCAGGAAGGGAACGCGACGGCGACGCCCATCGCGTCGATGCCCGGTCAGGCGCGGCTCACGGTCGATCTGCTGGTCGAGAAGGCGCGCGAGGCGCTCTCGCTCGGCGTGCCCGCCGTCGAGATTTTTCCGCTGATCCCCGAGTCCCAAAAAGACGCCCGCGGCTCGGAGAGCGCGAACGCGTCGGGGCTCGTGCCGCGCGCCGTGCGGGCGCTGAAACAGGCGTTGCCCGAGCTCGTCGTCATCACGGACGTCGCGCTCGATCCGTATTCGTCGGACGGCCACGACGGCGTCGTCGTCGACGGCCGCATCGACAACGACCAGTCGCTTCCCATCCTCGCCCGGATGGCGGTCGCGCAGGCGCGGGCGGGCGCCGACGTCGTCGCGCCCTCGGACATGATGGACGGCCGCGTCGGCGCCGTGCGGCGCGCGCTCGACGAAGCCGGCTTGAGCGACGTGCTCGTCTGCAGCTACTGCACGAAATACGCGTCCGCGTTCTACGGCCCGTTCCGCGACGCGCTCGATTCGGCGCCGCGCGCCGGCGACAAGAAGACGTATCAAATGGATCCGTCGAACCTGCGCGAGTGCGCGCGCGAGGTCGCGCTCGACGAGGCCGAAGGCGCCGATTGGCTGATGGTGAAACCGGGCCTGCCGTACGCGGACGTGATTCGCTTCGTCCGCGCAACGAGCAGCCTGCCGGTCGCCGTGTATCACGTGAGCGGGGAGTACGCGATGCTCAAGGCCGCCGCCGAGCGCGGCTGGCTCGACTACGACCGCTGCCTCATCGAGAGCCTCACGTGCCTGCGCCGTGCCGGCGCCGACATCATCTTCACGTACGGCGCGCTCGACGCCGCGCGGATTTTGAGGGCGCAGCGCTGACGCGACCGCTCGCGACGCGGGCGACACGGAGCGTCCCCCGCGGCCAAGGCTGGACGCCACACGGCATTTGCTCACAGCACGCGCAGTCTCGCCGGGTTGAGGAGCCGCGTGCGCGAGAGCGTGCGCCGGCTCGGGCCGACGAGCACCACGTCGGAGGCGGCGCGGAGCAGCGCTCGATCCGCGAAGCTGTCGGTGTACACGGTGGTCCAGGCCGTGATGCCGAGCCGGCGCTCGAGCTCGCGCACCTTGGTGCGGCCGATGCAGTGCGTTTCTGCGACGAAGCCGCCGAAACGGCGCTTGAGGCGCGTGCCGACCACGGGAATGCGCGTGAGGTCGCGCGAGCGCACGAGCGCGCGCACGAAGAGCGGCAGCGTGCCGGTCGCGACCACGACGCGGCGCCCGTCGCCGAGGTGCCGCTCGAGCTCGGCGAAAACCAGCGGATTGACGTGCCGCGGCAGCTCCTCCCGCGCGTAGCGCCGGAGCTCGGCGAGAAAGCGCCGGCCCGGAACGCCGAACGTCATGCCCCAGAGCAGCACCGACGCCGCCCCCCCGAGCGAGCGCAGCCGCACGAGCGCCGCGAGCGGCGCGAGCGCCACGGCGAACGCCAGTCGCGCCGGATGCGCGCGGCAGTAGCGGCGCGAGAAATCGAGGAACGAATCCCGCGTCACGAGCGTGCCGTCGAAATCGAAAACGACGAGCTCGCTCACCTCAGGGCTCCGTGGCCCCGACCACCCTCAGGTACGCCCGCCGCACGTTCTCGGTCACGTCGCGGTAGTGGGCGAGGAGCGCGCTTTCCGCGGGCGCGCCCGGCTGGCTGCGATAACCCATGCGCCGCGCGAGCGCGGGCAGCCCGGGCGCCCTCGTCGCGACCACGCTCGAGCCCGTTCCGTAGAGCACGTGGATGCGCTGTTCGAGCCGGCGCAAAAAGCCGTAGCCCTCGCGAAACGCGTCGTAGTCGTCGGGGTCGAGGTAGCCCTGCTGGGCGAGCTGCTCGAGCGCGACGGAGGTGTCCGGCGAACGCACGGCGGGGTCGGCGCCGTTTTGCATCTGCAAGAGCTGCACGCCGAACTCCACGTCGAGCAGTCCCCCGCGGCCCGTCTTGAGATCGAGCCGGTGGGCCCGTTCGCGCCCGAGCTCGCGTTCCATGCGCATGCGAAGGTGATGCACCTCCGCGGCTTGCGCCGCGCCGCCGTCGTACGCCGCGCGCTCGGCGACGCCCATGGCTTGCGCGCCGAGCTCGGGGTCGCCCGCCGCGAAACGCGCGCGGAGGAGCGCCTGCCGTTCCCACGCCGCGCCGCTCGAGCCGACGCTGCCGCTGAGCGGCGCGCCGTCCGCGCCCGGCATGCGCACGCCGTGGTAGCGCGCGAACGCGGTGAGCGAGGTGACGAGCATGCCGTGCGAGCCGGACGGCCGCAGGCGCGTGTCGAGCTCGTAGCCCGGACCGGCGACGTGCGGCTCGGAAATCAGCCGGATCACGCGGCCGGCGGCGCGCGAATACCAGGCGCCCGCCTCGTCCGGCTCGGGCGCTCGCTCCGGATCGTAGACGAACACGACGTCGAGATCCGAGCCGTAGCCGATTTCGCGGCCGCCGAGCTTGCCCATGGCGATGACGGCGAGGCCTCCGCGTTCGCCGAGCACGTGCTCCACGGCGCGCCCGAGCTCCTCGTCGGCGAGCTGAGCGAGCAAGCGCGTCGCGTCGCGCGTGCCGATGGTGCCCGCGAGATCGGCGGTGGCGACCTCGACCATCACGCGCTGTTTGGCGACGCGCAGGCCGCGCACGAGCGCGTCGCGCCGCTCCTCCGCGTCGGCGTCCGGCGCGAGGCCCTGCATCTGCGCCGCGATCTCGACGTCGACGGCCGCGCTCGGGTCGCTGATGGCGCCGGCGCCGAACAAGATGGTGTCGGCGAGCTCGGGTCGCACGAGCACCGTCTCGCCGATGAACGCGCTCGAAGCGAGCGCCGTCACGAGCCTGCGGAGCGCCACGCGGTCGCGTCCGAGCGCGTCGACGTACGGCTCAGGCGAGGGAAATCGCGCCAAAATAGCCCGCAAGAAGCGCGCCGCCTGCTCCGGGTCCGGCGAATTGCCGAGCTCGTCGAGCACCGCGATGGGGAGCTCGAGAAAGCGATCGCGCGTGAGCTCGCCGAGCAGATCGTCGGGGCGCCGTCCGAGCGCGCGCAGGTGCTCGGCGATCTCGGCGTCGCCGTAGGCGGCTTCGGTGAGCAGCGTGAGCGCGTCGCCGTCGCCGCTGAGCGCCGCCGCGACGGCCTCGAAGGCCGAGCTCGTCCGGGCGCGCGTCGGCGCGAGCGAGGTGAAGATCGCGTGCACGGTGTCTCGCGCGCGCGCCACGGCGTCGCCGAGCGCCCGTTCGCCGAGGCCCATGGTGCGCGCGAGGTGACCGAAGTCGTCCCCGAGCGGCAAGAGGTGCGTCTGCACGCCCGAGAACCACTGGACGCGGTGTTCGAGCTTGCGCAAGAGGGCGTAGGATTCGGCGATCGAGCTCACCTCGACGTCGCTCACGAAGCCGCGGCTCCGGAGCCGCGCGAGCGCCGGCAGCGTGCTCGTGACGCGCAGGCTCGGCTCGCGGCCGCCCCACACGAGCTGCAGCGTTTGAACGAAGAATTCGGCCTCGCGGATGCCGCCGCGCCCGAGCTTCAAATCGCGCTTCGGGTCCGGGGAGAGCTCGGCTCGCGAGCGCCGCACGAGCTCCGCGAGGCTCTCGCCGAGCGTCGGGTCGACTTCGCGGCGATAGACGAAGGGCGCCACGATGTCGCGCTCGAAGAGCTGGCCGAGCGCGCCGTAGCCGGCCGCGGTGCGCGCGCGGAGCAGCGCGGCTCGTTCCCACAGGCGTCCCCAGCGCTCGTAGTAGCGCTCGACGGCTTCGAACGCGTTCACGAGCGCGCCCTGCGAACCTTCCGGCCGGAGCCGCAGGTCCATGCGCCAGAGCAAGCCGTCCGGGCTCGGCGTCTCGATGAGCTCGACCGCGCGCCGGACGACGTGCGTCCAGTGCTCGTGCAGGCTGAGCGAGCTCTCGCCCTCGTCGGTGTCGTACACGAACAGGAGGTCGATGTCGGAGCCGGCGTTGAGCTCGAGGCCGCCGAGCTTGCCGAGCCCAATCGCGACGACGCGCGAGGCCTCGCCGTTCTTCTGCCGCGGCGGCCCGAAGCGCGCCGCGGCTTCGGCTTCCGCCTCGGCGAGGGCGAACTCGAGCAGCGCGTCGGCGAGGCGGCTGAGCTCCCGCGACGTCACGTCGATTTCCGCCCCGCCGAACTGGACCGGCAAGAGCTCGCGCAGGGCGATGCGTGACTTTTCGGCCCAGCCGGCCCGCCTGAGCGCGCGCGCTCGCTCCTCGGCGCCCGCGCGCTCGCGCCCTCCGGGTTTCGGCAGTAGGCGCGTGAGCTCCGACCCGCGCCGCTCCGAGCGCCAGCCCCTTCTCGCGAGCGCGTCGACCGCTTCGATTTGCCAGCCGGCCTGCGGGGTGAGCGGCGGAAACGCCGTTCCGAGCAAGATCGCGACGGGTCGCCTGCCGAGATCGCGCGCCAGGCGCCGCGCGCGATCCGCGTCGATGGACTCGGCGAGGCGAATGAGGTCGTCCGGCGCCACGCGAGCAGCATCGCACGGCCCGAGAACCGGTGGGTTTTTCGGGTGCCTCGCGCGGCCCCGTTGCCGGCCGCGGGTGGCCGCAGTAACGCCTTCTCTCGTGGCTGTCGAAGCCGCGGCACCATGCGTTTTCTGTGCGTCTCCGACATCCATGGTCATGCCGAGTTGCTGAAGGCGGTGATGCGCGAGGCGGACGCCTATGGCTGGGACAAGCTCGTGGCGTGCGGCGATCTGTGCTTCCCCGGTCCCGACCCGCTCGGCGTGTGGAAGATCCTGGTCGAGCACCGCGCGCTCTGCGTGCAGGGTCTCGGGGATCGCGCGCTCGCCCAGGTCGATCCGAGCAAGCTCGCCGCGGCGAGCCCCGGCGAGAAGTCGCGCATCGAGCGGCTGAAGCAAGTGCACGCCGAGCTCGGTGAGCTCATCATCGCGCGGCTCGGCAAGTTGCCGCAGTCGGCGACGCTGCCGCTCGAGTCCGGGCACAACATGCTCGTCGTGCACGGCTCGCCCGCGGATCCGAGCGAGCCCTTGAGCTTCGACATGACGGACGACGAGATCATCGCGCTGCTCGGCGACGAGCCGGGCGACATCATCGTGTGCGGCGGCAGCCACGTGCCGTTCGAGCGTGAGGTCGCCGACGTGCGCATCGTGAACGTCGGATCGGTCGGCGAGGCGCCCGGAGGCGGCGTCGCCCACGGCGCGATCATCGCGAGCTCGCAGACGGGCTACGCCGTGCGCATGCTCACCGCGACCGCGTAGCGGCGCGTTCAGCGCGTCGGAGCGCGTTCGGTCACGCCTGATCGAGACCGCGCCGCAGCCGGCCGACGAGCTCGGAGACGCCCTTCACGCGTCCCGCGCGATCCTTGGCCTCGACCACGGCGCGCACGATTTCGGTGCCGATCACGATGCCGTCCACGCCCGCCGCCGCGACTTCGCGCGCTTGCTCGGGGGTTTTGATGCCGAAACCGACGACGACCGGGATGCCGGCTCGCGCGCGCAGCGCCGCGGCTTTGCGGCCCGCCTCGGCGAGCGGCGCCGAGCCGCTGCCGGTGACGCCCGCGACCGACACGTAATAAACGAAGCCGCTCCCCGCCGCCAAGATGCGCGCCTCGCGCGCGGGGCCGGTGGTCGGCGCGACGAGCGGAATGACGGCGACGTTCTCGCGCGCCGCGGCGGCACGGAGCTCGGCGCCTTCTTCGGGCGGCAGATCGACGAGCAAGAGGCCGTCGACGCCGGCTTCGCGCGCCGCGGACGGCAGGCGCGACTCGCCGAACGCGACGACCGGATTCATGTAGCTGAAGATGACGAGCGGATTTTCGCTGTGCTTTCGCAGCGAGGCGGCGACCTCGAGCGCGGCCGGCAACGAGCCGCCCTGCTGCATCGCGCGGTACTGCGCCGCCGCGATCACGGGCCCGTCGGCGGTCGCGTCGCTGAACGGAACGCCGATTTCGAGCACGTCGGCGCCGGCGTCGAGCGCGGCGCGCGCGCAGTCGAGGCTCTCCTCCACGTTCGGTTCACCGATGACGAGGTAGGCGACGAGCGCGGTGCGCTTCTTCTGAGCGAGCGCATCGAAGTGTTTTTGAATCCGACTCATGGCTTCCGTTCGAGCAGGGTCGCGAGGTCCTTGTCGCCGCGGCCCGAAAGGCACACGGCGAGCCGCACCGGGCGCCCGAGGCGCAGCCGCTCGCGCCGCGCGATGTCGCCGAGGCGCGCGAGGGCGTGCGACGTTTCGAGCGCGGGGACGATGCCTTCCGCGCGCGCGAGCTGGTACGCGGCCTCGACCGCTTCGTCGTCGCGCGCCGTGAGGTACGTCGCGCGGCCGCTCGCGGCGAGCCCGGCGTGCTCGGGACCGACGCCCGGGTAGTCGAGCCCGGCGCTGATCGAGTGCGCTTCCATGATTTGACCGAACTCGTTCGCGAGCACCCGCGTGCGCGCGCCGTGCAAGACACCGATGCGCCCCGCCGTGAGCGTGGCGGCGTGCCGCCCGGTTTCGACGCCTTCGCCCGCGGCCTCGACGCCGTAGAGCGCGACCGGATCGTCGATGAACGCGCGGTACATGCCGATGGCGTTCGAGCCGCCGCCCACGCACGCGACCACGGCGTCCGGCGGGCCCGCCTGCTCGAGCAGCTGCGCGCGCGCCTCGTCGCCGATCACGCGCTGGAACTCGGCCACGATGAGCGGGTAGGGGTGCGGCCCCGCGGCGGAGCCGACGCAGTAGTGCGTGGTCGCGACGTTCGTCACCCAGTCGCGCAGGGCCTCGTTCATCGCGTCCTTCAGCGTGCGCGAGCCGGCGTCGACCGGGAACACGCGCGCCCCGAGCATCTTCATGCGTGAGACGTTCGGCGCCTGGCGTGCCACGTCGAGGACGCCCATGTACACGTCGCACGGCATGCCCTGCATGGCCGCCGCCGTCGCCGTCGCGACGCCGTGCTGGCCGGCGCCGGTCTCGGCGATGATGCGCATCTTGCCGAGGCGCTTGGCGAGCAGCACCTGGCCGATGGCGTTGTTGATCTTGTGCGCGCCCGTGTGACAGAGGTCCTCGCGCTTGAGCCAGATCTCGGTGCCGCGCTCGAGGCCGAGCGCGTCCACGAGCCGGTCGGCGCGGTAAATCGGCGTCGGGCGCCCCACGTAGCTCGCGAGCAAGCCGCGCCACTCTTTCTGAAACGACTCGCTCCTCACGTGCTCGTCGACCGCGCGCTCGAGCTCCTCGAGCGCGGGGACGAGCGTCTCGGCCACGAACCGGCCGCCGAACTCGCCGTAATAACCGCTGCGCGCTGCTACGCTCATGGATCCTAGCTTCCCCGGTAATCCACGCCGACGGCCGTGTCGAGCCCGGCCGTCCGCGCCGCCGAGCGCGCCGCCGCCACGAACCGCGTGATTTTGGCTGGATCCTTGCGCCGCGGATCGCCGCCTTCGACGCCGCTCGCCGTATCCACTCCGTAGGGTCTCACCGCGAGCACGGCCGCGCCGACGTTGTCCGGAGTGAGGCCGCCCGCGACGACGACGGACCGTTCCCGGGCGAGCCCGCTCACGAGCGCCCAATCGAACGTCCGCCCGGTGCCGCCGAGCTCGCCCTCGACCTTCGCGTCGACGAGCAGTCGGTTCCCTCCGTAAGCGCGCGCCAGGGCGACGTCGTCGGCCGTCGCGATCCGCACGGCTCGAAACGCGTGCGGCAACCAGCGCTCGAGCGCCGCGGGCGGCTCGCTGCCGTGAAGCTGCAGCGCGTCCACGCCGACCCGCTCGCGCAAGGCGAGGAGCAGCGCGGGCTCGGCGTCGGCCACGACGGCGATCACTTCGACCTCGTCACCGACCGCGTCGACGATGGCGCGCGCGGTCGTTTCGTCCACGCGGCGCTTCGAGCTCGGCACGAAATTCAGTCCGATCGCGTCCGCGCCCGCCGCCACGACGAGCCTCGCGTCGTCCACCGACGTGAGCCCGCAGATTTTGATCCAGAGTGCCATCTCGCCTCACGAACGACCGCGCGTCGGCCCCGTGACGACGGCGTCGTCGCGGACCGGGCGTCGGGCGAGGTGGCGAAGCGAAGCGCTCATCGGCCGCGAGCTTAGCACCCGGGCGCCCGGCCCGACCCGCACGCGGCTATTCGATGCGCAAAAGCTCTTTGACGGTCGCGATGACCTGCGGCGCCTGGATCGGCTTCGTGATGTAGGCGTTCGCGCCGAGCTGGAGCGCCCGCTGCCGGTCTTCCTGCGAGCCTTCCGTCGTGATGATGACGATCGGCGTGTCCTTGTGCACCGGATCGCTGCGCACGCGCTTCACGAGCTTGAGCCCGTCCATGATCGGCATGTTGATGTCGGTCACGATGATGTCGTAGCGGGCGGACGCGAGCTTACGCAGGCCGTCGACGCCGTCGTCCGCCTCGGTGACGCGCAGGTTCTTCACGCGCGCGAGCGCGAACACCAGAAGCTGCCGCATCATCGGCGAGTCTTCGACGATTAAGCACGAGTATTCGCTCACCTTGATCTCACTCTACGCCAACCGGAGGGACTGAAGTATGCGTCATACGCTCAAGTCGAGAAAGGCCTCGAGGCCGGGCAATCGGCGCTCGGCCTGCGCGAACAAGCTCGCGCTCACCAGGGCCGCGGCCGCCTGTTGCCCGAGCAGCCGGAAGAGCTCGAAGTCCACGGCGTCGAAGCGCTTCTTTTGCGAAAGCGTCGAGAAAATCGCAATCACGCCCACGACCCGCTCGTCGACGACGAGCGGGATCACTGCGGCCGGCCGGTCCAGTTCCCCGTGGCTCGGATCGCCCTCTTCCTCGACTTTGGCTTCGCCGCTCTCGAACACGGCGCCGAGGCGCGACCCTCGGACGGGCACGGGCAGGAGCTCGCCGCCGGGCACGCCTTCGGAGGCGATCGGGACGAGCTCGCTCCCGTCCTCGTTCGCGAGGTACATCGAGTAGCGCTCCGCGCCGACGAGCTGCGCGAGCACTTCCTTGATGCGGCGCGTGACGCCGCGGGGCGAGAGACTCGAGTGGAGTTGGTTCGAGGCGACGTAGAGGTTCGCGAGGTTCGAGAATTCGCTCTCGACCTCCTGCACGCGCGTCGTGAACTGATGGCTGATCGCTTCGGCGCGCGTCGTGCGCGACAAGAGGTCGCTCTTCTCCGCTTCGAGGAGCTCGATCTTCTGCACGAGCTCCCGCACGGCCCGATCGGCGGCGACCTGCGCGCGCAGGTTCGCGTTCTCCGCCTCGAGCGTGCCGAGCCGATCGAGGAGCCGCTCGTAGTCCGCGATGAACTCGTCGGTGAGACGTGAGCCGCGGCTGAAGCTCTTCACGAAACGGTCGCGTTCCGTCTTCAGGTCCGGGGGCGACTTGTCGGAGTGGGTCTTCTTCTCGTCAGCCATGGGGGTCGAAGCGGGCGAAGAACTCGGCGATCGTCGAGAAATGACCGGGGGCGCGCCGTCCTCCGCGACCTCCGCGAGAGGGAAGAAGTATAGATCAAGCGCCCCTCGTGTCAGTATAGTATGAGGAGAGATCATGAGCGACAGCGCCCCGAGCCCCGATGCGGTCGACGAGCTCTTGGACGCGGGTGAGGTCGAGCAGGCGCGGGCGCTCCTCGCCTCCGTGGCGCAAAGCGACGAACGCTTCCTCGTCGTGCGCGTGAAGCTCGGGCTCACGGACGGCACGATGCCGGCCGGCGCCGCTCAGCAGGCGCTCATCAAGCTCATGCGCCGCGATCCGGAGTGGCCCGGCGCGAAAGAGCTCTACCAAAAGGCGTCGAGCCAAGCGTACCAGAGCCGCGAGTCGTCGGCGTCGCACTCGCATCCGCCGCCGCCCGTGCGCAAGTAGCCGGAGCGCCCGAGTAGGGAAAGCTGGGAGATTAGGCGAGTCCCGCCCACGCGACGAGCTCGCCGCGGAGGAGCCGGGGAACCTGCCGGAGCGCCGCGAGATCGCGCGCGCCGACGAGGAGCATCGCGGTCCGGAGCTCCGCTTCGACGCGTTCGAAGAACGCGAGCGCGGCCGCGCGACCGCCCGCTTCGAGCGCCTGGAGCGACGAGCGCGCGAGTCCCCCCGCCGACGCGCCGAGCGCGATCGCTTTCGCGACGTCGAGCCCGTCACGCACGCCGCCCGTCGCAAAAATCGTTTCGAAGCCGTGCCGCGCGACCATGAGCACGCTCGCCGCCGTCGGGATCCCCCAGTCGCGGAAGGTCGCGCCGAGCGCGCGGCCCGCTTCGGGCGCCCGGTGCATCTCGACCGCGACCCACGACGTGCCGCCCGCCCCCGAGACGTCGACGTGGCGGATACCGCGTGTCTTCAGGCGTTCGGCGACGCTCGGCGAGAGACCGCAGCCGGTCTCCTTCACCACGACCGGCAGCGAGAGCTCGCGCGTGAGGCGCTCGAGCGTGTCGAGGCCGCCGCGAAAATCGCGATCGCCGTCGATTTGGATGAGCTCCATCGCCGGATTCAAGTGCACGCAGAGGGCGTCCGCGCCGACGGCGGCGCAGAGCCCGCGCACCTCTTCGGTTCTGAGCTTGCTCGCCTGCACGACGCCGAGGTTGCCGAGCACGAGCGCGCCGGGCGCCACGTCGCGCACGGTGTAGGTCGAGAGCGACGCGGGGTTTTTCAGCATCGCGCGCTGGCTGCCGAGCCCGAACGCGTAGCCTCGCTCTTCGGCGATGGCCGCGAGCTCCTTGTTGATGCGCTCGGCGCGCGCGGTGCCGCCGGTCATGCCCGCGATCAGAATCGGCGCGCGCAGGCGCTTGCCGAAGAGCGTCGTGCTCGTATCGACGGAGGCGAGGTCGAGCTCGGGCAGCGCGTCGTGCACGAGCTCCACGCACTCGAACAGCGTCGTCCGCGCGCGAAACCCCACGTCGCCCGAAGTCGCGAGGTCGAGATGGTCGGCTTTGCGCGCCGAAATATCCGTCATGTCGCCACTCGATACGGCGCATGGGCTGGGAGAGCCAGCTCCGCGTGCGGAGCGCCTGCCGGGGCGCGCGGACATGCTAGGCTCCGCCGCCAAAATGCCTTTGGGTTCGAAGAGTTCCCGGAGACGGCGCCGCACCAGGCGGGGTCACGCGAAACCGATTCCGCCGAATCCGTTCGTCGCGCTGCTCGCGAGCGTGAAGCGCGACGTCGATCTCAGGCTCGAGACGTTCTTCGCCGACAAGCTCGCGCAGGTGGCGCCGTACGGGCCCGAGGTGGCCGCCCTGGTCGCATCGGCCGCGAGGCTCGGGTTGCGCGGCGGTAAGCGCCTGCGTCCGACGCTGCTCGTCGCCGGCTACCGCGTCGTCCTACCCGAGGGCGATCTCGAGCCGGCGCTCGATGCCGGTCTCGCGCTCGAGCTCCTTCACACCTACCTCTTGATTCACGACGATTGGATGGACGGCGACGCGCTCCGCCGTGGCGGCCCCACCGTCCATGCCGAGCTCACCAAATCCTTCAAGAGCGCGCGTCTCGGCGAGGTCACGGCCATCCTCGCGGGCGATCTCGTCGCGTCGCTCGCCACCGAAGTCATGGGTCGCGTGCGCGCCCCCGCCGCCCGCGGCGCGCTCCTCTTCGAGGCGTTCGCGACGATGCAGGTCGACGCGATCCTCGGCCAGGTCCTCGACGTGGCGTCGAAGGATCACGAGCCGGAGGCGATGTACGCGCTCAAGACCGGGAGCTACACGGTGCGCGGTCCGCTGCGTTTGGGCGCGCTCCTCGGCGGCGCGAAGCCCGCGACCTTGCGCGCGCTCGACGCGTATGCGGGGCCGGTCGGCATCGCTTTTCAGCTCGCCGACGATCTCCTCAGCGCTTTCGGGAACCCCGAAGCGACCGGCAAGGCGCTCGGCAACGACGTGCGCGCCGGCAAGCGCACCCCGCTCGTGCTCGAAGCCGCCTTCGGCAATGCCCGCGCGAGCGACGCGCAAATCAAGCGCGCGCTCGAGGTGATCGAGCGCACCGGCGCGCGGCGGCGGACCGAGGAGCGCATCGAAGAGCTGCTCGGGCAGGGCCTCGCGGCCCTCGACGCCGGCGTCACCCGTCAGGCGCGCGAGCTCCTCGAGGGCGCCGCGCTGGCGCTCACCTCGCGCCGGGTATAAAGCGGCGTTTCGATGGACCGTCGCGCGCGCGCCGCCGGCAAGGTGATCCTGCTCGGAGAGCACGCGGTCGTTTACGGCGCTCCGGCGCTCGCGGCCGCCCTCGATCGCGGCGCGACCGCCCGGGCGTTCCCCGCCGAACGCGACCGCCTCGCGCTCGGCACCCGCTCGGGGAGCGAAGGTGACGGCAGCGACCCCATGCGCGCGCTCGGGGCGCTCCGGGCGAGCCTCGGCGTCGCGCCGCACGCCGTCGAGGCCGAGCTCGAAATGCCGGCGGGCTCGGGGCTCGGTGCTTCGGCGGCGCTCGGCGTCGCCATCGCGCGCGCGCTCGTGCTCGCCACCGAACCCGACGCCGTGCTCGGCTCGGCGGCCGTCGGCGCGCGCGTCCTCGCGGCGGCGGCGGCGTGGGAAGGCGTGTTTCACGGCAACGCTTCCGGCGTCGATGCGGCCGCCGCGGCGAGCTCCGGCTGCATTCATTTTTCGCGGGCGGCCGGCAGCGAACCCGTGCGACTCGAGCGCCCGCTGCCGCTCGCCGTGGCCGTCGCGGGCCCTCCCGCGTCCACGCGCGAGATGGTGGCGAGCGTCGCGCGGCTCCGCGCCCGGCGGCCCGAGATCGTCGACAAGGCCGTGAGCGGCGTGACCGCGCTCGTGAACAACGCACGGCTCTGCCTCGAAGCCGGCGATTTGACGGGCCTCGGCAAGCTCATGGATCTGAATCAAATGCTGCTTTCGGGGTTGATGGTCTCGACCGAAAGCATCGAACGCGCCTGCGACGCGGCGCGGCGCGCCGGAGCGCTCGGCGCGAAGCTCACGGGCGCGGGCGGCGGCGGCTGCGTCGTCGCGCTCGCCGACGGCGATCCGGAGCCGATTCTCGCGACCTGGCGCGCCGACGGTCTCGCCTGCTTCGCCGCGACGGTGGGCGGCGCGGAGCCGGCATGAGCGCCGCCGGGAGCGTCACGGCGATTGCTCACGCGAACATCGCGCTCGCGAAGTATTGGGGCAAGGCGGATGCCGCGAGCAACATGCCGGCGGTGCCGAGCCTCTCGCTCACGCTCGCCGCGCTCCGTTCGACCACGACGGCGAGCGCCGACCCCGGGCTCGACACCGACGAAATCACGCTCGACGGCGCGCCCGCGACGGGGCGCGCCCGCGAGCGCGTCGTGCGCCTGCTCGACGAGCTGCGCGCGCTCACGCATTCCGGCGCGCGCCTGCGCGTGCGGTCGCACAACGATTTCCCGACCGCGGCCGGGCTCGCGTCGAGCGCGTCGGGCTTCGCCGCGCTCGCCCTCGCCGGCGCGCACGCCCTCGGCACGCCGCTCCCGCCGGCGACGCTGAGCGCCGTGGCGCGCCGGGCGTCCGCCTCCGCCGCGCGTTCGCTCTTCGGCGGGTTCGTCGCGCTCCGGCTCGGCGCCG